>NZ_JBIWKR010000003.1:421223-933036 GCF_044765765.1 Streptomyces sp. NPDC102402
GTGTTTTTATTCTTGTTGTGTGCCGGCTGGTTTGTCTTCTCGTTTGTTCTTTTTATATTACTCTTACCCCCCCCCCCCCCCCCGCCGCCCCCCCCCCCCCCCCCCCCCGCTTCTCGTCGTACCCGCCCCTGTACGGGTCCGCCTGTCCCGGCGGTGTGCGGTCAGCCGCGTCCGCTGCCCAGGGCCCTGCGCTGGGTGCCGGGGAGCGCGGGGCGCTCGGCAGGCGCCCGCTCGATGCGGAGGGCCAGTGCGGGGCAACGCCGTACGGCACGCTGGGCCCGGCCCCGCAGGTGCACGGGGACGGCGGCGTCCGCGAGCGCCGGATAGCCGTCGGGCCCCAGTCTGATCAGTTCGGGAACGATGTCCGCGCAGAGGCCGTGCCCCTGGCAGAGCGTCCAGTCGACCGCCAGCTTCTCGCCGCTCGGGATGGACTCCTCCAGGTCCTCGTAGCCGGGGGAGGGCAGAGGCAGCACCCCGAGCGTTTCGCGTCCGCAGCCGCCGTCGAGCACATGCGCGGCGAGGTCGTCGGTGAACGCCGAGAGGGTGGATGACAGGAAGCGGGCGGATCCGTCCGGGTGTTTGCACGCCCCGCGGCCCTTCACGGCCTGGGTCACCTCGCGGAGTGCTTCCAGAGCGGCGGGACCGCCCCCGTTCAGTACGTCGGAGAGGCCGCCCGCGGCGGCCGGCAGCCCCAGCTTGCACGGCCCGCACTGGCCCGCGGTCTCGGCGGCCAGCCAGTTCGCGATCCTCAGGGACTCACCGATCGGGCAGGTCTCCGGCCCGATCGGCAGGATGGCACCGGCGCCGAGTGCGCCGCCCGCCGCGGCCAAGGAGGCCCTGGAGACCACGGCGTCGTGCGAGGCGATCGCGTCGATCCAGTTGCCGTGGTAGCCGCCGGTGAGGACGCCTTGGGGCAGCGGCGGGGCGCCGGCCAGCTGCAGGACGTAGCGCAGGGGCACGCCGGTGGGCACCTCGATCACCATCGGGCGTGCCACGGCCCCGGAGACGGTGAGCAGGACGGTGCCGGGCTCGTCGGGCAGGCCGGTGTGGCCGTAGCGGCGTGAGCCCAGCCGTGCGGCGACGGCGAGCTGTGCGTAGGTCTCCGCGTTCGACAGGAGGGTCGGGGCACCGGCCACGCCGGACTCCGCGGCGCGTTCGCGGCGGCCCGGTGGCAGGGCGGGACCGCCGTTCACCGCCCGGATCACCGCGGAGGCCTCCCCGGAGACCATGCGCTCAGGTGTACGCACCACCCTGGCGCGCAGATGCTGGCCGCGGCGGTCGGAGAGACCGCGCTCGGCCAGGGCGGTGCGCACGGAGATCTCCGTGGAGTTGCGCGTGACGGCCACGACGAGAGTGCGGGCGCCGAGCGCCTCCGCGGCGAGCAGGGCGCCGTCGAGGATGAGGTGCGGGGCGCGGTTGAGCAGCACGGTGTCCTTGCGGCAGGCGGGCTCGCCCTCGCTGCCGTTGATCACGACGACGGGCCGCACCCCTCGTCGTATGGAGGCCTTGGCGACCGCGCGCAGCTTCTTGCCGAAGGGGAATCCCGCACCTCCGCGGCCCCGCAGGGAGACGGACTCGGCCAGTTCGGCCAGCCGCTCGCCCGTCATCGGTTCCAGGGGGCCGTGCACCTTCAGGTGCATCGCGAGGCCGAGCCGGTCCACGAGGTCGAACCCGGTGGTCAGCTGGGGCAGGCCGACGACACGGACCTCGGGCACATCGGGGAGGGGGACGTTCACGGTCGGTCTCCTGCTGGTGCGTGCCAGGGCTCTCCCGCCGAGGGGGGATAGAGCGGCCCCGGGAGCTGTTCGGTCTCCTGGTCGGAGGACGGGGTGGAGGCGTAGGGCGGGGGCGGGGGGTACGCCGGCCTGAGCGACTGCGCGGGAGGCGCGGGGGACGGGGTGGGCCAGCGGCCGTCCGACGCCTCCGCCGGCCGCGCGGCCGGGCGGACGACGGCTCGGTACGCCGCGGAGATCCCGGCCCGGGGACTCGGTGCCGGTGCGGGGCCCGGAGCGAGACGGTCGGAACCGCGCGGCGGGGGCTCGTACGGCGGGGGTGCGTACGGCGGGGGTCCGTACGCCGGCCGGCGGTACGGCTGCGCCCCGCGGTCCGGCGGCTCGTACGCGTGGTCCGGCGGCTCGTACGCGGGGGGCGCGGGTGTCACCGGGGCGGTCAGCGTCCGTGGGCGGACCGGGGTGCCGCGTATTCCGCGGTCGTCGTCGCCCCAGCCGGGCGCGTCGGGTGGCAGGCCCCGGCCGGGCGGCGGAGGCGCGTGTTCCGGGCTGGGGGGCGGGGAGGGGCGTATGACCGGGTCCGACGCGGACGGCGGCGCGTCCGTGCCGATCAGACCGGCGACGAGGCTGGTGAGCAGACGTTTGGCCGGGTCGGGCAGCAGGCGCAGTCCGAGCACGCCGGCCACCGCTGCCAGGCAGAGCATGTACATCACGACGACCCAGGTCGCGGGCGGGCGCCCGGCGTACAGTCCGTGCACCAGCGCGAAGCACCAGGCCGGGTAGGCAAGTGCGTGCAGAGCGCGCCAGCGGCCGGCGATCCTGCCCGGGGTGGCGAAGGCACTGCGCATGGCACCGGTCGCCGCGGCGGTGATCATCAGCAGTCCGGCCAGTGAGCCGAACCCGATGAGGCCCGCGGTGCCGCTCACGCCCGTGCCGAACGGTATGAGGGCACCGAGCAGACCGACGTGGCCCAGGGCGACCTTCACCGTGCCGTGCAGCAGGAGGAAGCCGAGCGAGGTGACGGCGGCGGCGCGGTGGATGCCCTGGCAGACCAGGCGCTGACGGGTGGAGAGGAACACCCGGTCGGTGGCCAGGAGGCCCCAGGCGACTGCCGCGGTGAGGGAGACCAGCGTGAGGACGCCGGTGGTGAAGTCGAACGCGGCACGCGTTCCGTCGCTGCCCGCGACGGCGATCAGAGGGATGAGAACCAGTGCCGCGACGGTCAGCCCGCCCTGGAGCGGGCGGCTCATTCCTTGGCCGGGGGTCGGACCGGGGGACGAACGGATCCTGCGATGAGGCTTCATGGGGGGCGACTCCGAATGGCTCGGCAAAGCGGTCCCGTTGCCGCATGCTAGGTCGCCGTCTACCGACCGGTACGGGGTTTGAGTTGTTGCCCCGATAGAGGGCAGTACGCGGAGTAACCCCCGGAGTGTGCAGGTCGTGTGGAAGATTCGCGCGGATGATGTGCCTTCCGGTCCTGTCGCGAGGGGGCCCGGGGGTCCTTCCGCACGCGTATGTGCCGGGCCGGGCGCCGGGCCCGTGCGGTACCCTGACGCCATGCGTGCCGTACGCCTTCTGCTTAGCGAGCCGCGCTGATCATTCCCGACCGGTGAGAACGCCTGGTCGGACTCGGCGCGGCGTCCCCTCCTGTGCGAGGGGATTTTTCGTTTCCGTAGACGTGTGTCCGTAGACGTGGGCGCCGGCAGATGACGATCGATGGAGCTTTGAGGATCATGAGCGAGACGAACACCGCGGCCGAGGTGGCCGCGCCGCACCGCTACACGGCAGCGATGGCCGCCGACATCGAGGCACGCTGGCAGGACTTCTGGGACGCTGAGGGGACGTACGAGGCGCCGAACCCGAGCGGCGACCTGGCGGACGGCACGGGGCTGGCCGCCAAGCCCAAGAAGTTCATCATGGACATGTTCCCGTACCCCTCGGGTGCGGGACTGCACGTCGGCCACCCGCTGGGCTACATCGCCACCGACGTCTACGCCCGCCACCAGCGGATGACCGGGCACAACGTCCTGCACACCCTGGGTTTCGACGCCTTCGGCCTGCCGGCCGAGCAGTACGCCGTGCAGACGGGCACACACCCGCGGGCCTCCACCGAGGCCAACATGGAGAACATGAAGATCCAGCTGCGCCGGCTGGGCCTGGGCCACGACAAGCGCCGCTCCTTCGCGACGATCGACGCGGACTACTACAAGTGGACCCAGTGGATCTTCCTGCAGATCTTCAATTCCTGGTACGACACGGAGGCCGACCGGGCCCGCCCGATCGCCGAGCTGGTCGCCCAGTTCGAGAGCGGTGAGCGCCCGGTTCCCGGCGGCCGTGAGTGGAGCGCGCTGAACGCCGCAGACCGTGCCGACATCCTGGGGCAGTACCGCCTGGCGTACGCCTCGGACGCGCCCGTCAACTGGTCGCCGGGTCTGGGCACCGTGCTGGCCAACGAAGAGGTGACGGCGGACGGCCGCTCCGAGCGGGGCAACTTCCCGGTCTTCAAGGCCAAGCTGCGCCAGTGGAACATGCGCATCACCGCCTATGCGGACCGCCTGCTGGACGACCTGGACGGGCTGGACTGGCCCGAGGCCATCAAGCTGCAGCAGCGCAACTGGATCGGCCGTTCCGAGGGTGCGCGCGTCGACTTCCCGGTCGACGGAGCCGGCGACATCACCGTCTTCACCACCCGGCAGGACACCCTGTTCGGTGCCACCTACATGGTGCTGGCGCCCGAGCACGAGCTGGTCGAGCGGATCATCCCCGCAGCCTGGCCCGAGGGCACCCACCCCGTGTGGACCGGCGGCCACGCGAACCCCGCCGAGGCCGTCACCGCGTACCGCAAGCAGGCCGCGGCCAAGTCCGACGTGGAGCGGCAGGCCGAGGCCAAGGACAAGACCGGTGTCTTCACCGGTGCCTACGCGACCAACCCGGTCAGCGGCCAGAAGATCCCCGTCTTCATCGCCGACTACGTGCTGATGGGCTACGGCACCGGCGCGATCATGGCCGTACCGGCGCACGACGCGCGCGACTTCGCGTTCGCGCGCGCCTTCGAACTGCCGATGCGCTGTGTCGTCGAGCCGTCGGACGACCGAGGTACGGACGCGTCGACGTGGGAGGACGCCTTCGCCTCGTACGAGGCGAAGCTGGTCAACTCCGCCAACGACGAGATCTCGCTGGACGGCCTGGGCGTCGTCGAGGCCAAGGCGAAGATCACCGAGTGGCTGCAGGAGCACGGCGTCGGCGAGGGCACCGTCAACTTCCGTCTGCGCGACTGGCTGTTCAGCCGTCAGCGGTACTGGGGCGAGCCCTTCCCGATCGTCTACGACGAGGAGGGAATCGCCCACCCGCTGCCCGAGTCGATGCTGCCGCTGGAGCTGCCCGAGGTCGAGGACTACTCGCCGCGGACCTTCGACCCGGAGGACGCCGACACCCAGCCCGAGACCCCGCTGTCCCGGAACGCCGACTGGGTCAACGTCACCCTGGACCTGGGAGACGGCGCCGGCCCGCGAAAGTACCGCCGCGAGACCAACACCATGCCGAACTGGGCGGGTTCCTGCTGGTACGAGCTGCGTTACCTGGACCCGAACAACGACCAGCGGCTGGTCGACCCGGCGATCGAGCAGTACTGGATGGGGCCGCGCGAGGGGCAGCCGACCGGCGGTGTCGACCTGTACGTCGGCGGTGCCGAGCACGCGGTCCTGCACCTGCTGTACGCCCGCTTCTGGTCCAAGGTGCTGCACGACCTGGGGCACATCTCGTCCGCCGAGCCGTTCCACAAGCTGTACAACCAGGGCATGATCCAGGCCTTCGTCTACCGGGACAGCCGCGGCATCGCGGTACCGGCGGCAGAGGTCGAGGAGCGCGACGGGGCGTACTACCACGGTGGCGAGAAGGTCAGCCGGGTCCTGGGCAAGATGGGCAAGTCCCTGAAGAACGCCGTGACGCCCGACGAGATCTGCGGCGAGTACGGGGCAGACACCCTGCGGCTGTACGAGATGGCCATGGGGCCGCTGGACGTCTCCCGCCCGTGGGACACCCGGGCCGTGGTCGGCCAGTACAGGCTGCTGCAGCGGCTGTGGCGAAACGTCGTCGACGAGGAGTCCGGTGAGGTCACCGTCGTGGACACCGAGCCCGACGAGGACACGCTGCGGGCGCTGCACAAGGCCATCGACGGTGTCGGCCAGGACATGGCCGGGATGCGGTTCAACACGGCCATCGCCAAGGTGACCGAGCTGAACAACCACCTGACGAAGGCGGGCGGTCCGCTGTCCCGGTCCGTGGCCGAGCGGCTGGTGCTGCTGATCGCCCCGCTGGCGCCGCACGTGGCGGAGGAGCTGTGGCGCAGGCTGGGCCACACCGAGTCCGTGGTGCACCAGGACTTCCCGGCCGCCGACCCCGCGTACGTCGTGGACGAGACCGTGACCTGCGTGGTGCAGATCAAGGGCAAGGTCAGGGCGCGCCTGGAGATCTCCCCGTCGATCTCGGACGAGGAACTGGAGGCGCTGGCCCTGGCCGACGCGAACGTCGTCGCCGCACTGGGCGGGGCCGGGATCCGCAAGGTGATCGTGCGCGCGCCGAAGCTGGTCAACATCGTTCCCGCGTAACGGCACCCCGGCGGTCCGGTGATCCGGCACCCCGGCGGTCCGGCGGTCCGGCGGTCCGGTGATCCGGCACCCCGGCGGTCCGGCGGTCCGGCGGTCCGGCGGTCCGGTGACCCGGCACCCCGACGGTCCGGTGATCCGGCCGACGCGCCAGGGCTTTCCCCTACGGGCAGGTTGGGGGTTCCGATGGAACCCTCGGCCTGCCCGTTCCGTTTACGGTAGAAGGGGCGACCGCACACGGGCAGCCGATCCGACAACCGAGGGGCGTTCATGGAAGCCGCGATCCTGATCCTGACGCTGCTGTTCGTCGCGTTCGTGGCGCTCGGGGTGTACGCCGGCGTCAAGGCGGTCCGCGCGGCCAAGCGCGGTGTGGACCGGACGATCACGCAGGCCCGCCGATCCGTGGAGGACACCGCCCTGCGGGCCAAGAGCTACGGGCAGCCGGGCGTACCGGGGGAGCTCGCGCAGCTGCGGCTCGCACTGCGTACGTCGATGCGTGCCACTCAGGACGTGCTGGAAGCCAGGGCCGCGGAGGACGCCTCCCTCTCGGAGTCGCTGGGGCTCTTCCAGCGACTGAGTGCACACGGCCGCGAGCTCGACGACGACCTGAAACGCCTGGAACGCGAGCCGGACCGCGCGACGGTGGCCTCGCTGATGCCCGGGCTGCGGGAGCGGACGGAGCGCATCACACACTCGGCGGAATCGCTGCGCTGGGCGGCGCGCGACCGGGCGAGGCAGTTCGCCGACGACGATCTGGCCGCGCTCAACGCGCAGATCGACCTGGAGGCCGGGGCACTGCGCCACTGGACGACCGAGGAGCAGGCGGCACCGAGTGGCTCGGCCGGACACGGCTGGAGCGGGCCGACCGACCAGGAGCAAGCCCCGTCGCTCACGCCCCCGGACCCGCGGCTGCGCGGGGGCTATCCGTGGCAGAAGTCCGCCAAGCCCGAGACCACGAACTGACGTACAACGGCGGCGAAGACGCCGGCCGGTGTGCGGAGAGGCGGGCTACGGCCGGGACCGACAGAGGAGGGGCGCGCACACGCCCCGAAGCACGGCGGACAGTCCCAGGTGCGTCAAGGACGGACGCCGGACCGTACGGAAATGATCAGCAGGCCGGTCCCGGGCTGCCGCGCACCCACCGCGGAAGGTAACCTCCGGCTCATGTCCCGCCATGTCGCGATCGTCACCGATTCAACGGCCTACCTGCCGCCCCAGACGATGGAACAGCACGGCATCACCGCGGTGCCGCTGACCGTGGTCCTGGGTGATCAGGCTCTGGAAGAGGGCACCGAGATCTCGGCGCGGTCGTTGGCGCTGGCCCTGCAGAAGCGCCGCTCCGTCACCACGTCGCGGCCCAGCCCGGAAGTCTTCGCCGCCGCCTATCGCGCCGTGGCCGAAGAAGGTGCCGACGGCATCGTCTCCCTCCACCTGTCGGCCGAGTTCTCCGGGACGTACGACGCCGCCGTCCTCGCGGCGAAGGACGCGCCGGTGCCGGTGCGGGTGGTCGACACCGGCATGGTCGCCATGGCCCTGGGATTCTGCGCGCTCGCGGCGGCCGAGGCCGCCGAAGGGGGCGGCGGGCTGGACGAGGCGGTCGCGGCGGCGGAGAAGCGGGCGGAGGGCACGTCGGCGTTCTTCTACGTCGACACGCTGGACTATCTGCGCAGGGGCGGGCGCATCGGTGCCGCCCAGGCGCTGCTCGGATCGGCCCTGGCCGTGAAGCCGCTGCTCCAACTCGACGGCGGCCGCATCGAGATGCTGGAGAAGGTGCGGACGGCGTCCAAGGCGATCGCACGGCTCGAGGAGATCGTGGCCGCGCAGGCCGGTGCGGGTGCCGTGGACATCGCCGTCCATCATCTGGCCGCTCCGGACGGTGCCGAGCGGCTGGCGGAACGGCTGCGTGGCCGAGTTCCGGGGCTCGTCGATCTGCATGTGAGCGAGGTGGGCGCGGTGATCGGGGCGCACACCGGTCCGGGGCTGCTGGGCGTGGTGGTCTCGCCCCGCTGAACTGCACTCAGGCGGGTGATGTGGATATCCACAACTGCTGGGTTATCCACCGGAAATAGCCTGTCTCGGCGGATTTTCGCAGACCTGTCTAGCGTCGTGAGGCATGACCTCCCGATCACTTCCCCCGGCGAGCCGCGCTACCGGCCGGCAGAATCTGACCAGCGATGCGACGGACCGGCCCGCACCCCGGCTCGCGGATGCGCCCGTACCCCGGCTTCCGGGTCCGTCCGTACCCCGGCTCGCGGATGCGCCGGCGTTCCGTCTCGCGGATCTACCCGCGCACGCGGCGATGGATCCGCCCACGCGGAGGGCCTCGCACCGCGGCGCGCATCGTCTGTCGCGCGGGGCCGGAACCGCCGGGTACGCCCGGCGGAGGCCCGGTGTCCGGCCGGGCGGAGCGGCCGGTACCTCGCCCGGGGCGGCAACCGCCGCCCGGCACGTGCGCAGGCGGCGTACCGGGCGCGCGCCAACTGCCGAGGTCGCGGCGGCTGCCAGGCTCAGGGCTGAGGCGCTCCTGACCGGCGAGCGGCCGGCGCCTGTGGCTCCGGCGGGCGTCGCGGCGGGGACCATGGCGGCTGCCACGCCCGCCCGTCCGCCAAGGGCCACGGCCACGGCCACGTCCGCGACCACGGCTGCGGCGGCGAGGGGCGGCGGGACGGCACGGCCCGCTGCGGTGCGGGACCGTTCCAAGGACTCCCGCGCGACGCCGTCCTGGGCTCTGACTCCGCCGGTGCGTACAGCACCCGACGTGAGCTCCGCACCGGCACCGCAGGCCGGGCCGGCGCTCCCGCCGAGCCGCGGAATGCCCGGCGGCGCCACCGAGGGGCCCCGGTGGTGGAGAGAGGCACTGCCCGCTCTGCGCGACCGGCTACCCCTGTGGGTGCAGCTGCGGTGCGGCATGGAACCACGCGCGCTCGCCGCGCTCGCCGTCGTCCTGATCGGGGGCGCGGTCCTCGCGACGGCACACTTCTGGTCGGCCCGGCCCGAGCCCGTACGCGCGCCCGACCGGGTCGCGGAGGCCGCCGCGGTCCAGGCGGATGTTCCTGGAGCCGCCCCCGATCAGATGCCCGGCCTCACGCCCGGTCCCACCGCCGGACCGCAGGCAGGTGCCGCGTCCGGCGGGCGGATCGTCGTCGACGTGAGTGGCAAGGTGCGGAGGCCGGGAATCCAGCACCTGCCGGCCGGCTCCCGTGTCGAGGACGCCCTGCGTGCCGCGGGAGGTGTCCGTGAAGGTGCGGATGTCAGCACGCTCAACCGCGCGCGTGTTCTGACGGACGGTGAGCAGGTGGCTGTGGGAATGCCCGCCGCTCCGCCACCCAGGGGCGGACCGGCGGTGGGCGGCGGAGCCGCGGTGGGGCAGACCGGTCCGGTGGTGCCGTTGAGCCTCGGCACGGCCACGGTCGAGCAGCTCGAGACCCTGCCCGGGGTGGGGCCGGTGCTCGCCCAGCACATCATCGACTACCGCACCGAGCACGGGGGTTACCGCTCGGTCGACGAACTCCGTGAGGTCAACGGCATCGGCGACCGCCGGTTCGCCGACCTGCGGCCGTTGGTCAGGCCATGAGCGTCCCTGACGTGCACTCGGATTCGGGTCGGCGGCTGGGCGCCGCCGACCCCCGCCAGGAAGCTCCGGCCGATCTCAGGCTGGTAGCTCCGGCCCTGGCGTGCTGGGCTGCGGCAGCCCTGGCCCTGGATGCGCCGGGCGGCTGGGTGGCGGCCGGGGCCGTGCTCTGCGTATGCGCAGGTCTGGTCCTCGCCGCCCTGTCCCGGGCCGCGCCACGAGCAGCACCCCTGGCCGGGACGGGGCGGGGTGCAGGGCCGCCGGCAGGGCGGGCGGGGCCTCGGGCCGGGGCACCGGGGCGCACGAGGTCCGCGGCGCGTGTCGGCGCCCGCACCACGACCGCGGCGCGTGCCGGCGCCCGCACCACGGTCGCTGCCGGGGCGCTGCTCTGCGCTGCGGCGGGGGCGGCCGCCGCAGGCCTCCATGGGGCGGATGCCCGCAGCGGGCCCGTCCCCGGCCTGGCCGCGGCGTACGCGCGGGTGGAGGCGGACGTGACGGTCACGTCCGATCCCCGGCAGACCCGGCCACGGGTACGGGGCGACCACAGCACACCCGTGTCCCTGCTCGTAGATGCCGAGGTCGACCGGCTGACCGCCCCCGACGGCACGGTGACCAGGCTCCGCACCCCTGTCCTGGTCATGGTCGCCCCGGGGGAGGCGTCGGCGCGGTGGCGGCGGCTGCTGCCCTCGACGAGCCTCCGTATCAGCGGCCGCCTCACGCCACCGCGTCACGAGGGGGAGCGGATCGCCGCTGTTCTCGGCACCGACGCGGACGCCCCACCGCGGGTCCTTTCGGAACCCACTCTTCCGCAGCGCACCGCAGGGCGCCTGCGGGCCGGCCTCAGGGAGGCCACCGACGGGCTCGACGCCGATGCGCGGGCGCTCCTGCCAGGGCTGGTCGTCGGCGACACCTCAAGGGTTCCGCCCGATCTGCACGACGCCTTCAAGGCGACCGACCTCACCCACCTGCTCGCAGTGTCGGGTGCGAACCTGTCGATCCTCCTGTTCCTCCTCATCGGCCCGCCGGGCACGGCTTCGCGCAGCGAACGCCGGGGGCTGGCGCCCAGACTGGGCATCTCTCTTCGAGTGACCGCTCTGACCGGCGGAGGGATCGCGCTCGCCTTCGTGATCGTCTGCCGCCCCGAGCCGAGCGTTCTGCGTGCGGCTGCCTGTGGCCTGATCACCCTGCTCGCCATCGGGACGGGCCGACGCCGGTCACTGATCCCCGCACTGGCCATGGCCGTTCTGCTGCTGGTGCTGTACGACCCGTGGCTGGCCCGCAGCTACGGCTTCCTGCTGTCCGTCCTCGCCACCGGGGCGCTGCTCACCCTGGCCCCGAGGTGGAGCGATGCTCTTCAACGGCGCGGGGTACCGGCACGCGGCGCGGAGATGCTCGCCGCCGCCGGAGCCGCGCAGGCGGTCTGCGCGCCCGTGGTCGTGGTCCTGGCGTCGCGCGTGAGCCTGGTCGCGGTCCCCTGCAACCTGCTCGCGGAGTTCGCGGTGGCGCCCGCCACGGTGCTGGGGTTCGCCGCTCTCGCGGTGGCACCCGTGTCCATGCCTGTGGCGAGGCTGCTCGCCGAGGCCGCCGGCTGGCCCGTCGGATGGATCGCGTCCGTCGCCCGCACCGGGGCCGCCCTTCCTGGGGCGGAGGTGGACTGGCCGGGTGGATGGCGCGGAGCGGCCCTCCTGGCCGGCGTCACGGCGCTGCTGGTGCTGTCGGCCCGCCGTCTGGCCCGTCACCCCTGGCTGTGCTCCGCCGCCGCGCTCCTGCTGGTGCTCGCCGTGCTGAGACCGGTGCCCCTCAGCCGCCTCATGACAGGGTGGCCCCCGCCTGGCTGGGTCTTCGCCCTCTGCGACGTGGGGCAGGGAGACGCCATGGTGCTGGCCGCGGGGGACGGTACGGGAGTGGTCGTGGACACCGGCCCTGAACCCCGACTCGTGGACCGGTGTCTGCGCGACCTCGGTATCACCCGTGTTCCGCTCCTGCTGTTGACCCACTTCCACGCCGACCACGTACGAGGGCTGCCGGGTGTGCTGCGAGGGCGCGAGGTGGGTGCCGTCCAGACGACGAACCTCGACGAACCGCCGGAGCAAGCAGCGTTCGTGAAGAGAACGGCCATGGCGGCGCACGTCCCGGTGGTCCGGGCCGTACCGGGGGAGCGGCGCCGTTCGGGCCCGGTCGACTGGCAGGTGCTCTGGCCCGCTGCCGGCGTCGGGGGAGCGGCACCGGCCGCTGTGACGGAAGAGCCCAACGACTCGAGCGTCACACTCCTCGTACGCTCCGGAGGGATGACCCTGCTCCTCCTCGGGGATCTCGAACCACCTTCCCAGCGAGGGGTGTTGCGCAGTCATCCCGCACTGCCCAGGGTGGATGTGCTCAAGGTCGCGCACCATGGCTCGGCTCACCAGGACACGGCGCTCCTGCGCAGCGCCCGCCCGAGGTTCGCCCTGATCAGTTGCGGCACGGACAATCCGTACGGCCACCCGGCGGCCCGTACGCTCGAAGCACTCGAGGCGACGGGAGCGAAGGTCCTGCGGACCGACATCCACGGTGCGATCGCGATGACGGGCGCCGGCGCGGGACTGCGTGCGGCAGGCCGCTCGTGAACCCTAGCCGCGCCGGGTGCCGCGCACCGCTGCCGCACCAGCACCGGCACGTCCTGAGCACCGGCACGTCCTGCTCGCGCGGTTCGGAGCCGCGTGCCGGCTCTCGCTCCCTCACGGCCCGCACACCGGCCATCGGCACCCGACACCACATCCGTCGGCGGTCCTAGGGCCACGGACTCATGGCATCGCCCGGCGCGCCGCGACAGACTGCAGCCATGAACGAGGAACTCCCGCAGTCGGCGCACCCGCTCACCCCAGCCCGGACGGACGCCTACCTGGAACGCATCGGCGCCGCCCGCCCCGCCCGAGACGACGCCGCGGCCCTGCGCGAGCTGCAGCTCCGCCACCTCAGGACCGTTCCTTTCGAGAACCTCTCGATCCACCTCGGCGAGGACATCGTGCTGGAGGAGGAGAAGCTCGTCGACAAGGTCGTGACGAAGCGCCGCGGCGGCTTCTGCTACGAACTCAACGGAGCCTTCGCCGCGCTGCTGCGCAGCCTCGGATTCCGAGTGACTCCGCTCCAGGCGCGGGTCTTCGGCGACGGCGGTCGCCTCGGTGTCCCGTACGACCACATCGCTCTGCGCGTGGAGACCTCGGACGGTACGGGCCCGTGGCTCGTCGACGTCGGGTTCGGCGACCATGCGCTGCACCCGCTGGACCTCGGCTCCCGCACCGAACAGGAGGATCCCTGCGGCAGGTTCCGTTTCCGCGAGGCACCGCAGGGAGACCTCGACCTGCTGCGCGACGGTTCGGAGCAGTTCCGCCTGGATCCGCGCCCGCGGGTGCTGGAGGACTTCCGTGCCGGCTCCTGGTACCACCGCACCTCGCCGGACTCTCACTTCACCCGTTCCCTCGTCTGCTCCAGGAACACGGGGGACGGCCGGGTGACGCTCAGGTCCCGCACCCTGATCACCACCGTGCGGGGCGAGCGGCACGGGACGGAGCTGAGCGGCGACGCCGAGGTACTCGCCGCCTACCGCGACCACTTCGGGATCTCCCTCACCCACACGCCCTCGGTGCGGGCTCCCCTGACCGCGTGACAGGTACGGGCCGCGCACAGCGGCAGGAATCGCGCGCAATCCGGACCTCAGGCCCTACCTGTGTACAACGGCCCACAGCTGGCCACAGTTCGGTACAACCCCTCTGAGCTGCGGCGTTTGCCTCGAACATCGCAATGATGATCGAATGCGTATTCGTCGGCGGGCCACTGTTCCGACAACGACGTCCGGCTTCCAGGGCCCGAGGTGAGAACCGCCCCTGGGGAGTACGCACATGTTCGGCCGTTGGCTAGGCAGCAGAGCGAAGTCCGGCACCGCACAGGCCGACGGCACCGCGGTTCGCCCCATGCCACGTAACGCCGGAATGCTGAGCTGCCGGATTCTGGGCCCGGTCACCGAGCCGGTGCATCAGGCCGATTACGTCGTCACCGACAGTGCGGGCCGCAAGGTGGTCGGCGGGGAGACGGATCCGTTCGGGAACGTGGTCGCCACAGTGCCGGCGGGCGAATACCGTCTGGGTGTCACGGCCGAGGGTTTCACTCCTTTCCACGGCTCGGTCACCGTGGCCGAAGGGGAGCACGCGATTCTCGGGGACGTCTCGCTCCAGGCTGCCCAGCCTCCGCAACTGCCCGATCCCGGCGACTGGGAGATCGAGCCGTCACACACCCAGATCGGCTTCACGGCACGTCACATCGGGATGGCCCGGATCCACGGCAGGTTCAACACCTTCGCGGGTGCCGTGAGGATCGCCGATCGCATGGAGGACTCCGCCATGCACGTCGTCATCGACGCCTCGTCGATCGACACGAACGTCCGGATGCGCGACGACCACCTGCGGTCCGGTGACTTCCTCGACGTCGAGCGCTATCCGACTCTCGAGTTCTACAGCGAGCGTTTCGTCCACCGCGGCGGCACGCGATGGGGTGTCACCGGAGCGCTCACCCTGCACGGTGTGAGCCGTACCGTCACGCTGGACGCCCGGTACCTCGGTCTGGGCAACGGCCTGGAGGGCGAGACCAGGGCCGCCTGCCGGGCGACCACGGAGCTGCACCGTGAGGACTTCACGCTCACCTGGCAGACGATGCTGGCCCGCGGCATCGCCGTGGTCGGGCCGAGTATCAAGATCGAGATGGACATCCAGATCATCCCCAAGGGCTGACACCCCGGCGTACCGCCCCGCGGACCCGGCGCCTCCGGCCAGCGCCTCAGGGCGGCGGCAGCCCGGCAGCGTCCCAGGGCGGCGGCAGCCCGGCGTAGCGCCGCACGGCGCACGGGTCCTGCGCACCCTCCGCAGGGCCCTGCGGACCCGACGAGCCGCACCCCGGCGTGCGGCTCGCCCCTACGGAGTCTCGAGCCAGCCCTCGTACTCCGCGGCGAACGCGTCGAGTGCCGTGGAGTCCAGCCGTGCGGCCGGGTCCTCGACCACCACCAGCCACTGGGCGTCCTCGGCGTCGTCCTCGCCGGCCAGGGCGTCCCGGACCAGCTGCGGCTCCTCGGTGACGCCGAACCGGTCGTGCAGTTCCGCTGCGACCTCCTCCGCGGCGTCCCGGTCGGGCAGCACCAGTACATGTCTCACATCGCTCACCCGTTCATTCTCCGGCACCGCCGGAGGCCGTGGGTACGCCGGGGCGGCTGCCCGGCGGGGTTGTCGCAGGCGCGTGGGATGCTGGACGGCGATGGCCACCAGACGCAGTTCCACCGACGATCCGCTCGCCCCCGTCACGCTCGCCGTGGGCCAGGAAGACCTGCTCCTGGACCGTGCCGTACAGCACGTGGTGGCCGCGGCCCGCGCCTCCGACGCCGACACCGACGTGCGCGACCTCACTCCGGACCAGCTGCAGCCCGGCACGCTCGCGGAGCTCACCAGCCCCTCGCTCTTCGCGGAGCGCAAGGTGGTGATCGTGCGTAACGCGCACGACCTCTCCGCCGACACCGTCAAGGACGTCAAGGCATACCTGGGCGCCCCCGCCGAGGAGATCACGCTCGTGCTCCTGCACGCGGGCGGAGCCAAGGGCAAGGGCCTTCTGGACGCCGTGCGGAAGGCTGGGGCGCGTGAGGTGGCGTGTCCCAAGACCACCAAGCCGGCCGAGCGGCTGTCCTTCGTGCGGTCGGAGTTCCGGGCGCTCGGGCGTTCCGCGACCCCGGAGGCGTGCCAGGCGCTGGTGGACTCCATCGGCAGCGACCTGAGGGAGCTGGCGAGCGCGGTCTCGCAGCTGGTCGCGGACGTCGAGGGCACCATCGACGAAGCCGTCGTCGGCCGCTACTACACCGGCCGGGCGGAGGCATCCTCCTTCACCGTCGCCGACCGGGCGGTCGAGGGCCGGGCCGCGGAGGCCCTGGAAGCGCTGCGGTGGTCGCTGTCCACCGGTGTCGCGCCCGTCCTGATCACCAGCGCCCTGGCGCAGGGCGTCAGGGCCATCGGCAAGCTCTCCTCGGCCCGGGGCGGACGTCCCGCGGACCTGGCCCGTGAGCTCGGCATGCCGCCCTGGAAGATCGACCGGGTCCGTCAGCAGATGCGCGGATGGACGCCGGACGGGGTCGCGGCGGCGCTGATCGCGGTCGCGGCGGCCGACGCGGGCGTCAAGGGCGGCGGGGACGACCCGGAGTACGCACTGGAGAAGGCCGTGGTCGCCGTCGCCCGCGCCGCACGTCCCGGCGGTCGCTGACGCGGCACGGTGGCACGTCCCGGCGGTCGCTGACGCGGCTCGGTGGCAGGCCCCCCGGCGGTCGGCACGGTGGCAGGCTCCCCGGCGGTCGCTGACGCGGCGCCGCACCGTCCCGGCGGCCACCGGCACGCCCGAAGGCCCCGGCCGTCGTCCTGGGGAGGACGTCGGCCGGGGCCTTCGGTTCACGCTCGGGTGCGCCGCACCCGCGTGGCGAACGCAGGTTCGGTGTGCGGCGCGGGGTGCCGGTCAGGAGCGGGAGAGAGGGCCCGCTGGGTCCGTACCGGCGATCACATCAGTAGCTCAGCCCTGGAGGGCGGCAACCTTGAGCGCCAGCGCCGACTTCTTGTTGGCGGCGGCGTTCTTGTGGATGACACCCTTCGAGACAGCCTTGTCGAGCTGGCGGGACGCGTCACGGACGGCCACAGTGGCCTTCTCGACGTCACCGGCAGCGGCAGCCTCACGGGCCTTGCGGATCGAGGTCTTGAGCGAGGACTTGACGGCCTTGTTGCGCAGGCGCGCCTTCTCGTTCGTCTTGTTCCGCTTGATCTGGGACTTGATGTTCGCCACGAAAGAGCCTTTTCAGGTTCGTTGGATCTTCTATGTGCGCCACGTCGCTTCTGAGGGCCACGAGGCACAGCTGCCCACGGTAGCAGTCACCCTCGGAGCGGCCCAAACCGGTCCCTGTCCCGCAGGCGTGGGACGATGGAGGCTACGTATCGATCCGTCCGACCCGACATCGACCCGAGACACGGCGTCCGGCGTCTCAAGAATCAGGACCCTGCGTGCCCGCGACTCCTACCAACGTGCCCGAGCCGAGCCGTACCGACCCGGCGCTGATCCGCAATTTCTGCATCATCGCGCACATCGACCACGGCAAGTCGACTCTTGCCGACCGGATGCTCCAGCTGACGGGAGTGGTCGACCAGCGGCAGATGCGCGCCCAGTATCTCGACCGGATGGACATCGAGCGCGAGCGCGGCATCACCATCAAGTCCCAGGCGGTCCGTCTGCCCTGGGCGCCCACCGTGGGTGAGGACAAGGGCGCGACCCACATCCTCAACATGATCGACACCCCCGGCCACGTGGACTTCACCTACGAGGTCTCCCGCTCCCTGGCGGCGTGCGAGGGCACCGTCCTGCTGGTCGACGCGGCCCAGGGCATCGAGGCGCAGACGCTGGCCAACCTCTACCTGGCGATGGAGAACGACCTCACCATCGTCCCGGTGCTCAACAAGATCGACCTGCCCGCCGCGCAGCCGGAGAAGTTCTCCGAGGAGCTGGCCAACCTCATCGGCTGCCAGCCCGAGGACGTGCTCAAGGTCTCCGCGAAGACCGGCGTCGGCGTGGACGCGCTGCTCGACCGGGTCGTCCGCGACGTTCCGGCCCCGGTCGGCCAGGCCGACGCCCCCGCCCGCGCGATGATCTTCGACTCCGTCTACGACGCCTACCGCGGTGTCGTCACCTACGTCAGGGTCGTGGACGGCCAGCTGAACAAGCGTGAGCGCATCCGGATGATGTCGACGGGCGCCACCCACGAGCTGCTGGAGATCGGTGTCTCCTCCCCGGAGATGACCCCGGCCGACGGTATCGGCGTGGGCGAGGTCGGCTACATCATCACCGGTGTGAAGGACGTCCGGCAGTCCAAGGTCGGTGACACCATCACCTCCCTGAACAAGGGTGCGACCGAGGCGCTGGGCGGCTACAAGGACCCCAAGCCGATGGTGTTCTCGGGGCTCTACCCCCTGGACGGATCCGACTACCCGGACCTGCGCGAGGCACTCGACAAGCTCCAGCTCAACGACGCCGCCCTGGTGTACGAGCCGGAGACCTCGGCCGCGCTCGGTTTCGGTTTCCGCGTGGGCTTCCTCGGCCTGCTGCACCTCGACGTCATCCGTGAGCGCCTGGAGCGGGAGTTCGGTCTGGAGCTCATCGCCACCGCCCCCAACGTGGTCTACCGGGTGGAGATGGAGGACGGCTCGGAGCACACGGTCACCAACCCGAGCGAGTTCCCCGAGGGCAAGATCGACAAGGTGCACGAGCCGGTCGTCAGGGCCACGGTCCTGGCCCCCAGCGAGTTCATCGGCGCGATCATGGAGCTCTGCCAGAACCGGCGCGGCACCCTGCTCGGCATGGACTACCTCTCCGAGGACCGGGTCGAGATCCGCTACACCCTGCCGCTCGCGGAGATCGTCTTCGACTTCTTCGACCAGCTGAAGTCCAAGACCCGCGGTTACGCCTCGCTCGACTACGAGCCCACGGGCGAGCAGTCCGCCCAGCTCGTCAAGGTCGACATCCTGCTGCACGGCGACAAGGTCGACGCGTTCTCCGCGGTGACGCACAAGGACAAGGCGTACGCGTACGGTGTCCGCCTCGTCGCCAAGCTGCAGAAGCTCATCCCCCGGCAGAACTTCGAGGTGCCGATCCAGGCGGCCATCGGCTCCCGGGTCATCGCCCGTGAGACCGTCCGCGCCATCCGCAAGGACGTCCTCGCCAAGTGCTACGGCGGTGACATCTCCCGTAAGCGGAAGCTGCTGGAGAAGCAGAAGGAAGGCAAGAAGCGGATGAAGATGGTCGGCAACGTGGAGGTGCCGCAGGACGCGTTCATCTCCGTGCTGTCGACCGACGAGTCGGCGGGCGAGGCCAAGGGCAAGAAGTAGCCGGCCCGGACCGGACACGGGCCCGCCCGGCCGTACGTTTTCGGGCGTACCCAGGAGTAGCCCAACTGGCCCCTGTGCCGCGGACATCCGCGGTGCGGGGGCCCGGTTCGTTATCAAGCGGCTGCCTGTTGCCTCTTACGTGACGGTCCCGCGCGCTCTACTCTGATCACCACCCGTTAGTTACTCGCCAGTTAAACAAGCAGGCCGGGCGGGAACGAGAAGCAGGACATACAAGCAGCAGCACCCATAAGCCGGTCGTAGCAATGCCGCAGGCCCGGAGGACGTCGTGAGCGACACACAGACCTTGATCGATAGCCGACCGCCCTCCGTGGCGACTCTCTTCATCGACCGCGTGGCGGCCACCCCGGACGGAGAGGCCTACCGCTTCCCCGTGCCGGCCGCCTCGGGGCAGGGCCCGGACGAATGGAAGTCGCTGACCTGGGCGCAGGCCGCCGAGCGGGTCAACGCCATCGCAGCCGGTCTGATCGGCCTGGGCGTCCGGCCGGAGGAGCGTGTCGCGCTCGCCTCCTCCACCCGCGTCGAGTGGATCCTCGCCGACCTCGGCGTGATGTGCGCGGGCGCCGCGACGACGACGGTCTACCCGTCGACGAACACCGAGGAGTCCGCCTTCATCCTGGCCGACTCCGACAGCCGCGTCCTGATCGCCGAGGACGCGGCACAGCTGGCGAAGGCCCGCGAGAGCCGGGCCTCGCTGCCGGACCTGGCCCATGTCGTCGTCATCGACCCGGCCGGCGCCGGGCCGGCGGAGGGTGACCCCGAGGGGTGGGTCCTCACGCTCGCCGACCTCGAGGCCCGGGGCGCCGAATACCTGGCGAAGAACCCGGACGCGATCACCGAGCGGGTCTCCGCCATCACCGCGGACCAGCTGGCGACCCTGATCTACACGTCGGGTACCACCGGCCGCCCCAAGGGCGTGCGGCTGCCGCACGACAACTGGTCGTACATGGCCAAGGCGACCGTCTCCACCGGGATGATCAACTCCGACGACATCCAGTACCTCTGGCTGCCGCTCGCCCACGTCTTCGGCAAGGTCCTCACGTCGGGCCAGATCGAGGTCGGTCACGTCACCGCGGTCGACGGCCGCGTCGACAAGATCATCGAGAACCTCCCGGTGGTGCGGCCGACGTACATGGCGGCCGTCCCCCGCATCTTCGAGAAGGTCTACAACGGGGTCGCGGCCAAGGCGCGGGCCGGTGGCGGGGCCAAGTACAAGATCTTCCAGTGGGCGGCGGACGTCGCCCGCGAGTACGCGAAGGTGTCGCAGGACAACTTCCGCCGCACCGGCAAGGCCTCCGTCCCCTTCGCCCTCGGAGCCAAGCACAAGGTCGCCGACGCCCTCGTCTTCGCCAAGATCCGGGAGGCCTTCGGCGGCCAGCTCCGCGCCTGCATCTCCGGCTCCGCCGCGCTCGCCCCCGACATCGGCCTCTTCTTCGCCGGCGCGGGCATCCACATCCTGGAGGGCTACGGACTCACCGAGTCCAGTGCCGCCTCCTTCGTCAACCCGGGCGAGGCCTACCGCACCGGCACCGTCGGCAAGCCGCTCCCCGGCACCGAGGTCCGCATCGCGGACGACGGCGAGATCCTGCTGCGCGGTCCGGGTCTGATGGAGGGCTACCACCGGCTTCCCGAGAAGACCGCCGAGGTCCTGGAGTCCGACGGCTGGTTCCACACCGGCGACATCGGCGAACTCTCCCAGGACGGCTACCTGCGGATCACCGACCGCAAGAAGGACCTGATCAAGACGTCGGGCGGCAAGTACATCGCCCCGGCGGAGGTCGAGGGCCAGTTCAAGGCCGTGTGCCCGTTCGTCTCCAACATCCTGGTGCACGGCGCGGACCGTAACTTCTGCACCGCCCTCATCGCGCTCGACGAGCCGACCATCCTCGGCTGGGCGCAGGAGAACGGCCTGGGGGGCAAGCCGTACGCCGACGTGGTCGCCTCCCCGCAGACCGTGGAGCTCATCGAGGGCTATGTGAAGCGGCTCAACGAGGGTCTCCAGCGCTGGCAGACCATCAAGAAGTTCCGGCTGCTCCCGCGCGACCTGGACATCGAGCACGGCGAGCTGACCCCCAGCCTCAAGCTGAAGCGGCCGGTCGTCGAGCGTGAGTACAAGGGTCTGATCGACGACATGTACGCGGGCTCCCGCGAGGCGTAGACGCCGAGGAGCACGCCCGAACGGGCCGGGGCCGGTGGACGCGGGAGCGTCCACCGGCCCCGGCCCGTTCCCGGTCCGCCCGGGCGACTTCCGTCACTCGACGCTTATGCGTACGCCCGGTCTGTCACTCTGTCGGGATACGTCAGCGGTGTAACGCGAGACCGTCAGGAGCCGCACCGTGGGGCCCATTCCCTTGCAGCGGGACATCGTCCAGCGTCCCGGCATCGTCATCGCAGGTCAGGGCGAGGGTGCCCGTCCGGTCGCCCGCACGAGCCTGCCCGGAATCCCGCAGGCCTCGGCCGCCGCCCGCCGGTTCGTCAGGGCGGCGCTCGGCGACTGGACGGGTTCCGGCCTGCCCACCGTCGGCGAGTTCGGCGAACGGCTGACCGACGACGCGCTGACCGTTGCCAGCGAACTGGTCACCAACGCGGTCGTGCACGCCGGTACGACGGTCGAGCTGCTCCTGCGGCTGGAGGACTCGGCAGGACCCGAACCGGCCGCGCTCGTGCTGGAGATCACCGACCACCACCCCGCCAGATCGGTGCGCGACGGCCGTGCCGAGCGGCCGGACCCGGCCGAGTACGGCCGGGGGCTGCAGCTCGTCGCCACGCTCGCCGAATCCTGGGGCATCACCTACCGCACCGGACTCAAGACCGTCTGGGCCCGTCTCCCCGGCGACGACCGCTACGGGATACCCGACGCCCCGTCGGACGACGGCGCCACCCGCGGGCACGCTCCCCGAGCCGCCGGCCCCCTCGCCCCCGCCTCCGGGCACGCCGCCCGCGACGACGCGGGCTGGGCCGGTCGCGGCGGCCTCTCGTTCCTGGCCGAGGCGTCCGGCCTGCTGGCGGGCCAGCTCGACGAGGACCTGGTGGCGTCGACAGCGGGCCCGCTCCTGGTGCCCCGCCTCGCCGACTGGTGCGCGATATGGCTGGAGAGCGAGGGCGGCGGCCCGGCTGCGGCGCCCCGGCTCGCGGGGGTCTGGCACAGCGACGAGGCGCGGACCGCGCTGTTGCGTCCCGCCCTGGAGAAGGATCCACTCCGCTTACCCGGAAGCGTCGGTACCGGCCCGGTGCCCATGCCCTGGCCCGGAAGCGCCACGGCGGAGCGCGGGGACGGGACGGGCGCCGCGCTCGCCCACCGCATCATCTCGGGCGGGCGGACGCTGGGCGCGGTTCTCGTGGGCCGTGAGGGCACCGACCACATCCCCGACGAGGTCGCGGTGCTCCTCGCGGACTTCGTACGCCGGGTGGGCCTCGCGGTGGGGGCGGCCCGCGCCTACACCCGCCAGGCCACGATCAGCCGCATCCTCCAGCGCGGGCTGCTGCCCAGCAAGGTCGCCGAGATACCAGGGGTCACCAGCGCGCTGGTGTACGAGCCCGGCGACGACGGCGTGGTCGGCGGTGACTTCTACGACCTCTTCCCGTGCCCCGGAGGCCGCTGGTGCTTCGTGCTCGGGGACGTCCAGGGCAGCGGCCCCGAAGCCGCCGTCGTCACGGGCCTCGCCCGCCCCTGGCTGCGCCTGCTGTCCCGGGAGGGCTTCCGCGTCGGCGAGGTCCTCGACCGCCTGAACCGGCTCCTCCTGGACGACGCCATGGAAGCGGCCGAGGCCGCAGCGCTCATGGTCGCGGCGGCGGGCGGCCAGCAGATCCAGGACGGGCAGCAGATCCAGGACGGCTCCCAGTCCCGCTTCCTGTCCCTGCTGTACGGCGACCTCGTGCCGCTCCCGGACGGCCGCGTGCGCTGCACCGTGGCGAGCGCGGGTCACCCGCTCCCGCTCCTGCTCCGCCCCGACGGCTCCGTACGCCCGGCCGCGGAACCGCAGGTGCTGCTCGGCGTGGTCGAGGACGTCGCGTACGGGAGCCAGACCTTCGATCTGGCACCCGGCGACAGCCTGCTCTGCGTCACCGACGGGGTGACGGAGCGGCGCTCGGGGCGGCTCATGTTCGACGACGGCGACGGCCTCGCACGGGTCCTCGCCGACTGCGCGGGGCTTCCGGCCGCCGGGATAGCCGGCCGGATCAAGCAGGCCGTCCACACCTTCGCCGAGCGCCCGCCCGACGACGACCTGGCCCTGCTCGTGATCCAGGTCGACGAGGACCGCCACACGGATGTACGGGGCAGCTCCGCCGGCGAGTGACAATGGACGGTATGCCTTCCGTACTGCCCGATGGTGAGCCCGTGCCCGACGACGGGGCGCTGCCCCGCCACGCCCTGGAAGGCGCCGCCGGCCGGCCGCTCGGCTTCTACCTGCACGTGCCCTACTGCGCCACCCGCTGCGGCTACTGCGACTTCAACACCTACACCGCGACCGAGCTGCGCGGATCCGGCGGCGCCCTCGCGTCCCGGGACAACTACGCGGCCCACCTGGTCGAGGAGGTGCGCCAGGCCCGCAAGGTGCTCGGCGACGACCCCCGCCCGGTCCGCACCGTCTTCGTCGGCGGCGGCACGCCGACGCTGCTGCCCGCCGCCGACCTCGTCCGGATGCTCGCGGCGATCCGGGAGGAGTTCGGTCTCGCCGAGGACGCCGAGATCACCACGGAGGCCAATCCGGAATCCGTCGACCCGGCGTACCTGGCGGCGCTGCGGGAGGGAGGCTTCAACCGTGTCTCCTTCGGCATGCAGAGCGCCCGGCAGCACGTCCTGAAGGTCCTGGACCGCACCCACACCCCCGGCAGGCCCGAGGCCTGTGTCGCCGAGGCCCGCGAGGCGGGCTTCGAGCACGTCAACCTCGACCTGATCTACGGCACCCCCGGCGAGTCCGACGACGACTGGCGGGCGTCCCTGGACGCGGCGATCGGCGCAGGGCCCGACCACGTGTCGGCCTACGCGCTGATCGTCGAGGAGGGCACCCAGCTGGCCCGCCGCATTCGCCGCGGCGAGGTCCCCATGACGGACGACGACGTCCACGCGGACCGCTATCTGATCGCCGACGAGGCGATGGCCGCCGCCGGTTTCTCCTGGTACGAGGTCTCGAACTGGTCCCGCACGCCGGAAGGCCGCTGCCTGCACAACGAGCTGTACTGGCGCGGGGCCGACTGGTGGGGTGCCGGACCCGGGGCGCACAGCCACGTCGGCGGGGTGCGCTGGTGGAACGTCAAGCACCCCGGCGCCTACGCGCAGGCCCTGGCCGAGGGCCGTTCGCCCGGAGCCGGCCGTGAGGTGCTCGGCGACGAGGACCGGCGGGTCGAGCGCATCCTGCTGGAGCTGCGCCTCGTCGAGGGCTGCCCGCTCTCCCTGCTCGCCCCCGCGGGGCTCGCGGCGGCCGGGCGCGCGGTGGAGGACGGTCTGCTGGAGCCCGGGCCGTACGGCGAGGGCCGCGCGGTCCTCACCCTGCGCGGGCGCCTCCTGGCCGACGCCGTGGTGCGGGACCTGGTGGACTGAGCCGGACGGCCGGCCCGGGGCGAGGAGCCCTGCGGCATCGCGCGGGCGGCCGGGGCGAGGAGCCCTGCGGCACCGCGCGGGCGGCCGGGGCGAGGAGCCCTACGGCACCGCGCGGGCGGCCGGGGCGAGGAGCCCTACGGCACCGTGCAGTCGGCCCGGGTGAGCGGCTTCGGGTCACCCGCCGCACGGCCGCACACGACACGGCTCCGCGCGTCCGGACCCGGCCGTGTGACTTCCACGACGTTCACGCCGTGCACCTTCTGGTCGGCGTACGGAATCGTCCCCCGGAAGGTGACGGTCCCGGTCGGCATGTCGTGCAGGGCCACCGAGTAGAGGGTCGCCCAGGTCTCCGCCGCGCTCTGCGGGCTGTCGCCGCGGGTCGCGGCGGCGTAGAGGGCCGCCGTCGCCTGGTAGGACATGACGGTCTGCCCGCTGGCGAAGAGCCTGTCCTCGTACGGGTGCTCCTCCGGCAGTGCGGGCAGCCGCCGCCCCTCGGGCAGCAGTGCTTCCAGGGTCTTGCGGGAGTCCTCGTAGAACGCCCGGCCGCCTCCCCGGTTCATGGGTGCGAGCGCACCGTAGTAGAGGGTGACCTTGTCCGCGAGCTTCGTCGAGTCGTCGAAGCGTGCCTTGGCCAGATCGTCCCCGGTGAAGACCGTGATGGCCTTGTCCGAGCAGCCGGCGGTCTGCCCGAGGCCCGACATCAGCGTGTTCACGTCCTCGACCCGGCCGGCGAAGTACAGGGCGTCGGGCACGCGTGCCGCTCCGCAGATCGCGTGCAGGGGCGTGTCCAGATTGGCGGATCCGCCGTCCTTCGACAGGGAGTACCGGGTGTCAGCGACCACGGTGAAGCCGGTCTGCTTCAGCATCTCCAGACCGACCCTGCGCTGTTCGGTGGTGTAGCGGTCCTTGTCCTCGTTGGCCACCTTCCTGGACAGGACGACCGCCTGCGGGTCCTCCAGCCCGTCCGCGAGACGCCCGGCGATCAGTCCGACCGCGTCCGCCTGCTCCTCGTCGGTCGCGGCGAGACCGAAGTAGTTCGGGTACTCGCGGGCCAGATCGCTGCCGGAGTTCGTGGTGTTGACCAGGGGCAGCCCGGCGCGCTGGAGGATCCCGGTGGCCGCAGCGCTCTCCGTGGTGTTGCGGCCCAGACCCACCACACCGACGACGGAGGGGTCCCGCCGGGCCACCTCGGCGATCTTCCTGACCGCCGCCGTCTGCCGAAGCATGTCCTGGCCGCCGTTGGCCGTCAGCACCCGGAGCTTGACGGAACGATTCGCCGTGTCGTTGACGAACCGCTGGTGGAGATAGACACCGGTCAGCTCCTCCAGGCCCTTGCGGGTGTCCTCCCTGTTCGCGGCCGTGCCGGTGAGCGGGCCCGCGTAGACGACGGTGACATGCGGTTCGTCCGCGCCGATGCCGGCGTTCTGCTCCCGTACCGCCTGCTCGATCCGCTCGAAGGTGACGCCCTCGCCCACCCCGCTCAGCCGCAGGGTGTTGCCTTCGGCGAACCGCACCTGGGAGGCCGTCGCCACCCCTATGCACTCCGTGGCGCCGCCGGGGCCCGCCAGCCGGACCGCGTCCGTGCTGCGACCGGCGAGCGGGCCGTAGCAGTACGTCTCCTTCCAGTGCTCGCTCCACAGGAAGGTCCCCAGCAGGGCGCAGACCAGCACCAGGGCCGTCGTCTTCCCCGACATCACCCACCAGGCCCAGGTCCGGCGGACGCGGTGCGTGACGAGCTGGGCGTGTGCGTGCTCGTGGGTCAGCTGCCCGGTGGACAGGGGGAGCCGCAGCACCCAGGCCTGGGTCACGGCCGCCGCCGGCGCTTGGCCGACGCTCAGGTCGTCGACCCAGCTCTCGTACCGTGCGCGGGCACCCGACCTGACGCCGGCGTTCGGCGGCGTCACCGGGGGCAGCGGCGGCGTGTGCCGCATGATCCGGTCGGCGGGCAGCGAGGCGAGCAGCAGCAGAGGGTCCACCTCGCTGCGCCGTGAACGCACGTTGTTGACGGCGTTGATCAGCGGGATCCCGCCGTTGTCCTGCGTGGCCGTGGGCAGGAACACCACAGGCGGCACGGTGCGCTTGCTGCGCCGCCAGTCCAGGGCGTGCGGCCGGTAGCAGTCCAGCAGGTCCTCCAGCAGCGCCTGGACCCGCAGTTCGAGATGGAACTGGCGCGCGTGCTCGTCACCCGCCCCGGCGTCGGCCACCCGCTCGGCGACGGCGGCCGCCCGCGCCCGGATCACCCGCCACGAACCGCTCGGGGAGAAGCGCGACCAGCCGTCCGAGGGGTACGCCGTGCTCGACGCGGCCAGCGACGACGTGGTCGCCAGCCACCTGCTGGCCCCGCGCAGCCACAGCAGCGGGGGCGCCGCCGTGGTCAGCAGCCGTACGACCGCCAGACCGAACAGGGCCGCGGCGGCGACCACCGCGGTGAGGAGCCAGCCGATCTCACCCAGCAGCACGCTGAGCACGGCGATGAAGACGGCCCCCAGGAACGTCTCCGGCCGGACCGAGGCGCGCAGCGAGTCCCACCAGGTGGTGCGCCCGGGCCGGCTCGCCCGCCAGCGCAGGCTGCCCAGCTGTTCGAGGATCCGTTCGTCGCGATCACGGGAGGAGCCCCGGTCGGGCTGGGCGACGACCGCGTCCGTGGCCTGCTCGATGGCGGCCAGGAGGCGGGAGCGGGGAAAGGCGAAGGGTTTGTACTGCGAGGTGCCCCGGGTCTCCCAGGGCCGCTCGGTGAGCGTGCGGACCATGGAGAGCGCCGCGTCGTACGGGGTGCCCCCGCCGCCGTCGAGCAGCTTCACCGGGACCCGGCGCAGCTGGTTCGCCCGGTGGACCTGGTGGACGATCTGCTCGACGCGGCTGTCGATCTCCGGGCCGGCGGACGCGTCCTCCGCCTGCGTCACGACCAGGGGCATCACCGGCCGGTTGACCCGGTACTGGTCGATCAGCTCCTGCATGAGGTGGAAGACGGCGGAGGCCGCCTCGTTCTCCGCACTGTCCCGCCACACTTCGCGCGTCATCAGGCCCCCGTGCCTTCCCGCCGCCCCACCCTGCAGTCACCCCTCAATAACGGATGGTGCGCAGGCGGCGCAGGAGTTCACGGGGATCGGTACCGGATCCTCCTCAACCGTTCCGGTACATCAGGAAGGAAGAGTGACGAAGTCGATCAATTCCTCGACACGTCCCAGGAGCTGTGGCTCCAGGTCCCTGTACGAGCCGACCTTGGAAAGGATGTGCTGCCAGGCCGCACCCGTGTTCTCCGGCCAGCCCAGGGAGCGGCAGACACCCGTCTTCCAGTCCTGGCCGCGCGGTACCGACGGCCAGCCGGGGATGCCCACGGACGACGGCTTCACGGCTTCCCAGACGTCGATGTACGGGTGTCCCACCACCAGTACGTGCGCGTCGGTGACCTGGGCGGCGATCCGGGACTCCTTGGAGCCGGGCACCAGATGGTCGACCAGCACACCCAGCCGGGCGTCCGGACCGGGCGAGAACTCCCGGACGATCGCCGGGAGGTCGTCGATCCCCTCCAGGTACTCCACCACCACCCCCTCGACGCGCAGGTCGTCGCCCCAGACCCGCTCGACGAGCTCGGCGTCGTGCCGCCCCTCCACATAGATCCGGCCCGCCCGGGCCACCCGTGCCCGCGCCCCGGGGACCGCCACCGAACCGGACGCCGTACGCGCGGGACGCACGGGACCGCCGGCCGACGGGCGCACGAGGGTGACCACCCTGCCCTCCAGCAGGAAACCGCGCGGCTCCATGGGGAACACCCGGTGCTTGCCGAAGCGGTCCTCCAGCGTGACCGTCGGCCCCTGGGCCGTCTTCTCGCACCGGATCACCGCCCCGCAGAAGCCGGTGACGGCCTCCTCGACGACCAGGTCGGGCTCGGCGGGGACCTCGGGGGCGGGGGCGGACTTCTTCCACGGCGGAGTCAGATCCGGCTGGTAGCTGCGCATGGCACGACGATAAACGGGCCCCCTTTCACGACACGCCGAAGCGGGAAGCCAGCTGATCACGCTGGGCCCGTACGAACGCCGCGTCCACCACCGCCCCGTGCCCCGGCACGTACAGCGCTTCCTCGCCGCCCAGCTCCAGCAGCCGGTCCAGCGCCGCCGGCCAGTGCGAGGGGACGGCGTCCCGGCCCGCCTGCGGCTCGCCGGACTGTTCGACCAGGTCGCCGCAGAGCACCACGACGGGGGACCCCGGGACCAGCACCGCGAGGTCGTGGCCGCTGTGTCCGGGGCCCACGTTGGCCAGCAGCACCTGGAGCCCGCCGCCGAGGTCGAGCGTCCACTCCCCGCTCACCTGGTGCCGCGGTGCCACCAGGGTGTCCGTGGCCGCCGACGCGTCCGCCTCGCTCATCCCGTGCCGCAGGGCGTCCGCGCGCAGCTCCTCGGCGCTCCGCTCCAGCAGGTCCGCCGTGCCGACCGCGCCGTACACCTGCGCCCCGGAGAACGCCGCGGTGCCCAGCACATGGTCGAAGTGCGGATGACTCAGTGCGATATGCGTCACCCTCCGGCCGAGCAGCCCCTCCGCCTGGGCGCGCAGTTCGGCGCCCTCCCGGAGGGACGAACCGGTGTCGTAGAGCAGCACCCCGTCCGCCCCGGCCACGAGCGCGGCGGTCGCGTCCCAGACGGGGAGGCGCCTCCGTCCCGTACCGTTGCCCAACCGCTCCCAGCCGAACTCTTCCCAACAGACGTCCATACGGCGACGCTATCGGCAACGACCTGCGCGGTCCTGCGACGGCGTGGCCGGTCGCCCTTGCCCCGGGCCCACCCCGCCCCCGTACACTGACCGGGGGGATTGCTGGCACTCGAACGTACAGAGTGCCAGGCAGAAGCCGAAGAACCACAGCTGGAGGTGTGCGCGGTGCTCAGCGAACGCAGACTCGAAGTGCTGCGCGCCATCGTCCAGGACTATGTCGGGACCGAGGAGCCCGTCGGCTCCAAGGCGCTCACGGAGCGGCACAGCCTGGGGGTGTCCCCGGCGACCGTGCGCAACGACATGGCGGTGCTGGAGGACGAGGGCTTCATCGCCCAGCCGCACACGAGTGCGGGGCGCATCCCGACGGACAAGGGCTACCGCCTCTTCGTCGACAAACTCGCGGGGGTCAAGCCCCTGTCGTCGCCGGAGCGCCGGGCCATTCAGAATTTCCTCGACGGCGCGGTCGACCTCGACGACGTCGTGGGCCGCACGGTCCGGCTGCTGGCGCAGCTGACCAGGCAGGTCGCCGTCGTGCAGTACCCCTCGCTGACCCGGTCGACCGTCCGGCACGTGGAGCTGCTGTCGCTGGCCCCGGCCCGGCTGATGCTCGTGCTGATCACGGACACGGGCCGGGTCGAACAGCGTATGATCGACTGCCCCGCACCGTTCGGTGACATGTCGCTGGCGGATCTGCGGGCCCGGCTCAACAGCCGGGTCGTGGGACGGCGCTTCGCGGACGTCCCGCAGCTGGTGCAGGACCTGCCGGAGTCCTTCGAGGCCGAGGACAGGGGAACCGTTTCGACGGTGCTCTCCGTTCTTCTCGAGACACTGGTCGAAGAGACGGAGGAGCGGCTGATCATCGGCGGCACCTCCAACCTCACCCGTTTCGGGCACGACTTCCCTGTGATGATCCGGCCGGTGCTGGAGGCGTTGGAGGAGCAGGTCGTGCTGTTGAAGCTGCTGGGTGAGGCAACGGATTCGGGCATGACCGTACGGATCGGGCACGAGAACGCCCACGAGGGCCTCAACTCCACGTCCGTCGTCGCGGTCGGCTACGGTTCGGGCGACGAGGCAGTCGCCAAACTCGGCGTGGTCGGACCGACCCGCATGGACTACCCCGGAACGATGGGAGCGGTACGCGCAGTGGCACGTTACGTCGGACAGATCCTGGCGGAGTCGTAAGTGGCCACGGACTACTACGCCGTACTCGGCGTGCGCCGCGACGCATCTCAGGACGAGATCAAGAAGGCATTCCGTCGGCTCGCTCGCGAGCTGCACCCGGATGTCAACCCGGATCCGAAGACCCAGGAGCGGTTCAAGGAGATCAACGCCGCTTACGAGGTGCTCTCGGACCCGCAGAAGAAGCAGGTCTACGACCTCGGTGGTGACCCGCTGTCCGCCTCGGGCGGTGGCGGCGGCGCGGGAGGCTTCGGCGCCGGCGGCTTCGGCAACTTCAGCGACATCATGGACGCGTTCTTCGGGACCGCGTCGCAGCGCGGACCCCGTTCGCGCACCCGGCGCGGCCAGGACGCGATGATCCGGCTGGAGATCGACCTCTCCGAGGCGGCCTTCGGCACGACCAAGGACATCCAGGTCGACACCGCGGTCGTCTGCACGACCTGCAGTGGCGAGGGCGCCGCACCCGGCACCTCCGCGCAGACCTGTGACATGTGCCGCGGCCGCGGCGAGGTCTCCCAGGTCACCCGGTCGTTCCTCGGCCAGGTCATGACCTCGCGGCCCTGCCCGCAGTGCCAGGGCTTCGGCACGGTCGTGCCGACCCCGTGCCCCGAGTGCGCCGGCGACGGCCGTATCCGCTCGCGGCGCACCCTCACCGTGAAGATCCCCGCGGGTGTCGACAACGGCACCCGCATCCAGCTCGCGGGCGAGGGCGAGGTAGGGCCCGGTGGCGGCCCCGCCGGCGACCTCTACGTCGAGATCCACGAGCTCCCGCACGCCGTGTTCCAGCGGCGCGGCGACGATCTCCACTGCACGGTCACCATCCCCATGACGGCCGCCGCGCTGGGCACCCAGGTGCCGCTGGAGACGCTCGACGGTCTGGAGGAGATCGACATCAGGCCGGGCACCCAGTCCGGGCAGTCGGTCCCGTTGCACGGGCGCGGCATCACGCACCTGCGCGGCGGCGGACGCGGCGACCTGATCGTGCACGTCGAGGTCATGACCCCGACGAAGATGGACCCGGAGCAGGAGCGGCTCCTGAGGGAGCTGGCCCAGCTGCGCGGCGAGGAGCGGCCCACGGGCCAGTTCCAGCCGGGCCAGCAGGGGCTGTTCTCCCGCCTGAAGGACGCCTTCAACGGCCGCTGAACCCGGCCGCTGAACCAGGCCACCGCACCGCCCGCCGGTCCCGTACCGGCGGGCGGTGCCGTGCGTCCGGCGGGTCCCGGGCCGTGCGAAAGGGCGGATTCGGCACGATCCGCCGGACGTGGCACGATGCGGTCATGTCCTTGGCGCTGACCGGTCTCTGCCGCTATCCGATCGTGCAGGCCCCGATGGCGGGCGGCGCGTCACGTCCGGAGCTGGTCGTGGCCGTGGGCGAGGCCGGGGGAATCGGCTTCCTCGCCGCCGGGTACAAGACGGCGGACGGCATGTACAACGAGGTGAAGCAGGTCCGGCGGGCGACCGGGCGGCCCTTCGGCGTCAACCTCTTCATGCCGCAGCCGCTGGTCGCCGACCCCAGCGCCGTCGAGGTCTACCGCCACCAGCTCGCCGGCGAGGCCACCTGGTACGAGACCGCGCTCGGCGACCCGGACTCCGGCGGGGACGACGGCTACGAGGCCAAGGTCGCGATCCTGCTGGAGGACCCCGTGCCCGTGGTCTCCTTCACCTTCGGCTGCCCCACCCGCGAGGTCCTCGACGCGTTCGCGGCGGCCGGCACGCTCACCGTCGTCACGGTCACCTCGCCCCAGGAAGCGCGGAACGCGCAGTGGGCGGGGGCCGGCGCGCTCTGTGTCCAGGGCACGGAGGCGGGCGGCCACCAGTCCACGCACCGCGACGACCCGCAGGCCGGTCTGTCCGGCACCGGGCTGCTCTGTCTGCTCGCCGAGGTCCGCGCGTCCGTGGACCTCCCGGTGATCGCGGCAGGCGGACTGATGCTCGGCTCCCAGATCACGGCGGTCCTGGCCGCGGGCGCCGATGCGGCTCAGCTCGGTACGGCGTTCCTGCCCTGTCCGGAATCGGGTGCCCACCCCCTGCACAAGCAGGCCCTGACCAACCCGCTGTTCGTGACCACGACCCTGACCCGGGCGTTCTCCGGCCGCCCCGCGCGCGGACTGGTCAACCGGTTCGTGCGGGAGCACGGCCCGTACGCCCCGGCCGCCTATCCGCAGGTGCACCAGCTGACCAGCGGGCTGCGCACCGCGGCCGCCAAGGCCGGGGACGCCCAGGGCATGGCCCTGTGGGCGGGCCAAGGCCACCGGATGGCACGCGAGATGCCCGCCGGGGAACTCGTCGGCCTGCTCGCCGCCGAGATGGAAGCCGCGCGTGCGGCAGTGAGTGTGAGGAGTGCCCAGTGACGGCACCGGTCTTCGTCGTCGAACAGCTGCCCGGAGGGCCGGAGTTCGTCCTGGAGGGACCCGAGGGACGGCACGCCGTCTCGGTGAGGCGGCTGACCCCCGGTGAGGACGTCGTCCTCACCGACGGGCGGGGCCACTGGGCGGAAGGCGTCGTGCGGGCCGCCGAGGGCAAGGACCGGCTCGTGGTCACCGGACTGGAGCAGGTGCACGAGGAGCCCGCTCCCGCCCCCTCCATCACCGTCGTCCAGGCGCTGCCCAAGGGCGACCGGGGTGAGCTCGCCGTGGAGACGATGACCGAGACGGGCGTCGACGCGATCGTGCCCTGGCAGGCCTCGCGCTGCATCACGCAGTGGAAGGGCGACCGGGGGCTCAAGTCCCTGACGAAGTGGCGCAACACGGCTCGCGAGGCCGGGAAGCAGTCGCGCCGGGTGCGGTTCCCCGAGGTGGCGGAGGCCATGTCGACCAAGCAGGTGGCCGCGCTGCTGGCCACCGCGGACCTGGCCGTCGTCCTGCACGAGGACCGCGATCACGACAGCGAGCCCCTTGCCACCGTCGCCCTGCCCGAGACGGGCGTGATCGTGCTCGTCGTCGGCCCCGAGGGCGGAGTCTCGCAGGACGAGCTGGCCGCGTTCGCGTCCGCCGGGGCCCGGACCTGCCGTCTCGGGCCGACCGTCCTGCGTACCTCCACGGCGGGCACGGCCGCGACGGCCCTGCTGCTGGGGCGCACGGGCCGCTGGTCGTAGCGCCGGTCCGGGGGCGGCCGCCGGGGCGTGGGGCGGCGGGAGCCCATGACGACGGCGGCCGGTACCGCCGGTGACCGGTACCGCCGGTGTGGAGGCGGGCGCGCGGACTCCGGCCAACTCCGGTCCCCGGGAAGGGCCCGCGGCCTAGGGTGATTCATGTGAATCAGCCTTCCTACCTCCGGTATCCCCATGTCCAGGGCGACCTGATCGCCTTCACCGCCGAGGACGATGTCTGGCTCGCGCCGCTCGACGGCGGCCGAGCCTGGCGCGTGAGCGCCGACAACCGCCCTGTGACCCAGCCGCGGATATCGCCCGACGGCAGCCTCGTCGCCTGGACCTCCACCCGGGACGGGGCACCCGAGGTGCACGTCGCGCCCGCCGACGGCGGCCCCGCCAGGCGGCTGACCCACTGGGGCGACGCGCGCACGTCCGTACGCGGCTGGACCCCCGACGGCGACGTGCTGGTCATCAGCACCCAGGGGCAGGTGTCGCTGCGGCGTAGCTGGGCCCGGGCCGTCCCGGTCGACGGCAGCCCCGCCCGGACCCTCCCGTACGGGCCGGTCGGCTCCCTCGCGTACGGTCCCGGCGGGCGGGTCCTGCTGCTCTCGGCCACCATGGGACGCGAGGCCGCCGCCTGGAAGCGCTACCGGGGAGGGACGGCCGGCAAGCTCTGGATCGCCGCCGCGGACCGGCCCGAGGACGGTGGCCCGGAGGAGTTCACCCGCATCCACGCCGACCTCGACGGCAACATCGAATGCCCCATGTGGGTCGGTGAGCGCGTCGCCTTCCTCAGCGACCACGAGGGAGTCGGTGCGCTCTACTCCTCCCTGCCCGACGGCACCGACCTGCGCCGCCACAGCGGCATCGACGGCTTCTACGCCCGGCACGCCACCACCGACGGCACCCGGATCGCCTTCGCCGCCGCCGGCGAACTCCGGCTCCTGGACAGCCTGGAGAGCGACGAGGCCCGACGCCTGGACATCCGGCTCGGCGGCCAGCGCGCCGACCTGCAGCCGCACGTCGTGCACGCCGGCAGCCACCTGCACAGCGTGTCCCCGGACCGCACCGGCCGGGGCAGCGCGGTCGGGTCCCGCGGCGCTGTCCACTGGGTCACCCACCGCGAGGGCCCGGCCCGCGCGCTGGCCGCCGAACCCGGCGTGCGGGCCAGGCTCCCGCGCACCTTCCAGGCCGACGGCGACCCGCACGTCGTCTGGGTGACCGACGCCGAGGGCGACGACGCCCTGGAGTGCGCGCCCGCCGCCGGTGCGGCGCCCGGCGCCGCACCGCGACGCCTCGCGGCAGGCCGGATCGGCCGGGTCCTGGACCTGGCCCCCGCACCGGACGGCAGCCGCTTCGCCGTGGCCGCCCACGACGGGCGGGTGCTGATCGTCGAGCGGGAGAGCGGCGAGGTCCATGAGGTGGACCGCAGCGGCAACGGCGACGCCTCCGGACTCGTCTTCTCACCCGACTCCTCCTGGCTCGCCTGGTCGCACCCCGGTCCCGAGTCGCTCAGCCAGCTCAGGCTCGCCCACCTCGCGGACCTGTCGGTCACCGAGGTCACCCCGCTGCGGTTCCGGGACTTCGCCCCGGCCTTCACCGCGGACGGGAAGCACCTGGCCTTCCTCTCCGAGCGCACCTTCGACCCGGTCTACGACGCGCACGTCTTCGACATGGCGTTCGCCGGATCCTGCCGGCCGCACCTGCTGACGCTCTGCGCCACCACACCCTCCCCGTTCGGGCCGTGGCTCCACGGCCGCCCGCCCGAGAAGGAGAAGAGCGGCGAGGGCGAGGACAACCCCACCGCGCTCCCCGTCACCCGCATCGACCTCGAAGGTCTCGCCGACCGAATCGTGCCGCTGCCCGTCGAGGCCGCCGGCTACTCCTCGCTCCAGGCGGCCAAGGACGGGCTGCTGTGGCTGCGTCACCCGGCCACCGGAGTGCTCGGCACCAGTGCGGCCACGCCCGGCGCCCGCGGACCCGAACCCGTCCTGGAGCGGTACGACCTGGAGAAGCTGCACCGCGAGGAACTCGCCTCCGACGTCGACTGGTTCGCCGTCAGCGGCGACGGCAGGAGGCTGGTCCTGCACAGCGGGGGCACGCTGAGGGTGGTTCCCTCCGACAGCCGGGTGTCCGGGGGACCCGACGACGGTGGAGACAACCACGTCACCGTCGACCTCTCCCGCGTCCGCCGCACCCTCGACCCGGCCGCCGAGTGGCGACAGATGTACGACGAGGCCGGTCGCGTCATGCGGGACAACTTCTGGCGCCCCGACATGGGAGGCGTCGACTGGGACGGGGTCCTGGAACGCTACCGGCCGGTCCTGGACCGGATCTCGACCCATGACGACCTCATCGACCTGCTCTGGGAGGTGCAGGGCGAACTCGGTACCTCCCACGCCTACGTCATGCCGTCCGGCGGCTGGGGCGACGACCGGGCCCGGCAGGGGCTGCTCGGCGCCGACCTCTCCCGCGCCGACGACGGAAGCTGGCGCATCGACCGGATCCTGCCCTCGGAGACCTCGGACCCCGCCGCCCGCGCCCCGCTCGCCGCGCCCGGCGTCGCCGTGCGGGCCGGGGACGCGATCCTGGCGGTCGACGGCCACCCCGTCGACACCCTCACCGGCCCCGCACCGCTGCTCACCGGTGCGGCCGGCAAGCCCGTCGAACTGACCGTCTCCCCGGTCGACGGCGGCTCCCGCCGCCATGTCGTGGTCGTCCCGGTCGCCGACGAGGAGCCGCTGCGCTACCACGCGTGGGTCGCCGGCCGGCGCGCGTACGTGCACGAGCGGTCGGGCGGCCGCCTCGGCTACCTCCACGTCCCCGACATGGTCGGCTCGGGGTGGGCGCAGATCCACCGCGACCTGCGCACCGAGGTCGCCCGCGAGGGACTGGTGGTGGACGTACGGGAGAACCGCGGCGGGCACACCTCGCAGCTGGTGGTCGAGAAGCTGGCCCGCCGCATCGTCGGCTGGGACCTTCCGCGCGGCATGCAGCCCGCCAGCTACCCGGGCGACGCGCCGCGCGGACCGGTCGTGGCCGTGGCGAACGAGTTCTCCGGCTCGGACGGCGACATCGTGAACGCGGCGATCAAGGCGCTCGGTATCGGCCCGGTGGTCGGCACGCGCACCTGGGGCGGTGTCGTGGGCATCGACAGCCGCTACCGCCTGGTCGACGGCACGCTGGTCACCCAGCCCAAGTACGCCTTCTGGCTGGAGGGGTACGGCTGGGGCGTCGAGAACCACGGTGTCGACCCGGACGTGGAGGTCGTGACGACCCCTCAGGACTACGCGGCGGGGCGGGATCCGCAGCTGGACGAGGCGATCCGGATCGCGCTGGAGTCGCTGGGGCGGACCCCGGCGAAGACGCCCCCGCGGCTGCCGTCGGAGGACGCCGCGGAGTAGCCCGACGGGGCGGCGGCGCGGGAAACCTGCCGCACCGCCGCCCCCTGGTCGCCCGAGGGGCCCGAGTTGGCCGTCTCGCCTCGCCCGCGGCCCGCTAGGCTGCCCTGTGACCGATCACCACGACACAGGAGCACCCATGGCGGGAGAGCCGCAGACCGACTGCCTGTTCTGCAAGATCGTCACGGGCGACATCCCGGCGACCATCGTCCGCGAGAGCGAGACGACCGTCGCCTTCCGCGACATAAACCCCCAGGCCCCGACGCACGTCCTGGTCATCCCCAAGGCGCACTACCCGGACGCCGCCTCGCTCGCCGCAGCCGAACCGGGGACCGCCGCCGACGTGCTGCGCGAGGCCGGTCAGGTCGCCGCCGACGAGAAGATCACCGAGAGCGGCTACCGCATCGTCCTCAACACGGGTGCGGGCGCCGGACAGACCGTCTTCCACGCGCACGCCCACGTCCTGGGCGGGCGCGGGATGCAGTGGCCCCCCGGCTAGGCAGGCCGCGCCCGTGTCCGTACGAGAACTCGTGGTCCTCGGCACCGCCAGCCAGGTGCCGACCCGCCACCGGAACCACAACGGCTACCTGCTGCGGTGGGACGGTGAGGGCATCCTCTTCGACCCGGGCGAGGGAACCCAGCGCCAGATGCTGAGGGCCGGTGTCGCCGCGCACGACATCAACCGGATCTGTGTCACCCACTTCCACGGCGACCACGCTCTGGGCCTCTCCGGGGTGATCCAGCGGATCAACCTCGACCGGGTCCCGCACCCCGTCACCGCCCACTTCCCGGCGAGCGGGCAACGCTTCTTCGACCGGCTGCGGTACGCGACCGCCTACCGCGAGTCCGTCGAACTGACCGAGGTGCCCGTCGCCGCCGACGGCGTCCTCGCCACCACCGGGGCGTACACCCTGGACAGCCGCCGGCTCTCGCACCCCGTCGAGTCCTACGGCTACCGCCTCACCGAGCCCGACCGGCTGCGCATGCTGCCCGCGAAGCTGGCCGCGCACGGCATCGGCGGGCCGGACGTCGGGCGGATCCACCGGGAGGGAGCCCTGCGCGGCATCCCGCTGGAGGAGGTCTCCGAGACCCGCCGCGGACAGCGCTTCGCGTTCGTCATGGACACCCGGCTCTGCGACGGCGCGTTCGCGCTCGCCGAGGGATGCGACATGCTGGTCATCGAGTCGACCTTCCTCGACGAGGACGGCCGGCTCGCCGCCGACCACGGCCACCTCACCGCCGGCCAGGCGGCCCGGGTGGCGAAGGAGTCGGGCGTACGGCACCTCGTGCTGACGCACTTCTCCCAGCGCTACGACGACCCGGAAGTCTTCGAGCAGCAGGCCAGGGCAGCCGGCTTCGAAGGCGGACTGACCATCGCCCAGGACCTGATCAGGGTCCCGGTACCCACCCGCCACACGTAACGTAACGAGAACCCCGTGCACCTCCCCAAAGCCGAACTCCACCTCCACATCGAAGGAACGCTCGAACCCGAGCTGGCCTTCGCCCTCGCCGCGCGCAACGGCGTGGAGCTGCCTTACGCGGGCACCGAGGAGCTCCGCGAGGCCTACCTCTTCGAGGACCTCCAGAGCTTCCTCGACCTGTACTACTCCCTGATGGCGGTCCTGCGCACCGAGGAGGACTTCGCCGAACTGGCCGACGCCTACCTCGCCCGCGCCGCGGCCCAGGGCGTCCGGCACGCGGAGATCTTCTTCGACCCGCAGGCCCACACCGACCGGGGTGTCCCGATCGGCACCGTCATCGAGGGGCTCGGCAGGGCGCTGGACCGCAGCGAGGAGACACACGGCGTCTCCACCCAGCTGATCATGTGCTTCCTGCGCGACAGGTCCGCCGAGTCGGCGCTCGAGACACTGGAGGCCGCGAAGCCGTACCTCCACCGCGTCAGCGCCGTCGGCCTCGACTCGGCGGAGGTCGGCCACCCGCCCGCGAAGTTCCGCGAGGTGTACGCGGCGGCCACGGCCCTCGGCCTGCGCAAGGTCGCCCACGCCGGCGAGGAGGGCCCGCCGGAGTACATCCGGGAGGCCCTGGACGTCCTCGGCGTCGAGCGGATCGACCACGGCCTGCGCTGCATGGAGGACCCGGAGCTGGTGGACCGCCTGGTCTCCGAACGGATCCCGCTGACGCTGTGTCCGCTCTCCAACGTGCGGCTGCGCGCCATCGACGTCCTGGAGCAGCACCCGCTGCGCTCCATGATGGACGCCGGCCTGCTCTGCACGGTGAACTCCGACGACCCGGCCTACTTCGGCGGATACGTCGGAGACACCTTCCACGCCGTGCACGAGGCGCTCGGCCTCGACCATGAGCACCTGCGCACCCTGGCGCGCAACTCCTTCGAGGCGGCCTTCCTCGACCACGACGAGGAGCGCCGGGCGCGCTACCTCTCCGAGGTCGAGGCGTACGCGTTCGACTGACCGTCCCCACCGGACGGCCCCGCCGTACGGATCGCGCTCCGCACCAGCCGCCTGCGCCGCAGCGCCGGCACGCTGATCTCCGCCACCGCCTGCTCCGGCGCGCCCAGCTTGGGCACCGAGCCGGACAGGCTGTTGGTGGTGGCGGCGAGCAGTGCCGCCGGGGCGCCACCCCTGCGCCGGACGGATCCCGGCACCAGCGGGCGTCCGCCGGTGTGCAGGGCCACGGCGGTGACGGGGGCCGCGACCAGGAGCGTGGCCGCCCCCAGGACCAGGCCCATCACCGCATAGCCCGCCTGCTCGGAGAGCACGCTGCCGAGCAGGGGACCGCAGGCCGTTCCGACGGAGGACGCCGAGCCCGCGAGGACCGCCCAGCGACCGCGCACGTCCAGCGAGGCCGCCAGACCGATCAGGTAGGACAGGACCACCGGGTAGAAGGTGTTCCACGCGATCTCACCGGTCGCGAACGACCCCAGGTCGTCGGCGGACGAGCTGAGCACGATGCTCCCGGCGATGATCATCGTCCCGAGGCCGATGGGCACCGCCCGTCCGAGGCGGGCACCCAGCATCCCGGCGCCCATGACGCCGAGCAGGCCCGCTCCCAGCGCGGCGGCGAACACGGCGCCGATCGTCACCTCGGAGAGGCCGACCTGGACGGCGCCGATACGGCTGCTCACACCCCACAGCGCGTTCTGCGCCATGGACCAGACGAGCATCCCGCCCGCGAGCACCAGACCCGACCGGCGGTGCGGCAGCCGTCCCTGGGCCGGCGACGTCCCGCTGAGGGGCGAGGAGCCGCCCAGCCGGGAGGTGGCGGGCCAGACGAGCAGGGCGACCAGTGCGATGGACGCGAACGGCAGCCGGTGACCGCCGCCCAGGTGAGGGATCGTCAGGTAGAGGGCACCCGCCGTCGCCGAGACGCTCAGTAGCCCGAGCGACGAGGTCCGGTGCGGATCGTGCTGCGCCGCGATGCCCGACGCCGCGACGGCGGTCGCCGCACCGGAGCCGAAGCCGCCGATCACGACGCCCGCGACGACCAGCGGCACCGAGGTGGTCAGCGCGGCGCAGCCGTAGCCGAGGACGGCGAGCAGCAGGCCCGCCCGTGCCGGTCTCCGCGCACCGAGTCTCTCGACGCGTCCGGCCAGCGCGAAGCCGGCCGAGGCGGAGCTGAGGAGGAGGGCGCTGCCGACCAGGCCGGCCTGGGCCGAGCTGAGCCCCAGGTAGGTGCTGAGACGGCCGACGATGGTGGGGAGCAGATAGGCGGCGAGGTAACCGGCGGTGAACACGGCGACCAGGGGCCACGCGGCGCGAGGGCGCGAGGACATGGGCGTTCCTGAAGACATGCCAGAAGAGGCAGAAGGAGGCAGGGGAGGGCGGAGCAGGCAGAGCAGGGGTAAGGCAGGGGAGGGCGGAGCAGGCAGAGCAGGGGTAAGGCAGGGGAGGGTGCGCCGAATCAACGCAGGGGAGGGTGGAGCGAGAAATGCGGGAGGAGCGGCACTCGCCGTCGACAGTCCCGGACGGTGCTCGCGGGGCAATTTGTATCAAGCGGGCCCAGGCGACGGAAAGTCGGCTCGATGTGATCTGGGTCACGTTAAGGTTTATGCAGGATCAGGCCGGGTAGCTGCGCATGTTTATGCAGGTGGGAGTGAGTATGCGCGCCGCGGCGCGGACCCTCCGGAAGCGAGGACGAATCCGGCACACTGGCCGGATCTCGCACTGTTCAGGACTGCCACGGCCGGGGAGCGCACGGTGAGCACAGCCAATCCAGGCATCGACCCGCTGCTCGGGCTGCGCGCCCCGCAGGATCCGGCCTGCGACGTCTTCCTGACCGGCACGGTCTTCCTCGACATCGTCTTCACCGGACTGGACAGCGCCCCGGTGCGCGGGACGGAGTCCTGGGCCCGGGGAATGGGCTCCAGTCCCGGGGGCGTCGCCAACATGGCCACCGCACTCGCCAGGCTCGGTCTGCACACCTCGCTGGCCGCCGCGTTCGGCGACGACCACTACGGCGAGTACTGCTGGGACGCCCTCGAACAGGGCGAGGGCATCGACCTGTCGATGTCGCGCACCGTCCCCGGCTGGCACTCACCCGTCACCGTCTCCATGGCGTACGAGGGTGAGCGCACCATGGTCTCGCACGGCCACGAGGCCCCGGCGCCCGCCCCTTCCGCCGTGCCCGGCCGTACGCTCCCGCACTGCCCGCCGCGCGCCCGCGCCGCCGTCGCCTCACTGACGCCGGGCCGCAGCGAGCCCTGGGTCGCCGGAGCCGCCCGCAACGGCGCGATGGTCTTCGCCGACGTCGGCTGGGACGAGACCGGCCGCTGGGACCTGGACGCCCTGCCCGACCTGGAGCACTGCCAGGCCTTCCTCCCCAACGCCGAGGAGGCCATGCGCTACACCCGCACCGACTGCCCGCGCGCGGCCGCCCACGCACTGGCCGAGCGGGTTCCCCTTGCCGTGGTCACCCTGGGGGCGGAAGGCGCCTACGCGGTGGACCGGGCGACCGGCACGGCCGCCGAGGTGCCCGCCATCGAGGTGGAGGCACTGGACCCCACCGGAGCGGGCGACGTCTTCGTCGCCGGATTCGTCACCGGGACGCTCGCGGGCTGGCCGCTCGCCGACCGCCTCGCCTTCGCCGGACTCACGGCGGCCCTCTCCGTACAGGAGTTCGGCGGGTCGCTGTCCGCACCCGGATGGTCGGAGGTGGCCGGCTGGTGGCAGCAGGTGCGCACCTGCGCCGACCAGGACCCGGCGGCGCTGGAGCGCTACGCGTTCCTCGAGGAACTGCTGCCCGCCACGAGCCGGGACTGGCCCCTGCGCCGCGCGGTGCCGACCATCGGCTTCCGCCAGTGAACTACAGATGATCACACGGTAATTCTCTCGGCGTTGTCGGTGCGGGGTCGTACGCTGGTACTCCGGAGGCCGTCGAGCAGCGAAGGCCCTGCAACAGGAGGTATGCGCAGGCCCGAGGGCCGGCCCATGACTCAGTCACCCACACAGCCGCAGGCGACGGCCCGGATCAGCATCCCGCCGGCACACCCCATGGTGATGCTCCTGGGATCGGGCGACTCGCTGCTGCGCGTGATCGAAGCGGCGTTCCCGGCCGTCGACATCCATGTCCGGGGCAACGAGATCAGCGCGACTGGAAGCGCGGCGGACACCGCCCTGATCCAGCGCCTGTTCGACGAGATGGTGCTGGTGCTCCGCACCGGGCAGCCGATGACGGAGGACGCTGTGGAACGCTCGATCGCCATGCTCAGGGCGGCCGGCACCGGCGACGGGGACGGCACCGAGACTCCCGCCGAGGTGCTCACCCAGAACATCCTCTCCAGCCGCGGCCGCACGATCCGCCCCAAGACGCTCAACCAGAAGCGGTACGTCGACGCGATCGACCAGCACACCATCGTCTTCGGCATCGGCCCCGCGGGCACCGGCAAGACCTACCTCGCCATGGCCAAGGCGGTCCAGGCCCTGCAGTCCAAGCAGGTCAGCCGGATCATCCTGACCAGGCCCGCCGTCGAGGCGGGGGAGCGGCTCGGCTTCCTGCCCGGCACGCTCTTCGACAAGATCGACCCGTATCTGCGCCCGCTCTACGACGCCCTGCACGACATGCTCGACCCCGACTCGATCCCCCGGCTCATGGCCGCGGGCACGATCGAGGTCGCGCCGCTGGCCTATATGCGTGGCAGGGCACAGCCCGTCTTCACCAATGTGCTCACACCTGAGGGCTGGCGCCCCATCGGTGATCTCCAGGTCGGGGACCTGGTCATCGGCTCCGACGGGACGCCTACGCCGGTACTCGGGGTCTACCCGCAGGGTGAGAAGGACATCTACCGGGTCACGGCTCAGGACGGTTCGTGGACGCTGTGCTGCGGGGACCACCTGTGGACGGTCCGGACAGCCTCCGACCGCCGCCGGGACAAGCCGTGGCGGGTCCTGGAGACCAAGGAAATGATCGGCAACCTCCGCGCGGCGCACGCGCGCCGCTACGAGCTGCCGTTGCTGACAGCACCCGTCAGTATGCCGGAGCGCGAGGTCCCGATGGATCCCTACGCACTGGGCCTCATGCTGGGCGACGGATGCCTGACCGGGTCCACCACCCCCTCGTTCTCGACGAATGACCCGGAACTCGCCCTGGCGCTGGAAGCCTCCCTCCCGGGAGTCTCCGTGCGGCACAAGGCAGGGCCTGACTACGTACTCAACCGGGTGAAGTCGCCTGGTGACGTGGTCACGCTGGAGAATCCGGTCACAGGTTCGCTCCGCGCGCTCGAGCTGCTGGGCACCCGCTCCCACTCCAAGTTCGTGCCGGACGACTACCTGAACAACTCCGCCGATGTTCGGCTGGCGCTGCTGCAGGGTCTCCTCGACGCGGACGGCGGACCGGTCACCCAGGCCCAGCGCACGTGTCGCGTGCAGTACAGCACTGCGTCGATCATGCTCCGGGACGATGTGATCTCCCTGGTCCAGTCACTGGGAGGGGTTGCCTACACACGCCGCCGGCCGGCTGAGGGTCGCAAGCCAGGTCTGGCCAAGGGGCGCGAGGTCCACCACCGCTACGACGCCCACGTTCTCGACATCCGTCTCCCCGAGGGCGTCGAGCCCTTCCGCCTGGCACGCAAGCGCGACGCCTACCACACGGCAGGCGGAGGCGGGAGGCCCGTGCGTTTCATCGACAGCATCGAGCCCGCCGGGCGCGAGGAAGCGGTATGCATCCAGGTGGCGGCCGAGGACTCGCTGTATGTGACCCAGGACTACCTCCTGACCCACAACACCCTGAACGACGCGTTCATCATCCTCGACGAGGCGCAGAACACCAGCGCCGAGCAGATGAAGATGTTCCTCACCCGTCTCGGCTTCGACTCGAAGATCGTCATCACCGGTGACGTCACCCAGGTCGACCTGCCGACAGGCACCAAGAGCGGTCTCCGTCAGGTCCAGGAGATCCTCGACGGCGTCGAGGACGTCCACTTCTCCAGGCTCACCTCCCAGGATGTCGTCCGGCACAAGCTCGTCGGCCGTATCGTCGACGCGTACGAGAAGTACGACAACGCAGAGGGCCGCACCGGCCGCAACGGGAAGTAGTCGCAGCGCACCATGTCGATCGACGTCAACAACGAGTCCGGAACCGAGGTCGACGAGCAGGCGATCCTCGACATCGCCCGCTACGCCCTCGCCCGGATGCGGATCCATCCGCTGTCCGAACTCTCGGTGATCGTGGTGGACACCGCCGCCATGGAGCAGCTCCACATCCAGTGGATGGACCTCCCGGGCCCGACGGACGTCATGTCCTTCCCGATGGACGAGCTCCGTCCCCCGGCCAAGGACGACGAGGAGCCCCCGCAGGGGCTCCTCGGTGACATCGTGCTCTGCCCGGAGGTCGCGAAGAAGCAGGGCGAGGACGCCGGGACGCGGCACTCCATGGACGAGGAGCTCCAGCTCCTCACCGTCCACGGGGTGCTGCACCTCCTCGGGTACGACCACGAGGAGCCGGACGAGAAGGCCGAGATGTTCGGTCTCCAGGCGGCCATCGTCGACGGCTGGCGCGGTGAGCGCGGTCTGACCGGTCCGTCCCCCGCCCCCACGGTCTCGTGAGCGGCCCCCTCGTCACCGGCGCCGTCCTGCTGATCATCGTCGGCTGGCTCGCGGCCTGCGCCGAGGCCGGGATCGCGCGTACGTCGAGCTTCCGTGCCGCCGAGGCCGTGCGGGCGGGGCGCCGCGGCAGCGCCAAGCTGGAGCAGGTCGCCGCCGACCCCACCCGCTACCTCAACGTGGCGCTGCTCGTCCGGGTGGCCTGCGAGATGTCCGCCGGCGTCCTCGTCACGTACGCCTGCCTCAAGGAACTGGACGAGACCTGGCAGGCCCTGGCCCTCGCCATGGGGGTCATGGTCCTCGTCAGCTACGTCGCCATCGGGGTCTCGCCCCGCACCATCGGCCGCCAGCACCCGCTGAACACCGCCACGGCGGCGGCGTACGTCCTGCTGCCCCTGGCCAGGATCATGGGGCCTGTACCGCAGCTGCTGATCCTCCTCGGCAACGCGCTCACCCCGGGCAAGGGCTTCCGCAAGGGCCCCTTCGCCAGTGAGGCCGAACTGCGCGCGATGGTCGACCTCGCCGAGCAGGAGTCGCTCATCGAGGACGACGAACGCCGCATGGTGCACTCGGTGTTCGAGCTCGGCGACACCCTCGTGCGCGAGGTCATGGTGCCCCGCACCGACCTCGTCTGCATCGAGCGGTACAAGACGGTCCGGCAGGCACTGACCCTCGCGCTGCGCTCCGGCTTCTCCCGCGTCCCGGTCACCGGGGAGAACGAGGACGACATCGTCGGGATCGTCTACCTCAAGGACCTGGTCCGCAAGACACACATCAACCGTGAGGCGGAGGCCGACCTGGTCTCCACGGCGATGCGCCCCGCGGCCTTCGTCCCCGACACGAAGAACGCCGGTGACCTGCTGCGCGAGATGCAGCAGGACCGCAGCCACGTGGCCGTCGTCATCGACGAGTACGGCGGCACGGCCGGCATCGTCACCATCGAGGACATCCTCGAGGAGATCGTCGGCGAGATCACCGACGAGTACGACCGCGAACTCCCGCCGGTCCAGGAGCTGGAGAACGGCTGCTTCCGGGTGACCGCACGGCTCGACATCGGCGACCTCGGGGAGCTGTTCGGCCTCGACGCGTACGACGACGAGGACGTGGAGACGGTCGGCGGCCTGCTGGCCAAGGCGCTCGGGCGGGTCCCGATCTCCGGCGCCTCCTCGATCGTCGACCTCCCCGACGGGCGCAAGCTCCGGCTCACCGCGGAATCCCCGGCGGGCCGCAGGAACAAGATCGTCACGGTGCTGGTCGAACCGGAGGGATCGGAGGCGGCATGACCCCCGAGCAGCTGCGCGCGTTCTGCCTGGAGTTCAACGCGAGCACGGAGGAGTTCCCCTTCGGGCCCGAGGCCTCGGTCTTCAAGGTCCTGGGCAAGGTGTTCGCCCTCAGCGCGCTCGACGCGCCGCCCCTCAAGGTCAGCCTCAAGTGCGATCCGGACGAGGCGCTGCGGCTCCGCAAGGAGCACACCGCGATCGTCCCCGGCTGGCACCTCAACAAGAGGCACTGGAACACCGTGACGGTCGCCGAGCTCCCGGACCGCATGGTCCGGGAGCTCGTGGAGGACAGCTACGACCTGGTGGTCGCCGGGCTCCCGAAGGCGCAACGGCTCCGCCTGGACCGGCCGTAGCCCCTTGTGCAGGCCGGGCTCGATCGGGCCCCGCCCCCCGAGGTCGGTCCAGGCCCACACGGGCATGTGTGACGGCCTCAGCAGCCTCTGCGACGCCTGGATGCCCGTCCCGGCCCACCTCCCGGACCGGTACCGGAACCCGTCCCGGGACGAGCGGACCCCGTCGTGCGGCAGGTACCCGCTCTCTTCGTATGCTCAGCACATGACTGAGAGCACCGACCTCGGCCCCGAGGACCGCAAGATCGTCACGCTGGCGCGCAGCGTCCGCGCCCGCAACGGAGTGCCGGAGGGTGCGGCGGTCCGGGACGAGACGGGACGTACGTACGCCGCCGGCACCGTGGACCTGGAGTCGCTGAGGCTCTCCGCGCTGCAGACCGCGGTCGCGATGGCGGTGGCCGGCGGCGCCACGTCCCTGGAGGCGGCGGCCGTCGTCTCCGAGGCCGGCGCCGCCTCGCACGCCGACCGGGCCGCCGTCCGTGACCTGGGAGGTCCGGACACACCCGTGCTGCTCGCGGGTCCCGACGGCACGCTCCGGTCGACGGTGTCCGCGGGCTGATTCGGGGCGGCTGCGCCCTGCTGTGCACCGCCGCCGCCCGGATCGGGGAGAATGGGCGCCATGAGCGCTCGACCGAACACAGAAGCTGCTGCGCAGCAGGCTGAGAACACCGCCCCCCACCGGGCCGGCTTCGCCTGCTTCGTGGGCCGCCCCAACGCGGGCAAGTCCACCCTCACGAACGCTCTGGTCGGTCAGAAGGTGGCGATCACCTCGAACCGCCCCCAGACCACCAGGCACACGGTGCGGGGGATCGTGCACCGCGACGACGCCCAGCTGATCCTGGTGGACACGCCCGGCCTCCACAAGCCGCGCACGCTGCTCGGCGAGCGGCTGAACGACGTCGTACGGACCACCTGGGCCGAGGTGGACGTCATCGGCTTCTGCCTGCCCGCCGACCAGAAGCTCGGCCCCGGCGACAAGTTCATCGTCAAGGAACTCGCGGGGATCAAGAAGACCCCGAAGATCGCGATCATCACCAAGACCGACCTGGTCGAGTCCAAGGCGCTCGCCGAGCAGTTGCTCGCCGTCTCCGCGCTCGCGGACGAGCTCGGCTTCGAGTGGGCGGAGATCATCCCGGTCTCCGCGGTCAAGGACCAGCAGGTGAGCCTGCTCGCCGACCTCATCGCCCCGCTCCTGCCGGAGAGCCCGCCGCTCTATCCGGAGGGCGACCTCACCGACGAGCCCGAGATGGTCATGGTCGCCGAGCTCATCCGCGAGGCCGCGCTGGAAGGTGTGCGGGACGAACTGCCGCACTCCATCGCGGTCGTCGTCGAGGAGATGCTCCCGCGCGAGGACCGGCCGGCGGACAAGCCGCTGCTGGACATCCACGCGAACGTCTACATCGAGCGGCCCAGCCAGAAGGGCATCATCATCGGCCCGAAGGGCCAGCGGCTCAAGGACGTCGGCACGAAGTCGCGCAAGCACATCGAGGCGCTGCTGGGCACGCCGGTCTTCCTGGACCTGCACGTGAAGGTCGCCAAGGACTGGCAGCGCGATCCGAAGCAGCTGCGCAAGCTGGGGTTCTGAGCGGGGCCGCGGAGCGGCGGCCGGAGGTCGGCGCAGTAGCGCGAAGCCGCTGAGGCCCCTGGGGCGGGGGCGCGAGTGCGGCGTGGCGGGTGATCCCGAAGCGGCGGCGCGAGCCGGGGTTCCGGGGGCGGACCAGGGCCCCGTTCTCCGAAAGGAGCCGGGGCGGACCCGGGCCCCCACTCTCCGAAGGCGCCCAGGCCCCGGGCCCCGCTCTCCGTAAGGCGCTCAGGGCCCGTGGTACACGCCTCTTCTGCGGAGCCCGGACTACGCGCCCTCTTTCAGGACCCGCGAGATCAGCGTCCGCTGCGCCTCGGTCAACCGGGGGTCCGCGCACTTGACCGTCCGGTCGCCCACGGTGATCCGGTAGCGGAAGCCGTCCGGCACACCACCCGCCGCAGGGCCGCCCTGGCCGGCGGCGAGCACCGTCTCGGCCAGGGCCTCCCACTCGGCGGCGTCGGGCCGTCCCGCGGTCTCGACCTCGCCGTGGCGTGCGATGCCGGCGAAACCGCCGGTCCGGCTCACCTGAATGCGCATGCGTGCTGGCTCCTGACTGACCCGGCCCGGACGGTCCCGCGTTCCCTACCCGTTCAGCGGGTCGGCACGCCCACCTCCGACCACGCCTTCAGCACCGCCTCGGCCTCGTCGCCCTCCCCGAACCTGTGCTGCGCGGCCGCGACGGTGAGCTTGGCGAAGTCCGTGAACGACGCGTCCTGGGCCAGCTCGCCCCCGGTCAGCACGTCGAACCAGATCCGGCCGGCCCTCTCCCAGGCGTTGCCGCCGAGGGCGGTGGCCAGCAGGTAGAAGGCCCGGTTGGGGATGCCGGAGTTGATGTGGACCCCGCCGTTGTCCTCGTCCGTCTCGACGTAGTCGTCCATCGACGCGGGCTGCGGGTCCTTGCCGAGCACGTCGTCGTCGTACGCCGTGCCCGGAGCCTTCATCGAGCGCAGGGCCACGCCGCTGACCCTGGGGGCGAGCAGCCCCGCGCCGATCAGCCAGTCGCCCTGGTCCGCGCTCTGGCCCAGCGAGTACTGCTTGACCAGGGAGCCGAAGACGTCGGACACGGACTCGTTGAGCGCGCCCGACTGGCCTTCGTACGCCAGGTTGGCGGTGTACTGGGTCAGCCCGTGCGCCAGCTCGTGGGCGATCACGTCGATGGCCACGGTGAAGTCGAGGAAGATCTCCCCGTCGCCGTCCCCGAAGACCATCTGCTCGCCGTCGAAGAACGCGTTGTTGTACTTCTCGTCGTAGTGCACGGAGCCGATGAGCGGCAGGCCCTTGCCGTCGATCGAACTGCGGCCGTACTCCGTCAGCAGCAGGTCGAAGGTGGCGCCGAGTCCCGCGTACGCGCGGTTGACGCTGGCGTCCTGGGTGGGCTCGTCGCCCTCGTCGCGGACCTTCACGCCCGGCAGGTCCGTGCCGTGGCGGCAGTCGTGCAGGGTCCGGTGGGGCTTGGTGGGGACAGGGGCGGAGGTGCGGGCGGCCTGGGGCGTCCAGGCCAGCGCGGTCACCCGTCGGTGGTGGCGCCGGGCTCCGTCGGCCTCCAGGGTCCGCCGTGCGGGTTCGGCCAGGAGCGGGTCGTCTGCCTGGGACAGCTTGTCGAGGACGTGGGGCGGCACGATGGTGCAGAAGACGGGCTGGAACCCGTTGTTCGGTCGAGGCTGCATGCAAATGACTGTGGCACTCCGTCACCGCACTGTCACTGGTTGCGACTGTGATTGACGAAATAGAGTGATGTATCACCGTTCTGCCTTCACGCGGCCTCGATCCCGCATACTGATACGGACCGACGTATCGGGCGCTCCTCGGTTACTGTTGCCGCATCATGCGTTTCGGGCTGCTCCTTCTTAGCTGCCGCGGCGAGGGCCTGTAGTCGTAGGCCGACTCCCTCCCCGCGGAGTTCGCTGTTGCAGCGACACAGTCGGCCGCCCTGCTGGACCTCAGAGGAGCCGTACGCCATGACCGCAGTGAATTCCCCCGTGCACAACGACGTCCCCGTCGGTGGACCCACCCCCGTGACCAATGCCGGGCAGCTGCAGAAGCCCTCCGGGATGCCGGTCCACAAGTACCGCGGCTACGAGGCCGTGGACATCTCCGACCGCACCTGGCCGGACAACCGCATCACGCGGGCCCCCCGCTGGCTGTCCACCGACCTGCGTGACGGCAACCAGGCCCTGATCGACCCCATGTCGCCGGCCCGCAAGCGCGAGATGTTCGACCTGCTCGTACGTATGGGCTACAAGGAGATCGAGGTCGGCTTCCCGTCCTCCGGCGAGACCGACTTCGCCTTCGTGCGCTCCATCATCGAAGAGGGCGCGATCCCCGAGGACGTGACGATCTCCGTCCTGACGCAGGCCCGTGAGGAACTGATCGAGCGCACCGTCGAATCGCTGGTCGGCGCGCGGCGCGCCACGGTCCACCTGTACAACGCCACCGCGCCCACCTTCCGCCGCGTGGTCTTCCGCGGCTCGAAGGAGGAGGTCAAGCAGATCGCCGTGGACGGCACCCGCCTGGTCATGGAGTACGCGGACAAGATCCTGGGCGACGAGACGGTCTTCGGCTACCAGTACAGCCCGGAGATCTTCACCGACACCGAGCTGGACTTCGCCCTGGAGGTCTGCGAGGCGGTCTGTGACGTCTGGCAGCCCGAGGAGGGCCGCGAGATCATCCTGAACCTGCCCGCCACCGTGGAGCGCTCGACACCGTCCACCCACGCGGACCGCTTCGAGTGGATGTCGCGCAACCTGACCCGCCGCCCCTACGTCTGCCTGTCGGTCCACCCGCACAACGACCGGGGCACCGCGGTCGCCGCCGCCGAGCTGGCGATCATGGCGGGGGCCGACCGTATCGAGGGCTGCCTGTTCGGCCAGGGCGAGCGCACCGGCAACGTCGACCTGGTCACCCTGGGCATGAACCTCTTCTCGCAGGGCGTCGACCCGCAGATCGACTTCTCGCAGATCGACGAGATCCGCCGCACCAGCGAGTACTGCAACCAGATGGAGGTCCACCCGCGCCACCCCTACGCGGGCGACCTGGTCTACACGGCCTTCTCCGGCTCCCACCAGGACGCCATCAAGAAGGGCTTCGACGCCATGGAGGCCGACGCCGCCTCCCAGGGGAAGACCGTCGACGACATCGAGTGGGCGGTGCCGTACCTGCCGATCGACCCGAAGGACGTCGGCCGCTCCTACGAGGCCGTCATCCGCGTCAACTCGCAGTCCGGCAAGGGCGGGATCGCCTATGTCCTGAAGAACGACCACAAGCTGGACCTGCCGCGCCGGATGCAGATCGAGTACTCCCGGATCATTCAGGCCAAGACCGACGCCGAGGGCGGCGAGGTCACGCCCTCCCAGATCTGGTCCACGTTCCAGGACGAGTACCTGCCCAACCCCGAGAACGCCTGGGGGCGCGTGCAGATCCGCTCCGGCCAGACGACGACCGGTTCGGACGGCCAGGACACGATCACCGTCGAGGCCACCGTCGACGGTGCCGACACCGTGCTGACCGGCACGGGCAACGGCCCGATCTCCGCCTTCTTCGAGGCGCTGCAGGCCATCGGCATCGACGCCCGTCTGCTGGACTACACCGAGCACACGATGAGCGAGGGTGCGAGCGCCCAGGCCGCCTCCTACATCGAGTGCGCGATCGACGGCAAGGTGCTGTGGGGCATCGGCATCGACGCCAACACCACGCGCGCCTCCCTCAAGGCGGTCGTCTCCGCGGTCAACCGCGCGACCCGCTGACACAGTCGAGCGGCATTCCGGACAAACGTCGGATACGCCACTGAACTGCCCGGCCCGAGAGCCCCGTTCACCCGCCGAGGGTGGACGGGGTTCGGCCATCTCCCGGTGATTTGACCTACGGGATACTGACGTCACATCACGCATGTGGCTAACATCACGTCCAACGCGGCAATGTTGCCGTGGCGTTACGGAGGTGTGCGACGTGCGGACAGCCAAAGGACAACGCGCCCTGAGACTGCGCATCTACGGCATCCGTACCGTCTGGGACACCGTCGGTGACGGCGAGTTCTTCTGCCCGTGCTGCGGAGGCGACCGCAACTACCGGCGTCTCACCGGCCGACACCGCTTCACCGTCCTCGGACTGCCGCTGCTGGCCCGGGGCAGCGCGGGGCCCGTCGTCGCCTGCGCGGCCTGCGGGACGCACTTCGCGCCCGACACCCTCGACCACCCCACCACCACCCGCTTCTCCGGCATGCTGCGGGAGGCCGTGCACACGGTCACCCTGGCCGTGCTGGCCGCGGGCGGCACCACCTCCCGCACCGTCCTGGAGACCGCGGCGGCCACCGTCCGCGACGCCGGCCTCGACGACTGCTCCCAGGAACAGCTCTTCACCATCGTCGAGGTGCTCGCGGCGGACACCGGACGCGGGGACGGGGCCGACCCCGCGGCCGAGGCCTGCGGGCCCGCCCTCGCCATCGAGCTCCACGAGGTCCTGAAACCCCTCGCGCCGCACCTGGCCGTCCCCGGCCGCGAGGCGATCCTGCTGCGGGGCGCCAGGATCGCGCTCGCCGACGGCCCGTACACCCAGGCGGAGCGCCATGTGCTGACGACGGTGGGCGGCGCGCTCCAGCTCTGCCCCGCCGACACGGCGAAGCTCCTGGAGGCGGCGCGTACGCCGTCGTAGGCCCCGCTTGAGCCCTGCCGGGCCTTCCGGGGCGGACGCCCGCGCCCGGGGCCCCCGCACCGGTCCTGGAAGCCCCTCCGCGGGCCGGCGCCCCGGTGCGCGACAATGGGCGCATGAGCTTGTTCCGGGACGACGGCGTCGTGCTGCGTACGCAGAAGCTGGGCGAGGCCGACCGGATCATCACGATCCTGACCCGGGGCCACGGGCGGGTGCGTGCCGTGGCGCGCGGGGTGCGCCGCACCAAGTCCAAATTCGGTGCGCGCCTCGAACCCTTCTCCCACGTGGACGTGCAGTTCTTCGCGCGCGGCAGCGAGCTCGTCGGCCGCGGCCTCCCCCTGTGCACCCAGAGCGAGACGATCGCCCCGTACGGCGGCGGCATCGTCTCCGACTACGCCCGGTACACCGCGGGCACCGCGATGCTGGAGACCGCCGAGCGCTTCACCGACCACGAGGGCGAGCCCGCGGTCCAGCAGTACCTCCTGCTCGTCGGCGGGCTGCGCACCCTCGCACGCGCCGAGCACGCGCCGAATCTCATCCTGGACGCGTTCCTGCTGCGCTCCCTCGCCGTCAACGGCTACGCGCCCAGCTTCGACGACTGCGCCAAGTGCGGCATGCCCGGACCGAACCGGTTCTTCTCCGTCGCGGGGGGAGGCGTCATATGCGGCGACTGCCGGGTGCCCGGGAGCGTCGTACCCTCGGCGGAGGCCGTCGGACTGCTGAGCGCGTTGCTCACCGGTGACTGGGAGACGGCGGACGCGTCCGAGGCGCGCCATGTCAGGGAGGGGAGCGGACTCGTGTCCGCCTACCTGCACTGGCATCTGGAGCGCGGCCTGCGCTCGCTGCGGTACGTAGAGAAGTGACAGAGGGAGACGAGAGAAGCCCATGGCAGTACGCGGGATGCTCGGCGGCCGTAACAGGCGTGAGTACAAGACCCCCGAGCCGCACCCCTCCGGCGCCACCCCGCCGAAGATCCCCGGTGAGCTCGTTCCCAAGCACGTCGCGATCGTGATGGACGGGAACGGCCGCTGGGCCAAGGAGCGGGGCCTGCCGCGCACCGAGGGCCACAAGGTCGGCGAGGGCGTCGTCATGGACGTCCTCAAGGGCTGCATCGAGATGGGCGTCAAGAACCTCTCGCTGTACGCCTTCTCCACGGAGAACTGGAAGCGTTCGCCGGACGAGGTGAAGTTCCTCATGAACTTCAACCGGGACGTCATCCGCCGCCGCCGCGACGAGATGGACGAGCTCGGCATCCGGATCCGCTGGGTCGGCCGCATGCCGAAGCTGTGGAAGTCCGTCGTCCAGGAGCTCCAGGTCGCCCAGGAGCAGACCAAGGGCAACGACAAGATGACGCTGTACTTCTGCGTCAACTACGGCGGCCGGGCCGAGATCGCCGACGCGGCGCAGCGCATCGCCGAGGACGTGGCGGCCGGGAAGCTCGACCCGTCGAAGGTCAACGAGAAGACGTTCGCGAAGTACATCTACTACCCGGACATGCCGGACGTGGACCTCTTCGTGCGTCCCAGCGGTGAGCAGCGCACGTCCAACTACCTGATCTGGCAGAGCGCGTACGCCGAGATGGTCTTCCAGGACGTCCTGTGGCCGGACTTCGACCGCCGCGACCTCTGGAACGCCTGCCTGGAGTTCGCCCGGCGCGACCGGCGCTTCGGCGGCGCCGAGGAGATCACCAAGAGCTGAGCGTGACGGCGGGGGCCCGGTGCGGGCCCCCGCCGGCGGTCAGCTCCGCTCGGCGCAGTCCGCGCAGGTCCCGAAGATCTCCACCGTGTGGGCCACGTTCACATAGCCGTGCTGCGAGGCGATGGTCTCCGCCCACTGCTCCACGGCGGGCCCCTCGACCTCGACGGCCTTGCCGCAGACGCGGCAGACCAGGTGGTGATGGTGGTCGCCGGTCGAGCAGCGCCGGTAGACGGCTTCGCCGTCGGTCGTACGCAGGACGTCGACCTCGCCGGCGTCGGCGAGGGACTGAAGCGTGCGGTAGACCGTGGTCAGTCCGACCGAGTCGCCCCGGTGCTTCAGCACGTCGTGCAGGTCCTGGGCGCTGCGGAACTCGTCGACCTCGTCGAGCGCCGCCGCGACCGCCGCCCGCTGCCGGGTGGACCGGCCCCGTACCGGGGCCGCGTTCGTGCCACTGATCGGCGCCGTGGCCACAGCTGCCTCCTCGTGTCGCCCGTACATATGTCGGGCCATTGTGCCAGCCCGTCCCGGGGTCACGGTCACACCTGCACGTCGTCCTTGGCCGGGCGGGCGGCCGGTACCTCAAGGGTGCACCGGTCCGCCTCCGCCCCGCGGCTCCTGGCCCGCCTGCGGGCCAGCGGCGTGGCGAGCGCGGTGAGCACGACGAACGCGGCGATGGCCAGCAGCACGATCGTCGCACCGGGGGGCACGTCCTGGTAGTACGAGGTCACGGTGCCCGCGAGAGTGACGGCCGTACCGATGACGACGGCCAGGACGAACGTCACCCTGAAGGACTTCGAGATCTGCTGCGCCGCGGCGACCGGCACCACCATCAGCGCGCTGACCAGCAGCAGGCCGACGACCCGCATCGCCACCGTGACGGTGACCGCGGCCGTCACCGCGACCAGCAGGTTGATCGCGCGCACCGGCAGTCCCGTGACCCGGGCGAACTCCTCGTCCTGGCTGACCGCGAACAGCTGCCGCCGCAGCCCCACCGTGACCAGTACGACGAAGGCGGCCAGTACGGCGATCGTGGTGACGTCCTCGTCGGAGACGGTCGACAGGGAGCCGAAGAGGAACGAGGTCAGGTTGGCGTTCGAGCCGGTGTCCGAGAGGTTGATCAGCATCACCCCGCCCGCCATGCCGCCGTAGAACAGCATGGCCAGGGCGATGTCGCCCCGGGTGCGCCCGTACCAGCGGATCAGCTCCATCACGACGGAACCGGCCACGGCGACGAGCGTCGCCATCCAGACGGGGTTGGTGGAGAGCAGGAAGCCGAGGCCGACGCCGGTCATGGCGACATGGCCGATCCCGTCGCCCATCAGGGCCTGGCGGCGCTGGACCAGGTAGATGCCGATGGCGGGGGCGGTGATGCCGACCAGGACGGCGGCGATCAGGGCCCGCTGCATGAAGGGGGGGTTCAGGAATTCCAGCATGATCAGCTCAGCAGTCCCGTCCGGACGGGCTCGGTGGCCGCGTGGGGGTGTACGTGGTCGTGACCGGGCAGCGCGTGCTGTCCCAGGGCTTCGGGGGGCGGTCCGTCGTGCATGACGCAGCCGTCGCGCAGGACGATCGCCCGGTCGATGAGCGGCTCCAGGGCGCCGAGCTCGTGCAGGACGAGCAGCACCGTCGCCCCGCCGGCGACCTGCTCGCGCAGCGTCGTGGCGAGGATCTCCTGGCTGGCCAGGTCGACGCCGGCCATCGGCTCGTCCATGATCAGCACCTCGGGCTCGGAGGCGAGCGCGCGGGCGATCAGGACCCGCTGGTGCTGGCCGCCGGAGAGGGCGTCCACGGAGTCCTTGGCGCGGTCCGTGAGGCCGACGAGCTCGATGGCCCGGTCCACGGCCGCCCGGTCCGCCCTGCCGGGCGGCCTCAGCCTCGTGACCGACAGCCGCCCTGAGGCGACGACCTCGCGGATCGTGGCGGGGACGCCGCCCGCCGCCGTGGTGCGCTGCGGCACGTATCCGATGCGGGCCCACCGGCGGAAGCGGCGCAGCGGCGTTCCGAACAGCTCCACGGTGCCGCCGGTCAGCGGCACCTGGCCGATGACGGAGCGCACGGCGGTGGACTTGCCGGAGCCGTTGGCCCCCAGCAGGGCCACGACCTCGCCGCGGTGGACGGTGAGGTCGACACCGCGCAGCACCGGGCGCGAGCCGAGCGTCGCCGTGGCTCCGCGCATGCTGATCACGGGTTCTGGCGTACTGGGGTCGGGCACGATCGCCTCCGGTGCTGCGACGGGTTCGGGTGTTGCTCGGGTCACTTCGCGCCGAGGGCCTTCTTCAGCGCGGTCAGGTTGGACTCCATGACCTCGATGTAGTCAGCACCCGCGGACTTGCCGGTGATTCCCTCCAGCGGGTCCAGGACGCCGGTCTTCAGACCCAGGTCGTTCGCCAGGGTCCTGGCGGTCCTGTCGCTGGCGAGCGTCTCGAAGAACACCGTGGTGGCCTCGGCCTCCTCGGCGACGTGGTGGATCTCGTCGATCCGGGCGGGGCTGGGCTCGGCCTCGGGGTCGAGGCCGGCGATGCCCTCCTGGGTGAGGCCGTAGCGCTCGGCGAGGTACCCGAAGGCGGAGTGGGTGGTGATGAACGTCTTGGTGGCGGTGTCCTTGAGCCCGGTCTCGTACGCCGTGTTCAGGGCGTTCAGCTCGGTGACCAGGGCGTCCGTGTTCTCACGGTAGTCCGCGGCGTGGTCGGGATCGGCCTTCTCCAGGGACTTGCCGACACCCTCGGCGACCTCGGCGTACTTCACGGGGTCCAGCCAGATGTGCGGGTCGAGTCCGGCCTCCTCCTCGCCGCCGTGCTCCTCGCCCTCCTCGTGGCCGTGGTCGTGGCCGACCTCGGAGCCGTGCTTCTCGAGCGTGGTGAGCTTCGCCGCGTCGACCGTGTTCTCGACACCGGCCTGCGCGACCGCGTCGTCGACGGCGGGCTGGACGCCCTTGAGGAACAGGATGTAGTCGGCGTCGCTCAGACCGCCCACCTGCCGGGGGGAGAGCTCCAGGTCGTGGGGCTCGGTGCCCGGCTTGGTCAACGTGGTCACGGAGACGTGCGACCCGCCGATCTCCTCGGCCAGGAACTGCATCGGGTAGAAGGACGCCACCACGTCCAGCTTGCCGTCGGACCCGCCTTCGGCCGCGTCCGAGGAGGAACAGGCGGAGAGCGCGGTGAGGCCGAGGGCGACTGCTCCGGCGACGGCGGCTGTGGGTATGAGGCGGCGTACGTTCATGACAGTCATTTTCAACAAAAGTGGAAACGATTGTCAACAAGGCTGATGAGATGCCCGGTACCGAACCCGGTGACCGCGATGCGCCCCACCGATTTGATCCAGAGGGTGCGCCCGCCGGTAATCTGGGGTATTCGCCCGCCCGTCTCCCGATCACCACCTCCGTCGAGGCGTCGCGCGCCGTCCCTGTCCAGTTCCGCCGTCGTAATGAAGAGAGCACCGTGGCCGCCGACAAGATCGACACCATCGTCAGCCTGAGCAAGCGCCGTGGCTTCGTCTACCCCTGCAGTGAGATCTACGGCGGCCAGCGGGCCGCGTGGGACTACGGGCCGCTGGGCGTCGAGCTGAAGGAGAACCTCAAGCGCCAGTGGTGGCGTTACATGGTGACCGCGCGCGAGGACGTGGTCGGCATCGACTCCTCGGTCATCCTGGCCCCCGAGGTCTGGGTGGCCTCCGGCCACGTCGCCACCTTCTCCGACCCGCTCACCGAGTGCACCTCCTGTCACAAGCGCTACCGCGCCGACCACCTGGAGGAGGCGTACGAGGAGAAGCACGGCAAGCCGCCCGTGAACGGCCTGGCCGACCTCAACTGCCCCAACTGCGGGAACAAGGGCACGTTCACCGAGCCCAAGGCGTTCTCGGGACTGCTCTCCACCCACCTCGGCCCGACCCAGGACTCCGGCTCGGTCGCCTACCTGCGCCCCGAGACCGCCCAGGGCATCTTCACCAACTTCGGCCAGGTGCAGCAGACCTCCCGCAAGAAGCCGCCGTTCGGCATCGCGCAGATGGGCAAGTCCTTCCGGAACGAGATCACTCCGGGCAACTTCATCTTCCGCACGCGCGAGTTCGAGCAGATGGAGATGGAGTTCTTCGTCAAGCCGGGCGAGGACGAGCAGTGGCAGGAGTACTGGATGGAGCAGCGCTGGAACTGGTACACCGGTCTCGGCATGCGCGAGGAGAACATGCGGTGGTTCGAGCACCCGCAGGAGAAGCTCTCCCACTACTCCAAGCGCACCGCTGACATCGAGTACCGCTTCCGCTTCGGCGGCAGCGAGTGGGGCGAGCTCGAGGGCGTCGCCAACCGCACGGACTACGACCTCAAGGCTCACTCCAAGGCCTCCGGCACGGACCTCTTCTACTTCGACCAGGAGAAGGGCGAGCGCTACACGCCGTACGTCATCGAGCCCGCGGCCGGTGTCGGCCGCTCGATGCTGGCCTTCCTCCTCGACGCGTACAACGAGGACGAGGCGCCCAACGCCAAGGGCGTCATGGAGAAGCGCGCCGTGATGCGCCTCGACCCGCGCCTGGCGCCGGTCAAGGTCGCGGTCCTCCCGCTGTCCCGCAACCCGCAGCTGTCGCCGAAGGCCAAGGGCCTCGCCGCCGACCTGCGGCAGAACTGGAACATCGAGTTCGACGACGCGGGCGCCATCGGCCGCCGCTACCGCCGCCAGGACGAGATCGGCACGCCGTTCTGCGTCACCGTCGACTTCGACACCCTCGACGACAACGCGGTGACCGTGCGCGAGCGCGACACGATGAAGCAGGAGCGCGTCTCCCTGGACCAGATCCAGGGCTACCTCGGCTCCCGCCTGCTGGGCTGCTGACCGCACCCGCGTTCATAACGAAGCCCCCACGAAGCCCCCGGTTCCGGCGCACGGAACCGGGGGCCTCGTGCAGACTGGGCCCACTCGTCCACAGGGGAGGCCCCGATGCCGTCCATGACCACGAGCAAGGTCAGCAGATGGGACCAGCACGGCCGTGAACACGTCGTCCACGTAAGGAAGTCGGGGATGCAGCGGCAGCTGGCCTGTGGCACCTGCGGATGGCGCAAGGGGGCTCAGTTCCTGCCCTGGCTCAAGGCCGAGGAGCACCTGACCGAGGCCCACCAGGCCACGGTCGACCCGACCGCCTGAGCCCGGAGCGTGTGTGGCCGGAAATAACCGGATGAGGAGCCCCTTCGTCCGGGGTACCTTCTCTGCCATGTCTTCGTTCTTCCAGATCTACGAGTGAGCGCGCGACGGGCCCGACCGCCCGTCGCCCATCGGATCGATACACGACTCGTCATCCTCACCACCTCACTACGAATGGGAGACCCCGTGGCCAAGAGCCGCAACAACCTCCTCGGCGTCGGCGGACAGCGCAAGAAGCTGTCCCGCGCCGAACAGCAGGGCGCGGGCCCCGCCCGCGACAACGACCGCAAGGCGGCCGAGGACAAGAAGCAGGAGCTGGTGCGCAAGATGCGCGAGCGTGCGGCCGCCCAGACGGCGCCGGCGCAGGACGCACCGGCCGAGAGCTGACCTCCTCGCACCACGCACCACCCGTACGGCGCGGGCCCGGATCACCTCGTGATCCGGGCCCGCGCCCGTGCCGCCCACCCCGGCCGCACCAAGATCCTCCGCAACTCCCGGGCTCTCCGCCGGGCCCCCGGCCGCGAGCTCCGCCGGCCTCTCCGCCGCGACCTTCACCACAGCCTGAACGGGCACCATCCGCGCCGCCGCCCGCGTACGGGACAATGGGTCCATGACCACGCTCGCCCCTGCCCTCCCACAGCTCCGGATCGGCCCGCACACCGTGCGGCCGCCGGTCGTGCTCGCCCCCATGGCCGGCATCACCAACGCGCCCTTCCGCACCCTGTGCCGAGAGTTCTCGGGAGGCAAGGGCCTGTTCGTCAGCGAGATGATCACGACGCGGGCGCTGGTCGAGCGCAACGAGAAGACCATGCAGCTCATCCACTTCGACGCGAGCGAGACCCCGCGCTCCATCCAGCTGTACGGAGTGGACCCGGTGACCGTCGGCAAGGCGGTCCGCATGATCGTCGACGAGGACCTCGCCGACCACATCGACCTGAACTTCGGCTGCCCGGTCCCCAAGGTCACCCGCAAGGGCGGCGGCTCGGCCCTCCCGTACAAGCGGCCCCTGCTGCGGGCGATCCTCCGCGAGGCAGTGGCTCAGGCGGGCGACCTCCCGGTCACCATCAAGATGCGCAAGGGCATCGACGACGACCACACGACCTATCTCGACGCGGGCCGTATCGCCGTCGAGGAGGGCATCACCGCGGTCGCCCTGCACGGCAGGACCACCGCCCAGCACTACGGCGGCACGGCCGACTGGGACGCCATCGCGCGCCTCAAGGAGCACGTCCCCGAGATCCCCGTCCTCGGCAACGGCGACATCTGGAGCGCGGACGACGCCCTGCGGATGATGCGGGAGACCGGCTGCGACGGCGTCGTCGTCGGCCGCGGCTGCCTGGGCCGCCCCTGGCTCTTCGGTGACCTGGTCAGCGCCTTCGAGGGCACGGGCAGCAGGCAGGCTCCGGCCCTGCGCGAGGTCGCTGACGTGATGCTGCGCCACGCGACGCTGCTGGGGGAGTGGATCGGGGACGAGAGCCGTGGAGTGATCGACTTCCGGAAGCACGTCGCCTGGTACCTCAAGGGCTTCGCGGTCGGCTCGGACATGCGCCGGAGGCTCGCCGTCACCTCGTCGCTGGAGGAGCTGGGCGGACAGCTCCAGGAGCTGGACCTGGACCAGCCCTGGCCCGACGGCGCGGACGGCCCTCGCGGGCGCACCTCCGGGAACAACCGGGTGGCGCTGCCGGACGGCTGGCTCAAGGACCCGTACGACTGCGCGGGCGTCGGCGCCGACGCGGAGCTGGACACCTCGGGCGGCTGAGAGTCGCCCGCGACGGCGGGGCACCGGGTGCCCCGCCGAGAGCCCGCTCGGATGAGCGGGCTTTTTCATGAGTTCCGGGGTGATCCTCCGCGATTCGGGGTCAGTCGTGTGGGCCCGCTCTCCTTTCGGGCGGCGGGAATCACCTTCCGTGCTCGCCGCGCGGCCCGAGAGTGACCAGGTGTCGACCTGTGGGCGTCCGGATCGTGACATCTGAGCGCACGTGGCGGCGTGATTCTCGCCACCCCTGAGAGGCGTTCGGCTCAGATGAGCGCGCTCTCGGCGGCTGTACTTCTCAAATGATGGCACTGGGTGCCAGGTGCGTTTACTTTGATCGATCAAAGCATCGGCTACTGCGCGTGCGGGAATCCGGTCATGTGGCGCACTCTCCGTCACCTTGGCTTCAAGGAGTGAATGACTCCTCTCCTGTGGTGGCACCCGCGCGTTACTTTCGATCTGCTGGCGGACGGGTGGTTGAGGCCTCACGACGCGCAAGTGGCCGTACCCAGACACCTTCGATCTGGGTATGTTCCTCGCCGTCAGGGCAGCCACCGCGTCCTCGAGGAGTCGAGACCCGTGTCGGAAAACAAAGACCCCCAGAAGTTCGTCTACGACTTCACCGAGGGCAACAAGGATCTGAAGGATCTTCTGGGCGGCAAGGGTGCCAACCTCGCCGAGATGACCAACCTCGGGCTGCCCGTCCCTCCGGGCTTCACCATCACCACCGAGGCCTGCAAGGTCTACCTCGACAGCGGTGACTCGCCGGCCGAGCTGCGCGACGAGGTCAGCGCGCACCTCGCGGCGCTCGAGCGGCGGATGGGCAAGAACCTCGGCCAGGCCGACGACCCGCTCCTGGTCTCCGTACGCTCCGGCGCGAAGTTCTCGATGCCCGGCATGATGGACACGGTCCTCAACATCGGCCTCTCCGACGCCTCGGTCGTCGGCCTCGCCGCACAGGCGGGCGACGAGCGCTTCGCCTGGGACTCCTACCGCCGCCTCATCCAGATGTTCGGCAAGACGGTGCTCGGGGTCGACGGTGACCTCTTCGAGGAGGCGCTGGAGGCCGCGAAGGACGCCAAGGGCGTCTCGGTCGACGTGGACCTCGACGCGGCCGACCTGAAGAAGCTGGTCAAGGAGTTCAAGAAGATCGTCACCCGGGACGCCGGGCGGGACTTCCCGCAGGACCCGCGCGAGCAGATGGACCTGGCCATAAACGCGGTCTTCGACTCGTGGAACACCGACCGGGCCAAGCTCTACCGCCGCCAGGAGCGCATCCCCGGCGACCTCGGCACGGCCGTCAACATCTGTTCGATGGTCTTCGGCAACCTCGGTCCCGACTCCGGCACGGGCGTCGCGTTCACCCGTGACCCGGCCAGCGGCCACCAGGGCGTCTACGGCGACTACCTCCAGAACGCACAGGGCGAGGACGTCGTCGCGGGCATCCGCAACACCGTGCCGCTCGCCGAGCTGGAGTCGATCGACAAGGCGTCGTACGACCAGCTGATGAAGATCATGGAGACGCTGGAGACCCACTACAAGGATCTCTGCGACATCGAGTTCACCATCGAGCGCGGTCAGCTCTGGATGCTCCAGACCCGGGTCGGCAAGCGCACCGCCGGTGCCGCCTTCCGCATCGCCACCCAGCTCGTCGACCAGGGCCTGATCGACGAGGCCGAGGCGCTCCAGCGGGTCAACGGCGCCCAGCTCGCGCAGCTGATGTTCCCGCGCTTCGACCACGGTGCCGCCAGCGTGCTGCTGGGCCGGGGCATCGCCGCCTCCCCGGGGGCGGCCGTGGGCAAGGCCGTCTTCGACTCGTACACCGCCGTCAAGTGGTCGCGTTCGGGCGAGAAGGTCATCCTCATCCGCCGGGAGACCAACCCCGACGACCTCGACGGCATGATCGCGGCCGAGGGCATCCTGACCTCGCGCGGCGGCAAGACCTCGCACGCCGCCGTCGTCGCCCGCGGCATGGGGAAGACCTGCGTCTGCGGTGCCGAGGAGATCGAGGTCGACACCAAGCGCCGCCGGCTCACGGTCGGGGACACCGTCGTGGAGGAGGGCGACCTCGTCTCCGTGGACGGCTCCACCGGCAAGGTGTACCTCGGTGAGGTGCCCGTCGTCCCGTCCCCGGTCGTCGAGTACTTCGAGGGCCGCATGCACGCCGGTGCCGACGACGCCGACGAGCTCGTCGCCGCCGTGCACCGCATCATGGCGTACGCCGACCGCGTACGCCGGCTGCGTGTACGGGCGAACGCGGACAACGCCGAGGACGCCTCCAGGGCCCGCCGCTTCGGGGCCCAGGGCATCGGCCTGTGCCGCACCGAGCACATGTTCCTCGGCGAGCGCCGCGAGATGGTCGAGAAGCTGATCCTCGCGGACACCGACGACGAGCGGGAGGCGGCGCTCGAAGCGCTGCTGCCGCTCCAGAAGGCCGACTTCATCGAGCTGTTCGAGTCGATGGACGGGCTGCCCGTCACCGTCCGACTGCTCGACCCGCCGCTGCACGAGTTCCTGCCCGACATCACCGAGCTCTCCGTGCGGGTGGCGCTCGCCGAGTCCCGCAAGGACGCCAACGAGAACGACCTGCGCCTGCTGCAGGCCGTGCACAAGCTCCACGAGCAGAACCCGATGCTGGGGCTGCGCGGGGTGCGTCTGGGCCTGGTCATCCCGGGGCTGTTCGCGATGCAGGTCCGTGCCATCGCGGAGGCCGCGGCGCAGCGCAAGAACGCCAAGGGCGACCCGCGCGCCGAGATCATGATTCCGCTCGTCGGCACGGTCCAGGAGCTGGAGATCGTCCGCGAGGAGGCCGACCGCGTCATCGCCGAGGTCGAGGCGGCCACCGGCACCGAGCTGAAGCTGTCCATCGGCACGATGATCGAGCTGCCCCGTGCCGCGCTGACCGCCGGCCAGATCGCCGAGGCCGCGGAGTTCTTCTCCTTCGGCACGAACGACCTGACCCAGACGGTGTGGGGCTTCTCCCGCGACGACGTGGAGGCCTCGTTCTTCACCGCGTACCTGGAGAAGGGCATCTTCGGGGTGTCGCCGTTCGAGACGATCGACAAGGACGGCGTCGGCGCGCTCGTGCGCAGTGCCGTGGAGGCCGGGCGGGCCACCCGTCCGGACCTCAAGCTCGGTATCTGCGGTGAGCACGGCGGGGACCCGGAGTCGGTGCACTTCTTCCACGAGGTGGGCCTGGACTACGTCTCCTGCTCGCCGTTCCGCATTCCGGTGGCCCGGCTGGAAGCCGGCCGGGCGGCCGCCGAATCCCGGGGCAGCGACAGCCGCTGAGGCACAGGGGCCCGGGCCCCACGACTCCGGAGACCGCCGGCGGATCACAGAGACCCTCATCGGCCGACGGCGGAGCCGGATCACCAGGAAGCGGCGGCACCCTGTGCGGGGGTGCCGCCGCTTCGTCAATTGAAAAGCCAACCATGTGAAAGCCCCGGCTTTTCCCCGTTCGGTGCGCAAAGGCGAGAGGCGGGGCCTGGGTGCGGCCCGGGGATCCCCACCCCCGGGCCGCACCCGCTTACCCCTGCCGGATGCGGAGCCGCACCGTCGTTCACCGCCGCCGAACAGGCAAAGCCCCCCACGGCCTTCACCCGCTCCTCGATGACTCCGGTAACGCACCCGACGTCGTACAGCCTTTCGGGTGGCGCGGATTCGGGCGAGGCATTTCAACTGTGGCCGAAACCCCGTGGTGACCTCCTGTGACGCCGTGCATACGCTTCGGTGGGGGCAATTGCGAGTGCAACAGTGGGGGTTCGGTGCTGCGTATCCATGTGTCCGGAGTGGACCTTTCGCGTGTGCGGATGGCCACGAGGCCGGACGCGATGTGGGAGACCGTTCTCAGTTTTCACCGACTGAGAGACCGGCGGGGTTCCACGGTGTTCGGGAAATGGCGGAAGGAATCCCGTAACCGGTTGAACGGTGAAACGCGTCTGCTCTCCGCGGTCGTCCCTCCCCGGGGCTATTTCCCCGACTTCCTGACGCCCTCGGAGGGGGCCGGTGAGCCGTTCGGACTCGACGCCGGAATGGAGGCGCTGCGCGACACACCCGTGGACCGCGTCCGCGGAGAGATCGGGCTGCTCTCCGGCAACGGCACCGCCGGCCGCCGGCCGTCCGGGGGGCAGGCGCCCGGCGCCCTGACGGATGCGCTCGCCGAGGGCCGGACGGAGCCGCTGGGGCGCCTCGTCTCCACCCTGCGGGCCTATCACCGCGCCGCGGTGGAGCCGTACTGGTCGCACATCCGGGCGAGCGTCGAGGCCGACCGCGCCGTCCGCGGCCGCGCCCTCCTGGACGGCGGGGCGGACGAACTGCTGGCCACCCTGCCGCCGATGATCCGCTGGCGTCCCCCCGTGCTGGAGGCCGACTACCCCGTCGACCGGGACGTGCGCCTCGACGGGCGGGGACTGCTCCTCCAGCCGTCGTTCTTCTGCCGGGGCACTCCCGTCGTCTACCGCGACCCGGGTCTCCCGCCGGTCCTCGTCTACCCGGTCACCCACCCCGGCGCCCCGGCGTTCGCGGAACCCGGGCCCTGGCTCGGCCGGCTGGTGGGCCACACCCGCTCCGCGGTCCTGCGCTCCATAGGCAACGGCTGCACGACCAGCGAGCTGGCCCGCAGGACCGGGGTGTCCCTCGCCTCGGCGAGCCAGCACGCCTGCGTACTGCGCGAGGCCGGGCTGGTCCGGACCCTGCGCCACGGCGGCTCGGTCCTGCACACGCTCACCCCGCTGGGCGCGGCCCTCCTCAGGGGCGGAGCCCCGCTCCCCGTGCTCTGAGGGCCGGAACCGGAGGCGTGGCGCCATCACCCGGCCGGGAAGCGATGAGTTTCGCGGAGCCCGGTCGTCTACCTCTCGTAAGCGCTCGTACGGAGCGCGCGGGAGCACCGCAGAGTGCCGGACGGAAGAGTGGGAACACCATGCCTCAGCCTCAGATGATCTTCGTGAACCTGCCGGTCAAGGACCTCGAGACGACGAAGAACTTCTTCGGGAAGCTCGGCTTCGGATTCAACCCGCAGTTCAGCGACGACACGACCGCCTGTCTCGTCATCAGCGACACCATCTTCGCCATGCTCATCAGCGAGCCGCGCTTCAAGGACTTCACCAGGAAGGAGATCGCCGACTCCTCCAGAACGACCGAGGTCCTCATCGCCCTGAGCGCGGACAGCCGGGAGAAGGTCGACGAGCTCGCCGACGCCGCGCTCGCCAACGGCGGGTCGCCCGCCAACGACCCCATGGACGAGGGCTTCATGTACGGCCGCTCCTTCCAGGACCCCGACCACCACATCTGGGAAATCGTCTGGATGGACCCGGCCGCGGCCGGGGGCCAGGCCTGAACCCCGGGGAGGGAGCGGCCGCGGAACCGGCGCCGCGACCGCTGCCGCAGGCGTCAGGAGCGGAACGGCCCCGTGACCTCGTAGGTGATCCCGCCCGAGGAGCTGCCGCTGGTTCCGCGCTGCGAGGAGAAGTACAGCCGCCGTCCGTCCGGCGAGAAGGCCGGGCCGGTGATCTCCGAGCCGGACTGGCCGCTGATCCGCAGGAACGGGGCGACGGTGTCGTCCGGGGTGATCAGGCAGATCTCCATGCTTCCGCCGTCCTCGGCGACGTACAGGTCGCCCGAGGCGGACCGGGTGACGTTGTCGACGCCCGTCAGAGGGGCGCTGCCGCCCGTGACGAGCGAGTCGTCGTAGGCGAGCGAGAGGGACGAGGCGTTCGCGTCGTACGCCCACACCCGGTTGTCGCCCTTGGTGGTGAACCAGCAGGTGCCCGCCGCGTAGAAGCAGCCCTCGCCGCCGTTGAACACCTTGGCGCCGGAGACCTGGTAGCGGGTCTGGGTGGGGGAGCCGTCCGGGTCGGGAACCGTCGTCCAGGTCACCGGACCGCTCGTCCCGGTCCCCGCCACCAGCACCTGGAGGGTGCCGCTCGCGAGGCTGCCCCAGGTGGTGGGACGGAAGCGGTAGAAGCGGCCGTCCGTCTCGTCCTCGGTCAGGTACACGTACCCGTGGTCGGGGTCCGCGGCCGCCGCCTCGTGCTTGAACCGGCCGAGCGCCGGGCGCTGCACGGCGGCGTTCACTCCCCACGGGTCGGTCTCGTACACGAAGCCGCGCGTGACCTCCTCGCACGAGAGCCAGGTGTTCCACGGGGTCCTGCCGCCCGCGCAGTTGTTGTTCGTTCCGGACAGGATCCGGTACGCGGAGGTGACGGCCCCCGAGGAGCTGAAGCGCACCGCGCTCGCCCCGCCCCCGCTGCCCGAGGACACCTCGGCGTTGGAGACGTAGATCCAGCCGCCGCCGTCCGTGAAGGTGGCCCCTCCGTCGGGCGCGCTGTGCCAGCGGTACGAGGTGCCCGGGACGGTCTGTCCCGAACGCGCGATGATCCTGCTGGTGAATCCGCTCGGCAGCAGGATGCCGTTGCCGTTGGCCGCCTGCAGCGCACCGTACGGGCCGGCGGCGGGCTGTGCGGGGTCGGCGAAGGCGGCACCCCGCCACAGGGTGCCGCCGAAGGCCGCCGCCGAGCCGCCGATCACGGCCGTGCGCAAGAAGGTCCGACGTTCCACGATCACTCCACGGGTGACGTGCTGGCCCGCCGGTCCGGTCGGCCCGGCGGGTCGAACGTCAGGACAGTAGAGGCGCGTGGTTGCCGGATCTCCAACGTGTCATGAACAGGGCGGGGTCAGTCCGCGCGGACCGCGAAGACCGGCACGCTGACGTCGTCGTCGTCCAGGCAGGCGCCCGTCTCCAGGTCGAAGCGCTGCTTCAGCAGCGGCGAGGCGACGAACGGACGCCCCCCGGCGGAGCCGACCAGGCCCCGGGAGAGGACGTACGCACCGGTGAACGGATCCCGGTTGTCGATCGCGTACGCGCGCCCCGCCCGGTCCACGAACAGCGCGACCTGGCGGCCGTCCGGCAGGAGCGCCGCCACACCGCGCCCCGGGGTCAGCAGCGAACGGTCGCAGACCGTGAGCCAGCCGTCCCCGTCCGCGAGCTGGATCGACCGGGTGTCCTGCGCCGTTTCCATCGTCTGGGTCGTCATCAGGAAGAGGTCCCTTCAAGAGTACGGATGGCGAGCACCGGGCCCGCGAGGATGTCCAGGTCGGGCTTGACCTGGTCGCGCTCCGGGACGAACTTGACCGAGGGGTCGGGGGCGTCGGGGGCGTTCACGAAGGTGACGAAGCGGCGGAGCCGCTCCGGGTCGTTGATGGTTTCGGCCCACTCGTCGCGGTAGCCGGCGACGTGGTCGGCCATCAGCCGCTCCAGCTCGTCGCAGAGGCCCAGCGAGTCGTGGACGACGACGTCGCGCACGTGGTCCAGCCCGCCCTCGATCCGGTCCAGCCAGGTCGAGGTGCGCTCCAGCCGGTCCGCCGTGCGGATGTAGAACATCAGGAACCGGTCGATCAGGCGGACCAGTTCGGCGTCGGAGAGGTCCTGGGCGAGCAGGTCCGCGTGGCGCGGGGTGGCGCCGCCGTTGCCGCCGACGTAGAGGTTCCAGCCCTGCGCCGTGGCGATGATCCCGAAGTCCTTGCCGCGGGCCTCCGCGCACTCCCGGGCGCAGCCCGAGACCGCCGACTTCAGCTTGTGCGGGGAGCGCAGGCCCCGGTAGCGGAGCTCCAGGTCGATGGCCATCTTCACCGAGTCCTGGACACCGTAGCGGCACCAGGTCTGCCCCACACAGGACTTGACCGTGCGCAGCGACTTCCCGTAGGCGTGGCCGGACTCGAAGCCGGCGTCCACCAGGCGGGTCCAGATCAGCGGCAGCTGGTCGACGCGGGCCCCGAAGAGGTCGATGCGCTGGCCGCCGGTGATCTTCGTGTAGAGGCCGAAGTCCCGGGCCACCTCGCCGATCACGATCAGCTTCTCCGGGGTGATCTCACCACCGGGGATGCGCGGCACGATGGAGTACGAGCCGTTGCGCTGGAGGTTGGCCAGGAAGTGGTCGTTGGTGTCCTGCAGGGCCGCCTGCTCGCCGTCCAGGACGTAGCCGCTCGCGCCGACCGTCGGGGCGAGGGAGGCGATGATCGAGCCCACCGTGGGCTTGCAGACCTCGCAGCCGTCACCGCCGCGGGCCGCCTCGCGGCCGTGCGAGTCGAGGAGGGCGGCGTACGTCGTGACTCCGAGGGTGCGGACGATCTCGTACAGCTCGGTGCGGGTGTACTCGAAGCAGCCGCACAGCCCCTGGTCCTCGGGCTGGGGAAGCAGCTGCCCGATGACCTTGACGCAACTGCCGCACCCGGTACCCGCCTTGGTGCACTTCTTCACCTCGGGGAGTGTGGTGTGCTCGCAGATCGCGCCCTTGGTGACGTTGTGGCAGGAGCAGATCACGGCCTCGTCGGGCAGCGAGGACGGGCCGAGGGTGACCGGGCCGCCCGCGCCCGCCGGCAGCACCAGCTGCTCCGGGGCGACCGGCAGGACCGTGCCCGTCATGGGCCGCAGGGTGCCGTACTGGTCGGCGTCACCCACGAGGACACCGCCGAGCAGCGTGCCGTCCTGGCCGATCACCAGCTTCTTGTAGACGCCCGAGCGGGAGTCCGCGTACACCACGTCGAGACATCCCTCGGCCGCGCCGTGCGCGTCGCCGAAGGAGGCGACGTCCACCCCGAGCAGCTTGAGCTTCGTCGAGAGGTCGGCGCCGGTGAAGGAGGCCGCGTTGCCCGCGATCACCTCGGCGACCGCCAGGGCCATCTCGTACCCCGGCGCGACCAGTCCGTAGACCCGGCCGTCCGAGGCCAGCGCGCACTCGCCGATCGCGAAGACGTCGCTGTCGGAGGTGCGGCACTCCTCGTCGACGATGATGCCGCCGCGCGGGCCGACCGCCAGACCGCAGTCGCGGGCCAGCTGGTCCCGGGGGCGTACGCCGGCGGAGAAGACGACGAGGTCGGTCGCGAGCGAGGAGCCGTCCGACAGCGCCATGCCGTTGACCCGGCCGTCCTCGCCCGCGGTGACCTCCTGGGTGCCCACACCGGTGTGGACGGAGAGGCCCATGTTCTCGATGGTGCGCAGCAGCGCGGCGCCGCCGCCCTCGTCCACCTGGACCGGCATCAGCCGGGGCGCGAACTCCACGACGTGCGTGCTCAGTCCGAGACCCTTCAGGGCGCCCGCGGCCTCCAGGCCGAGCAGCCCGCCGCCGACGACCGCGCCGGTCCTCGCGGTCTTCGCGTACTCCTCGATCGCGAGGAGGTCCTCGATGGTGCGGTAGACGAAGCAGCCCTCGGCGTCCTTGCCCGGGACGGGCGGGACGAAGGGGTACGAACCGGTGGCCAGCACCAGCGTGTCGTAGGAGAAGGTCTCACCGGAGCGCGCGGTGACGGTGCGCGCCTCACGGTCGACGCTGGTCGCCGGGTCACCGACGCGCAGCTCGACGCCGTGGCGCTCCATGAAACCGGCCTCGACGAGCGAGAGGTCCTCCGGTGTCCTCCCGGAGAAGTACGAGGTCAGCTGCACCCGGTCGTACGCCGGGCGGGGCTCCTCGCAGAGCACGACGACCCTGGCGGTCCCGGCGGTGGCGGTCAGGCCGCGGTCGGCGAGCGCTTCCAGGAACCGCTGCCCGACCATGCCGTGCCCGACGACCACGATCGTCGGCACGCCTGCGGTGGGGGCGTTCGGGGGAGTGGACACCGGCATCAGAAGCCTCCGTCGTTGGTGAGCAGGTGGAGCAGGGACATGTCGGCGGGGAGGGGTTCGTCGTCCTGCCAGGTCCGGGCGAGGGTGCCGACCGCGGCGAGATCGCCGAAGAGCACCCCGCCCGCCAGCCGGTCGCCCCGGACGACGACCGTGCGGTACGCGCCCCGGGTGGCGTCGGCCAGCCGGATCACGTCGTCGCCGGGCATCGGACGGGAGTCGCCGAAGGCGGCCAGGTCGAGTCCGCCAGGTGCCCCGGCGGCGACGGCGGGGGTGGCGGAGGGCGAGCGCAGGGTGAGCCGGGTCAGGGCCCGCGTGCCCTCGTAGCGCGCGGGGCGTCCGGCCAGCACCTCGGCCAGCACGTCGGCCTGTTCGAGCGCGGCACCGGCCAGCCCGTAGACCGTCCCGCTGTGTTCGGCACAGTCCCCCACGGCGTGGATGTAGGGGTCCGAGGTGCGCAGCTCGTCGTCGACGACGATGCCCTTGCGGACCTCCAGCCCGGCGGCCTGCGCCAGACCCGCCCGGGGGCGGACTCCGCAGGCCAGCACCGTGATCTCGGCCTCCAGCTCGTAACCGTCGGCGAGCTCCACGGCCCGCACCGCGGGGGTGTCCCCGTCGGTGCAGCGCAGCCCGCGGACCCGGCACTCGGTGTGCACCTCGACGCCGAGGGCCTCCAGGTGGCGGCGCAGCATCCCGGCCGCCTCCGCGTCCAGCTGCCGCTCCATGAGGTGCTCGCCCTGCTGGGCCAGCACCACCTGGGCGCCGCACTCGGCCAGCGCGCGGGCGGCCGACACCCCGAGGAGCCCGCCACCGATGACGACGGCGCGCACACCGGGGCGGACCGCGGCGCGCAGGGCCAGGCAGTCGTCGAGGGTGCGGAAGGGGTGCACCCCGTCAGGGAGCATGTGACCGAGGCCCCGCAGCGGCGGCAGTACCGGGTTGGAGCCGGTGGCCAGCACCAGGCGCTCGTAGCCGACGACGCTGCCGTCGTCGCAGAGCACCTGGCGCTCCGCCCGGTCGACCCGGACGGCGCGCACTCCGCGCCGCACCTCGGCGGGCGGCAGCGCGATCACGTCCGGCTCGTACCGGCCGGCGAGCACCTCGGCCAGCAGCACCCTGTTGTACGGTGCGTGGGCCTCCTCGCCGATGACGGTGACACCGGGGACCCGGGCGGCGAGCCGCGCGCCCGCCATCCCGGCGCCGATCACCACCACCCGCGCCGCGTTCTCCGTCTGTGTCCTCATACCGACGAGAGTGCGTGGTGGGTGTTACCCGACCGGATCCCTCCTGTTTCCCGGGAGGAACCTTGCGCTCAGCGCGCCATGGCGTCCTCTGTGAGGGAGGGGCCACCGGGTCCGTCTAAGGTCGTGAGCATGCCTGACATAACCCTCACCACCCTGGTCGTCCTCTGCCTCGCCGCAGCGGCGGCCGGCTGGATCGACGCGGTGGTGGGCGGCGGTGGGCTGCTGCTCCTGCCCGCCCTGCTGCTCGGACTCCCGCACGTCCCGGCCGCGCACATCCTCGGCACCAACAAGGCCGTCGCCATCGTCGGCACCTCGGGCGCCGCCGTCACCTATGTGCGCAAGGCGCCGGTGCGGGTGGGCACCGCCGTGCGGATCGGCCTCATGGCGCTCGCCGGATCGATGACCGGGGCCTTCTTCGCGGCGGGCATCAGCAGCGACGTGCTCCGCCCGGTGATCATGGTTGTGCTGCTCGCCGTCGCGGCCTTCGTGATGCTGAGGCCGTCCTTCGGCACCGCGGCGGCCGGCGACGGCCAGGGCGGGAAGGTCACCCGGGCCCGTACGGTCACCGCGATCGTGGTGGTCGGCGGAGGCATCGGCTTCTACGACGGGCTGTTCGGTCCGGGAACCGGCACCTTCCTGGTGCTGGCGCTCACCGCCGTGCTCCACCTGGACCTGGTCACCGCCTCCGCCACCGCCAAGATCGTGAACGTCTGCACCAACGCCGGCGCCCTCGCGATGTTCGCCTACCAGGGCACCGTGCTGTGGCAGCTGGCCGCCCTGATGGCCGTATTCAATCTGGCCGGCGGGATGTTCGGTGCGCGGATGGCGCTGAGGAAGGGCAGCGACTTCGTCCGCGGTGTCCTGCTGGTCGTGGTGTTCTCGCTGGTCGCCAAGTTGGGCTTCGACCAGTGGACCGCTTGATCAGCGCACCTCGGTGAGGTGGGCGTACGCCACCACGTTGCCCTGGTACCCGGTCTCGCGGGTGAAGCCGCCGCCGCAGGTGATCAGCCGCAGCGAGGCGTGCGCGGTGGCGCCGTAGACCCGCTTGTCGGGAAACTCGTCCTTCTCGTACACCTCGACCGCGTCGACGGAGAAGACGGCGGTGCGGCCGTCCTCTCCGTCGATCTGTACCGGGGCGCCCTTCTTCAGCGATCCGAGGGCGTAGAAGACGGACGGGCCCTCCGCGTTGTCCACATGGCCGGCGACTATCGCGGTTCCCTCGGCCCCGGGAGGGGTCCCGTCCTCGAACCAGCCCGCGAGGTTGCGGTTCCCGGCGGGCGGAGCGTCGAGGCTGCCGTCCGCACCCAGCCCGAGCCCCGTCATGGGCGCGTCCACACCGATGCCCGGGATGCGGATCCTGACCGGTTCGGAGGAACGCGGCCGTGCGGCGACCTCTGTGCCCGGCCGCGGTCCGGGACCGCCGGAGAAGGCCTGGGCGGCCGACGGCTGGGGGGCGGCGGTCCGCACGTCCGCGCCGGTCTGGAGCAGCCATATCCCGCAGAGCGCGGTGATGCCGGCCAGCCAGCCCCTGGCCTTCAGCGCCGTCCTGTCCACGTCTCGTCCTCCGGCGTCCGCGCTCAGCGGTACAGGCCGCCGCCCGTGCGGCGGCGGCGCAGGAGCAGGACACCGACGACGGCCGCCGCCGCGACGAGGCCGGCACCCGCGGCGAGCTGGGCGGTGTCGGGGGCGGCGCTGCCGCCGACGCCCGTCCCGACATGCCCGGAGGGCCTGCTGGGGCTGGGAGCGGTCGTGGGCCGGTGGCCGGGCTGCACGGGCGGCTTCGCGGAACCGGGGTCGGTCCCGGGCGGCGGCACGGGTCCGGGGCGCTCTCCGGGAGACGTGCCGGTTCCGGCCCCGGGCGGCTGGACCGGCGCGGCCTCGTCGGCGGCGCCGGGATCCAGCTCCTCCTCGCCGGCCTCCGGCCAGGCGGGCCCCGAGACCGCCGCGGGGTCCTCGGCGGGGTCAAGGGAGCCGAGCGGCTCCAGGTCATCGGCTGCCGGGTCCTCGGATCCCAGCTCCCCGGTCCCGAGGTCATCGGCCGGCGCGGGCTCCACGGGGGCCGCCGCGGCGCTGTCGCACTCCGCCGCGCCCTCAGGTCCGCAGTCCGCCGCCCCGGGTGCGGCGGCCGTGGCGGTGAGATCCGGTCTGCCGAGGCTGTCCGCGTGGACGGACGGGGCCGCGAGGCCCAGCGCGGCGGCGGTGAGGGCCGCGGCGGCGGTACCGGTCACGAAGCGGGCAGGGCTGCGCATGGGAATCCTCCGGGCAGACGGATGTGTCCTGCCTCCGAGGTAACGGTCCGCGACGGCCGGCCGCATGCTGACGCAGCATCAGTTTTCACCCGTACGGCCCTCGGTGGAGCGTCCGCCGGCCCGGTCCGGTGCAGGTCGCGGAGGTGCCGAAGGCCGACGCGGCCGTCCGGTGCCGATCGGGTGACCGTCCCGGCATCCATGTGTGACGTACGTCACACGAATGGACTCGGGTCGACCGGGAAAACGCTCCCTACCCCCCCACGGGACGGCAGCCCCCCGCCGGCCCCAAGGCAACTGCCCTCACCGGCCCACCCCCCCCGGGACCGGTGGGGGCGGTGTCTTGTCCCCCGCGCCTCACGGCGCGCCCGCGCCACTCCGGTCCGCCGAGGACCAGGTGATGTCCGGCGGGCGCACGCGCGCGCACCGCGGCTGCCCCCGGCCGTCGCTCAGGCGCAGCCGTGCGGTGAGGTGCCCGGTCCTCGCGGCGTCCTCCAGGACCTCGGGGCCGATGTCGCTCATCATGAGCTTGGCGCGCCGGAACATCGTGAAGGCTCCGGAGTCGTCCACGGTGCCCCAGGACAGGTAGACGAAGCGCCCTCCGAGCCGGTTCTGGATGTACGGGCCCGACACCTCGACGCCCTCCGCGGTGGACGCGGTGGCGCAGTCCAGGGTCCAGGAGGCGCGAGCCGCGTCGCCCGGATGCAGGCCGAGCAGCTCGCCCGGCCGGTCCTTGCGCTGCACGCCGACGTGGATGTTGTCGAAACCGGCGAAGTCGGTGTCGGGGCCGCAGGTGCGGCCCGGGAGGTCCGAGGCTTCGATGTGGATCTGCATGGCCCCATGGTCCCGCACGCCGAGGCGGTCAGACGCTCTCGCGGGGCGAGTCCTCGTACACCTGACCGAGCAGGTTCATCAGGTCCTCGTCCACGGCGAAGGGGGTGTCGTCGATCCGGTGGACCGGTGCGATGCCCTGCGAGTTGCTGACGAAGGCCGCCCGGTAGGCGCCCAGGCCCTCCAGTGTCACCCCGCGCCGGACCGAGGGCCGGCCCGTCCGTGCGAGTCCGCTCTCCAGCAGCGCCATGGTGATGCCGGTGAGGGCCGGGGCGTCGGGCCAGACCACCGAAGCGCCGTCCCAGAAGCCGATGTTGGCGACCGCGCCCTCGGTCACCATGCCGCCGGGCGAGGTCAGCAGCGCGTCGTCGAACCCCGCCCGCCTGGCCTGCCGCATGTAGTAGGTCTGGGCGAACTCGCCCGGGCGCTTGATGTGCGGCACGGCGCGCGAGAACGGGACCGACATCAGGCTCAGCGCCGCACCGTCCGTCCGGGCGGGCTCCCGCACCGTCACCATCGGCACCGTCGCGGTGCCGCCCGGCGGCAGGTAGGCGTGCACGCGGACCGACGCGTTCTGCCTCCCGGAGCCGTCGAGTGCGTGCCCGATCAGTCCTCGCACGTGCTCCCCGTCCAGGGGGAGCCCGAACAGCTCCCGGTTCGCGGAGTCCAGCCGGTCCAGGTGCAGGGCGAGTCCGCGCACCGTACGGTCCCTCACCTGCATCGCCGTGAAGTGGCCGTAGCCCGCGAAGGCGGGGATCCGCAGATCGTCCGCGGTGGCGGGGCGGCCGTCGAACTCGACGTGGAGGTCCGGTGCGGAGATCGTCATGGCCTCCAGCGTAGGTGTCACCGCGCCACGCTTGACCTCAATCACGGTTGAGGTGTGAGGCTGCTGCGCATGGACCTCACCACACCTGTTCCCACGTCGTCCGACGCCCCGCTGAAGGTGGCCGTCATCCTCGGAAGCAACCGCGAGGGCCGCTTCGGGCCCGTCGTCGCCGAATGGTTCCTCGGGCGGGCGGCCGGTCACCCGGACATCGAGACCGAGCTGATCGACGTCGCCGACACCGAACCGCCCGCCACCGGGGCCGCCCTGGCGACCCCGCGCCTGGCGCGCGCCGACGCGTTCGTCGTCCTGACCCCCGAGTACAACCACTCCTACCCGGCCCCGCTGAAGAACCTCATCGACCGGCACTTCTCCGAATGGCAGGCGAAGCCCGTCGCGTTCGTGTCGTACGGGGGGATCTCCGGCGGCCTGCGGGCCGTCGAACACCTGCGCCAGGTCTTCGCCGAACTGCACGCCGTCTCCGTACGCGACACCGTCTCCTTCCACAACGCCGGAGCCCTCTTCGACGACCGGGGCGTGCCCAAGGACCCGTCCACGGTCGACGGGGCGGCCAAGAGGATGCTCGACCAGCTGGTCTGGTGGGGCCGTGCCCTGCGCGAAGCCAGGACCCGGCACCCGTACGGCGGCTGACACCGCGGAGGCCGACAATCGAAGGGCCACGGACACCGAGAGACGAGGAGCCCCGGGAATGACCGAGCCCGCATGGCTGACCGTACTGACCACGACGGACAGCGAGGAGAAGGCCCACACCCTGGCCCGGGGCGCGGTGGACGCCCGGCTCGCCGCCTGCGCCCAGATCTCGGCACCCGTCACCTCCGTCTACCGGTGGGAGGGCGCCGTCGAGTCCGGCGAGGAGTGGCAGGTGCTGTTCAAGACGACGGCCCAGCGGTACGACGAGCTGGAGGCCCACCTCCTCGCGGCGCACGACTACGCGACGCCGGAGATCATCGCGGTGCCCGTCGTGCGCGGCAGCGACCGCTACCTCGCCTGGGTGTCCGCGGAGACGGCGCCCGTGGCGCCCCTGTGACGGACGGCCCGCTGCCCTTCCCCGTGTACGGGGCGGCCCGCTCCCTGCCGGCAGGGGGCCGGCTCAGCCGGCGGCCTCCACCCGCACGGCGCACACCTTGAACTCCGGCATCCGGGAAACCGGGTCCAGCGCCGGATTCGTCAGGGAGTTGGCGCGGCCCTCGCCCGGCCAGTGGAACGGCATGAACACGGTGTCCTGCCGGATCGCCACCGTGATCCGGGCCGGTGCCACCGCCCGTCCACGCCGCGAGGTGACCGCGACCCGCTCGCCCTCGGCCACCCCGATCCGCTCGGCGAGCCGCGGATGCAGCTCCACGAACGGCCCCGGTGCGGCGGCGTTCAGCTCGGCCACCCGCCGGGTCTGGGCCCCCGACTGGTACTGCGACACGACCCGCCCGGTGGTGAGCACCACCGGGTACTCCGCGTCCGTCTCCTCCGCCGGAGGCCGGTGCGTGACCGGGACGAACCTGGCCCGCCCGTCGTCCGTCGCGAACCGTTCGAGGAACAGCCGGGGGGTCCCGGCGTGCTCCTCGTCCGGGCACGGCCAGAACACCCCGTCCTCCGCCTCGATCCGGGCGTAGGTGATGCCCGCGTAGTCGGCGGGACCACCCGCCGAGGCCCGCCGCAGCTCGTCGAAGACCTCCTCCGGATCGGCCGGGAAGCCCTTGCCGTGCCCCAGGAGGCCCGCCAGCGCGTTCAGAACCTCCAGGTCGCTGCGCACCCCCCTGGGAGGTGTGACCGCCCGCTGCCGCAGCAGCACCCGGCCCTCCAGACTGGTGGTGGTCCCGCTCTCCTCCGCCCACTGCGTCACCGGCAGCACCACGTCGGCCAGTGCCGCCGTCTCCGACAGCACCACGTCCGCGACCGCGAGGAAGTCCAGCGACCGCAGCCGCTCCTCGACGTGCCCGGCACGCGGTGCGGACACGACCGGGTTCGAACCCATGACCAGCAGCGACCGCACATCCTGGCCCAGCGCGTCCAGCAGCTCGTAGGCACTGCGGCCCGGCCCCGGCAGGGAATCGGGATCGACGCCCCAGACCCCCGCCACGTGGCGTCGCGCCGCGGGGTCGGTGAGCTTGCGGTAACCGGGCAGCTGGTCGGCCTTCTGGCCGTGCTCCCGGCCGCCCTGGCCGTTGCCCTGCCCCGTCAGGCAGCCGTAGCCGGACAGCGGACGGCCCGCCCGGCCGGTGGCCAGGCAGAAGTTGATCCACGCCCCCACCGTGTCCGTGCCCTTGGCCTGCTGCTCGGGCCCCCGGGCCGTGAGCACCATCCCGCTCTCCGCGCCGCAGAACATCTCCACGGCGTCGCGCAGCTGCGGAACCGGCACCCCGGTGAGACGCTCCACCAGCTCCGGCCAGTGCGCCATCGCACCCGCCCTGGCCTCGTCCCAGCCGCTCGTCCGGGCGCGGACGAACTCCTCGTCCACCCGGCCGTCCGCCACGACCATGTGCAGCATGCCGAGCGCGAGGGCCAGATCCGTGCCCGGCCGGGGCGCCAGGTGCAGATCCGCCTGCTCGGCGGTCCGGGTCCGGCGCGGATCGATCACGATCAGCCGGCCGCCGTTCTCCTTCAGCTCGGTCAGATAGCGCAGCGCGGGGGGCATCGTCTCCGCGAGGTTCGAGCCGACCAGGATCACGCACCCGGTCCGGGGGATGTCCTCCAGCGGGAAGGGCAGGCCACGGTCGAGGCCGAACGCCCGCTGGTGGGCGGCAGCCGCCGACGACATGCAGAAGCGGCCGTTGTAGTCGATCTGCGAGGTGCCGAGCACCACCCGGGCGAACTTCCCGAGGGCGTACGCCTTCTCGTTGGTGAGCCCGCCTCCGCCGAACACGCCCACGGCGTCCGCGCCGTGCTCCGCACGTGTCCCGCGCAGCCCGTCCGCGATCCGCTCCAGCGCCTCGTCCCAGCTCGCGGGCGTCAGCTCACCGTCCGCGTCGCGCACGAGGGGACCCGTCAGCCGCACACCGGCGGCGAGCACGGCGGGCGCCGTACGCCCCTTGCCGCACAGGGCTCCCCGGTTGACCGGGAAGTCGGGACGCTCCACGACCTCGACCACCCCGCCGTCGGTGACCGGTCGCAGCTTCATCCCGCACTGGAGCGCGCAGTACGGGCAGTGGGTGGACGTCTCGGTGCGGGCCATACACCCAGCGTGCGAGGCGGGTATTACGAGGACCGGTGCGTCCGGTTACGCCCCCGGTACACGCACCTCAGCCCGCCCCGCCCGCCGCCGTGAGGTCATCGGCGAGCGCCTCCGCCACCCCGGGCTCGCGCGGACCCAGGAAGTGCGGATCCGGCTCGAACACCGTGTCCAGGAGCGCCTTGCCCGCCGCGAACACCTCCCGCGCCCCGCCGTAGTACCAGGTCACATCGTGTACGTCGGCGGCGCCCACCCCGTACGCGTCGATCCCGGCGGACCGGCAGAGGGCGATCGCCCGCCGTATGTGGAAGCCCTGGCTGACCAGGAGGGCCCGGTCGACCCCGAATATCCGCTTCGCCCGCACACAGGAGTCCCAGGTGTCGAAGCCCGCGTAGTCGCTGACGATGCGGCTGTCCGGCACGCCCCGCCCGGTGAGATAGGCGCGCATGGCGTCGGGCTCGTCGTACTCCACGCGGCTGTTGTCACCGGTGACGAGCACGACCCGCACGGTGCCGTTCCTGTAGAGCTCGGCGGCCGTGTCCAGCCGGTGCGCGAGATACGGCGACGGGCGTCCCTCCCGCAGCCCGGCGCCGAACACCACGGCGACCTGCCGCGCCGGTGCGTCGGCCGTCGTCCGGACCCGGGCATCGGCCGTGGCGTGCAGCCACGTCGCGGGTGCCAGCGCCACCGCGCACGCGACCATCAGCGCCTGCACCAGCAGCCGCTGACCCCGCCGGGTGCGCGGCAGCCGCAGACGCGCGGCGGCCGGCCCTCCCCGGGCCCCGAGCCGCACACGGCCGATCCCCTTCGGTGTCCTCAGCCGCATGCGGCGCCCCCCGCGCTCGTACCGGATCCCTCGTGGAAGGGACGAACGAGGGGCACGAAAGGTTCGCGGGCCGATGTGAACAGGTACTGACACCGTGCGACCCGCTCCGGTGAGGCCGAGGCAAACACCCGTCACCGCTGCGAAACGGCCCGGCAACGTCCGCCCGGCACCATCGGTGCATGACGGAGACGGCACCGGAACACCCTCGTGAGTCCCTGCCCCTCGACAGCACGGCGCAACTCCTGACCCGCATCACCTCGCAGCTCGGAACCCAGCTCAGCCTCGTCTCCCTGAACGGAACCCGAAGGCCCATGCACCGCATCCGCCGAACCGCCCCCACCCTGGTCGCCGTCGCACACGGCAGCCGGGACCCGCGGGCCCTGCGCACCGTCCTGGAGCTCCTGGAACGGGTACGGGAGCTGCGGCCGGGCCTCGACGTCCGCCTCGGCCACATCGAGCTGAACGAACCCCTGCTGCCGGACACCCTGGACGGCATCGGGCGGGGCGACGCCGTCCTCGTACCGCTGCTCCTCGGCCGCGGCCACCACGTCCGGCACGACCTGCCCCTCGCCGCGTCGGCCGCGAGCCACCTGCGGACCCGTGTCGCGGCCCCGCTCGGGCCGCACCCGCTGCTCGTCGAGGCCCTGTACGAGCGCCTCGTCGAGGCCGGGTGGCGGGACGGGGACGGCACGAGCCGCCACGCCGCCGTCGTGCTCGCCGCCGCCGGGTCGCGCGACCCCGACTCCGACGTCGACGCGCGCCGCACCGCCGACATGCTCAGCGACCGCCTCGGCGGTGTCCCCGTGGTGCCCGCGTACGCCTCCGCGGCGTCGCCCACCGTGCCGGCCGCCCTGCGGGCGCTCGCCGCCCGGGGCCGTCACCGCACCGCCGTCGCCTCGTACTTCACGGCTCCCGGCCGCTTCGCGACCGTCTCGGCCGCCGCCGCGCCGGGCATCGCCGCCGCACCGCTCGGCGCGCACCCGGCGATGGCGCGCCTCCTGCTGCACCGCTACGACCAGGCGGTGGCCGGAACCGCCCCGGCGCACGACGCCTGGACGCACCCCCGCCTCCTGGCCTCCGCCTGACCCTTCCTGTCAGCCCACCGGGCTAATGTCGGTGACATGGACGGTACGCACGACCCCAGGGACACGCCCTACGGCGCCGCTGACACCGAGCGCTGGGACACCGAGCCGGACAAGCGCCCCGGCCGCACCGCGTTCCAGCGGGACCGCGCCCGGGTGCTCCACTCCGCCGCCCTGCGCAGGCTCGCCGGCAAGACCCAGGTCGTCACACCCGGCACCCGCGGCCTGTCCTGGGACGCCAGCCCGCGCACCCGCCTCACCCACTCCCTGGAGTGCGCCCAGGTCGGCCGGGAGCTCGGTGCCGCGCTCGGCTGCGACCCCGACCTCGTGGAGGCCGCCTGCCTCTCCCACGACATGGGCCACCCGCCCTTCGGCCACAACGGCGAACAGGCGCTCAACGACTTCGCGTCGGACTGCGGCGGCTTCGAGGGCAACGCCCAGTCGCTGCGCCTGCTGACCCGCCTCGAACCCAAGCGCTTCGTCCGCGACCCCCGCAGCGGTGACCTCGTCAGCGTCGGACTCAACCTGTCCCGGGCCGCCCTGGACGCCGCCACCAAGTACCCCTGGCCCAGGGACGCGCACCCCACGGACCCGGGCTCACCCAAATTCGGTGTGTACGAGGATGACCTGCCCGTCTTCGAGTGGGTGCGCAAGGGCGCCCCGCAGGACCGGAAGTGCTTCGAGGCGCAGGTCATGGACTGGTCCGACGACGTCGCCTACTCCGTGCACGACTTCGAGGACGGCCTGCACGCCGGGCACGTCGACCCGGGCTGCCTCTTCTCCGAGCCGGAGCGTGCGGAGATCTGGGACGTCGCCGTCGGGCGGTACGTCCCCGCGGACACCGACCCCCAGGAGCTGGCCGACGCCCTCGACCGCCTCACCGCCCAGGAGTGGTGGCCGCACGGCTACGACGGCACCGCGGTCGCCCAGGCCCGGCTGAAGGACGCGACGAGCCAGCTCATCGGCAGGTTCTGCCTCGCGGCCGAGACCGCGACCCACGCCGCGTACGGACCCGGACGGCTCGGCAGATACGGCGCCGAGCTGATCGTCCCGCGCGAGGTGCGCAACGAGTGCGCCGTGCTCAAGGCCGTCGCGGACCGCTACGTCATGCAGCGCGCCGAGCAGGAGGTCATCCGCGCCGACCAGCGGGTCGTCATCGCGGAACTGGCCGCCGCCCTCACCGCCCGCGCGCCCGAGGGCCTCGAACCACAGTTCCGGGCCCTGTACGGGGCGGCCGCCGACGACCGGGCGCGCAAGCGGGTCCTCGTCGACCAGATCGCCGCACTTACGGACGCTTCCGCGCGGTCCCTCCACGGGACACTCACGGGCGCCCGGCAGACTGGACCATGACCGGGCCACATGCCAGCGGCTGTGACCTGATCGGGGCACACCCTCTTTCGCCATCACGCCGCGTGCGGGACGCTCGCAGGTGGCGGCGCCGCGCAGCACAGTACCGAGGAGGCACCAAGTGGTCGACGCACATCGGACGTTCGTCATCATCGGCGGAGGACTCGCCGGAGCGAAGGCGGCCGAGACACTCCGGGCGGAGGGCTTCAGCGGCCGGGTGATCCTCATCGGCGACGAGCGCGACCATCCGTACGAACGCCCGCCCCTGTCCAAGGGATACCTCCTGGGCAAGGACGAGCGGGACTCCGTCTTCGTCCACAGGACCGACTGGTACGCCGGTGCGGACATCGAGCTGCACCTCGGCCAGACCGTCACCTCCATCGACCGGGCCGGCCGGTCCGTGCAGCTCGGGGACAACACCGTCGTCCGCTACGACAAGCTGCTGCTCGCCACCGGCGCCGAGCCCCGGCGGCTCGACATCCCCGGCACCGACCTGGTCGGCGTCCACCACCTGCGCCGTCTCGCCCACTCCGACCGGCTGCGCGGCGTCCTCGCCGCCCTCGGCCGCGACAACGGCCACCTGGTGATCGCCGGAGCCGGCTGGATCGGCCTGGAGATCGCCGCGGCGGCCCGCGGCTACGGCGCCGAGGTCACCGTCGTCGCCCCCTCCGCGACCCCGCTGCACCACGTCGTCGGCCCCGAGGTCGGCCAGATCTTCACCGAGCTGCACGCCGAGCACGGGGTCCGCTTCCACTTCGGCGCCCGCCTCACCGAGATCACCGGACAGGACGGCCTCGTCCTCGCCGCCCGTACCGACGACGGTGAGGAACACCCCGCCCACGACGTGCTCGCCGCGATCGGCGCGGCGCCGCGCACCTCGCTCGCGGAGGCCGCCGGGCTCACCACGGCGGCCCGCTCCGAGGGCGGCGGTGTCGTCGTCGACGCCTCCCTGCGCACGTCCGACCCCGACATCTACGCCGCCGGGGACATCGCGTCCGTGGACCACCCGCTCTTCGGCGGCAGGCTGCGCGTGGAGCACTGGGCGAACGCCCTGAACAGCGGACCGGCCGCCGCGAAGGCCATGCTCGGCCAGGACGTCTCGTACGACCGGGTGCCGTACTTCTTCTCCGACCAGTACGACCTCGGCCTGGAGTACTCCGGCTGGGCGCCCCCCGGCTCGTACGACCAGGTCGTCATCCGCGGCGACGCCGGCAAGCGCGAGTTCATCGCCTTCTGGCTGAAGGACGACCGGGTCCTGGCCGGGATGAACGTCAATGTGTGGGACGTCACCGAGAGCATCCAGAAGCTGATCAAGGCCGCCCGGCCGGTCGCTCCGGACGCCCTGGGCGACCCCTCGGTGCCCCTGGATTCCCTGCTCTGAGCCCTGGCCCGCCCTTCCGGGACCGGCCGTCTCCAGGGGCGCCGCCCCGCCGCCGGCCGGTCCCGGAAGCCTGGCCCCACCCGTAGACTTCACTCGTGGCAGGCAGGATCAATGACGACGACGTGAAGGCGGTCCGGGACGCGGTCCCGATCGACGCCGTCGTGTCCGAGTACCTCCAGCTGCGCAACGCGGGCGGCGGAAACCTCAAGGGACTCTGCCCGTTCCACGACGAGAAGTCCCCCTCCTTCCAGGTGAGCCCGGGCAAGGGCCTGTTCCACTGCTTCGGCTGCCAGGAGGGCGGCGACACGATCGCCTTCGTGATGAAGATCGATCACCTCACCTTCTCCGAGACGGTCGAGCGCCTCGCCGCCAAGGCGGGCATCACCCTGCGGTACGAGGAGGGCGGCTACAACCCCTCCCACCAGCGCGGCGAGCGCATCCGGCTGGTCGAGGCACACAAGATCGCCGCGGACTTCTACCGTGAGCAGCTGAACGGCCCCGAAGCCGAGATCGGCCGGAAGTTCCTCGCCGGACGCGGCTTCGACCAGGACGCGGCCGCCCACTTCGGCGTCGGCTACAGCCCCGCCGGATGGGACCACCTCACCCGCTACCTGCGCGGCAAGGGCTTCAGCGACAAGGAGCTCATCAGCTCGGGCCTCTCCCAGGACGGCCGCCGTGGGCCCATCGACCGCTTCCGCGGCCGCCTCATGTGGCCGATCAGCGACACCTCCGGCGAGATCGTCGGCTTCGGCGCCCGCAAGCTGCGCGACGACGACAACGGCCCGAAGTACCTCAACACCCCTGAGACCTCGATCTACAAGAAGTCCCAGGTGCTGTACGGCATCGACCTCGCCAAGAAGGACATCGCCAAGGCCAGCCGTGCCGTCGTGGTCGAGGGCTACACCGACGTCATGGCCTGCCACCTCGCCGGGGTCACCACCGCCATCGCCACCTGCGGCACCGCGTTCGGCAACGACCACATCAAGATCCTCCGACGGCTCCTGATGGACAACGGCAGCGCCCGGGTGATCTTCACCTTCGACGGTGACGCCGCAGGCCAGAAGGCCGCGCTGCGCGCCTTCGAGGACGACCAGAAGTTCGCGGCCGAGACCTACATCGCGATCGCCCCGGACAGCATGGACCCGTGCGACCTGAGGCTCGCCAAGGGCGACGACGCCGTCCGCGACCTGGTCGAACCCCGCACCCCCCTCTTCGAATTCGCCCTGCGCCAGATCGTCGGCCGGTACGACCTGGAGACCCCCGCGGGCCGCGCCGCGGCCCTCGACGAGGCCGGGCCCGTGGTCGCCCGCATCAAGAACAGCTCCTCGCAGCACGAGGTCGCCGTCCAGCTGGCCGGCCTGCTGGGCATCCTCGACACCCAGTTCGTGGTCAAGCGCGTCGGCCAGCTCGCCCGCTGGGCCCGCGACCGGGGCGAGCGCGGCCCCGGGCAGGGCGGTCCGCCCCGGGGCGGACCCCCGCAGCACCAGGTCCAGGCCCCGAAGGCACCCGCGGGCCCCGCGCTCAACCTCCGCAGCCCCGCCCACCGCACCGAGCGAGAGCTGCTCAAGCTGGCCCTGCAGAAGCCCGCCCTGGTCTCGCCCGCCTTCGACGCCTACGGCACCGACGAGTTCACCGCCCCGCCCTACGCGGCGGTGCGCCAGTGCATCGCGGAGGCGGGCGGCGCCGAACAGGGCCTGGCCGAGACCCGCGAGTACCTGGTCAACGTGCTGGACGCGGCTCCCGACAACACCGTCCGCAACCTCGTCACCGAGCTCGCCGTCGAGGTGTTCCACGGCAAGACGATCGATGAGACCTATGCGGGCATGCAGCTCGTCCAGGTCCGCCTGCGCGCCGTCGACCGCAGGATCGACGACGTCCAGGGCAGTCTCGCCCGGCTGGGCAGCAACGTCGCCCCGGACCACCTGGCCGCCGCGCAGAACGAGGTCTGGGTCCTCCAGCAGTACGCCCAGTCGCTGCGCAGCCACGGCGCCGACGCCCTGTAGGCCCTCGCCACGCAGGACCCGGGGCCGGTCAGCACCCCGTCACCCTCCGGACGCAAAAAGTCACCGCACGCCCCTCGTGGCAGCGATGTGTCGTACCCCACACTGGATGGCGGTGCCTGAGTCATCGGAGCGCGGCCGGTCCGCCGAGGGCGGACCCCCATCCCCGCGATCCGCGCAGCGATCACCTGGAGGTCGCCCCCGTGCAGACCCGGACCATGCCGATCACGACCGAGCTCGTCCCGGCGATTCCCGCGCAGAACCGGGGCGCACGTCACCCGGAGACCGCGGGAGGCCCGCCCGAACCGGTGCTGGAGGAACCGGTGGAGCGCCCCGAGCTCCCCGAGCCGCGCAGCCGCCCGGAGCCGGGCGGCCCGTCGTCCGACCTCTTCCGCCAGTACCTGCGCGAGATCGGGCGGATACCGCTGCTGAGCGCCGCCGAGGAGGTCGAACTCGCCCGCCGCGTGGAGGCGGGGCTCTTCGCCGAGGAACGGCTCGCCCGCACCCCCGACCCCGGCTCCCGGCTCGCCTACGACCTGGACCGGCTCGTGGTCATGGGGCGGATGGCGAAGCGCCGGCTCATCGAGGCCAACCTCCGCCTCGTCGTCTCCGTGGCCAAGCGCTACGTCGGCCGGGGCCTGACCATGCTCGACCTGGTCCAGGAGGGGAATCTCGGGCTGATCAGGGCGGTGGAGAAGTTCGACTACGCCCGCGGCTACAAGTTCTCCACGTACGCGACCTGGTGGATCCGCCAGGCCATGTCCCGGGCCCTGGCCGACCAGGCCAGGACCATAAGAGTCCCGGTGCACGTCGTCGAGCTGATCAACCGGGTCGTCCGCGTCCAGCGGCGCCTGCTCCAGGAACGCGGCTACGAGCCCACCGTGGAAGAGGTCGCGGCCCAGCTCGACCTCACGCCCGAACGAGTCGTCGAGGTCCGGCGCCTCGCCCAGGAGCCCGTGTCCCTGCACGCGCCGGTCGGCGAGGAGGACGACGTCGCACTCGGTGACCTCATCGAGGACGGCGACGCCGCCTCACCCGTGGAGACCGCGGCCTTCCTCCTGCTGCGCCAGCACCTGGAGGCGGTGCTCTCCACCCTCGGGGAGCGGGAGAGGAAGGTCGTCCAGCTCCGCTACGGGCTGGACGACGGGCGGCCCCGCACGCTCGAGGAGATCGGGAGGATCTTCGGCGTGACGCGCGAACGCATCCGCCAGATCGAGTCCAAGACGCTCGACAAGCTGCGGGACCACGCCTTCGCCGACCAGCTCCGGGGCTATCTGGACTGAGCGGGCGGGGCGGCTCGCGCAACCGCTGCGTACCGCCCCGCCCCGTCCGGACGCGTACCACCGCCGGGCGGTGCCGTCAGTCGACCTCCGCCAGCGCCTCCGCGAACTGTGCCGCGTACAGCCTGGCGTACGCCCCTCCGGCCGTCAGCAGCTCGTCGTGCGTGCCCTGCTCGACGATCGAGCCGTTCTCCATCACCAGGATCACGTCCGCGTCCCGGATGGTGGAGAGCCGGTGCGCGATCACGAAGCTCGTACGCCCGTGGGCCAGCCGCGCCATCGCCTTCTGGATGAGCACCTCGGTACGGGTGTCCACCGAGCTGGTCGCCTCGTCCAGCACCAGGATCACCGGATCGGACAGGAACGCCCGCGCGATGGTGATCAGCTGCTTCTCGCCCGCGCTGACCCCGGACCCCTCGTCGTCGATCACCGTGTCGTAACCGTCGGGCAGGGTACGGACGAACCGGTCGGCGTGGGCCGCCCGCGCCGCCTCCTCGATCTCCTCCCGGGTCACCTCGTGCGAGGCGCCGTAGGCGATGTTCTCCGCGATCGTGCCGCCGAACAGCCAGGTGTCCTGGAGCACCATGCCTATGCCCGAACGGAGTTCGTCACGCGACATCTTCGCCGCGTCGACCCCGTCGAGGGTGATCCGGCCGCCCGTCACCTCGTAGAAGCGCATCAGGAGGTTGACCAGCGTCGTCTTGCCGGCGCCGGTCGGCCCGACGATCGCGACCGTGCTGCCGGGCTCCACACTCAGCGAGAGGTCCTCGATGAGGGGCTTCTCCGGGTCGTACCGGAAGGACACGTGCTCCAGCGCGACGCTGCCGCGCAGTTCCTCCGGACGCTCGGCCGGGTCGGGGTCGGGCCCCTGCTCCTCGGCGTCCAGCAGGCCGAAGACCCGCTCGGCCGACGCGATGCCCGACTGCACCAGGTTCGCCATCGAGGCGACCTGCGTCAGCGGCATCGAGAACTGCCGCGAGTACTGGATGAACGCCTGCACGTCACCGATCGAGAGCGATCCCGACGCCACCCGCAGCCCGCCGACGACCGCGACCAGCACATAGTTCAGGTTGGACACGAACATCATCAGCGGCTGCATGATCCCGCTGTTGAACTGGGCCTTGAAGCCCGCCTCGTACAGCGCGTCGTTCTGCTCGGCGAAGTCCCTCGCGGACTCCTCCTGGCGCCCGAAGACCTTCACCAGGGTGTGGCCGGTGTACATCTCCTCGATGTGGGCGTTGAGCGTGCCCGTCACCTTCCACTGCGCCACGAAGTGCGGCTGCGACCGCTTGCCGACCCGTGTGGCGACGAACACCGACAGCGGGATCGTCACCAGTGCCACCAGGGCGAGGAGCGGCGAGATCCAGAACATCATGATCAGCACGCCGACGATGGTCAGCAGGGAGTTGATGAGCTGGCCCATCGTCTGCTGCATCGTCTGCGAGATGTTGTCGATGTCGTTCGTCGCCCGGCTCAGGACCTCGCCGCGCTGCTGCTTGTCGAAGTACGACAGCGGCAGCCGCGAGAGCTTCGTCTGCAGGTCCTCGCGCAGTTGGAAGACGACGCGGTTGATCACCCGGATCGACAGCCGGGTCGACACCAGCATCAGCAGCCCCGCGCCGACGTACACGGCCAGTGCCGCCAGCAGGACGCCGCCGACCGCACCGAAGTCGATGCCGTCGCCGGGGACGAAGTCCACCCCGCCCAGCATGTCGGCGAGCCCGCCGCTGCCCTGCTCACGCAGGCCGTCGATGGCCTGCTCCTTCGTGGTGCCGTCCGGCATCTGCCGTCCGACGACACCCGCGAAGATCAGGTCCGTCGCCCCGCCGAGGATCTTCGGCCCCACCACGGAGAACGCCACGCTCAGCGTTCCCGCGCCCAGCATCAGATACAGCGAGGACTTCTCCTTGCTGAACCGTCTCAGCAGCCGCTTGCCGGACCCCTTGAAGTCCATGGACCGCTCGGTGGGCCCTGCCATCATCCGTCCGCCCGGCCCTGCCATCAGGCGGCCTCCGCTTCCGTCAGCTGGGAGAGCACGATCTCCCGGTAGGTTTCGTTGCCGGCCATCAGCTCGTGGTGGGTGCCGGTCCCGACGAGCCTGCCCTCGTCCAGCACCAGGATCCGGTCGGCGTCACGGATCGTGGACACCCGCTGCGCCACGATCACCACGGTCGTTCCCGCGGTCTCCTGGGACAGGGCGCCGCGCAGCGCGGCGTCCGTCGCGTAGTCCAGCGCCGAGAACGAGTCGTCGAAGAGGTAGATCTCCGGCTTCTGCACCAGCGTCCGCGCGATCGCGAGCCGCTGCCGCTGGCCACCGGAGACATTGGTGCCGCCCTGCGCGACCGGCGCGTCCAGGCCGTGCTCCAGGCGCTCCACGAACTCCTTCGCCTGCGCCACATCCAGGGCGTGCCACAGCTCCTCGTCGGTCGCGTCCGGATTGCCGTACCGCAGATTCGTCGCGACCGTCCCGGAGAACAGGTACGGCTTCTGCGGGACCAGGCTCACCGTCTTCGCCAGCAGGACCGGATCCAGCGTCCGCACGTCCGTACCGTCGACGAGCACCTCGCCGCCCGTCGCGTCGAACAGCCTCGGAACGAGCCCGAGCAGCGTCGACTTCCCACTGCCCGTCGACCCGATGATCGCGGTCGTCTCCCCGGGCCTGGCCACCAGATCGACCGAACGCAGCACCGGCTCCTCGGCGCCCGGGTAGCGGAACTCCGCACCCCGGACCTCGAGATGCCCGTGCTTCAGCAGCTTCGTGACCGGGGCGGTGGGCGGCACCACGCTCGACTCGGTGTCCAGGACCTCCTGGATGCGCTCGGCGCAGACTTCGGCGCGCGGCACCATGATGAACATGAAGGTGGCCATCATCACCGACATGACGATCTGCATCAGATACGCGAGGAACGCGGTCAGCGCCCCGATCTGCATCCCGCCGCTGTCGATGCGGTGGGCCCCGAACCAGACCACCGCGATGGACGACAGGTTCACCACCGTCATCACGGTCGGGAACATGAAGGCCATCAGCCGGCCCGTCGAGACCGCGACGTCCGTGAGCTCCGTGTTGGCGCCGCGGAAGCGCTCCTCCTCGTAACCGTCACGGTTGAAGGCGCGGATGACACGGTTGCCGGTGATCTGCTCGCGCAGCACGCGGTTCACCGTGTCCAGCCGCACCTGCATCGTGCGGAACAGCGGCCGCATCCGCCGCACGATGAGGCTCACCGAGACACCGAGGACGGGCAGCACGGCCAGCAGCACCGCCGACAGGGGGACGTCCTGGCCGAGGGCCATGATGACGCCGCCGACGCACATGATGGGCGCCGAGACCATCAGGGTGAACGCCATCAGGACGAGCATCTGGACCTGCTGGACGTCATTGGTCGTACGGGTGATCAGCGAGGGCGCCCCGAACCGTCCCATTTCACGCGCGGAGAACGACTGCACACGGCCGAAGACCGAGGCCCGCACGTCGCGCCCGAGCGCGGAGGCGGTCCGGGCGCCGTAGTGGACGGCCCCGATGTTGCAGACGATCTGGATGACGCTGACCGCGATCATCACGGCGCCGAACTGCAGGATGTAGCCCGTGTCGCCCTGTACGACACCGTTGTCGATGATGTCGGCGTTGAGGCTGGGCAGATAGAGGCTGGCGCAGGTCTGCAGGAGCTGGAGCAGCACCAGCAGCATGATGGGCTGCCTGTACGGACCCAGATAGGTCCGCAGGAGTTTTATGAGCACGCGTGTCTCTCGGTCGGCGGCGGGCAGAGGCCGATCCATACTCCGGTACGGCGCCCCCCGGCGGCGAACGCTTTTCCTCAAGCCCGGGTCAAATTCCGGAGCGCGGCTCTCCTCAGAGGGCTCCGCCGAACGCCCCGGGGTGGATCTGGTCCCGGGTGGCCCCGTACTGCTGGCGCACCGCGCCGCCGACCGGGAGCTCATCGCCCGGCTCCAGCACCTGCGCCGCCGCACCCCGCCAGGCGGGAGGATCACGCGGATCCAGCGTCCCTCGCGAAACCCCGAGGGCCCACGCTGCCTGCCGGGCCGCACCCAGCGCCGCGTACTCGGCGGGCTGCGGCACGACGACCTGGGTGCCGAACACCGCGGGCGCCAGCGCCTGCACGGCGGGCAGCTCGGCCGCGCCGCCCAGCAGGAAGACCCGCCGCACCTCCACGCCCCGGTCGCGCAGCACGTCCAGGGCGTCGGCCAGCGAGCAGAGCATGCCCTCGAAGGCGGCCCGCGCCAGGTGCTCCGGCTTCATCGACTCGCGCCGCAGCCCGCTCAGCGTTCCCGCGGTGTGCGGCAGCCGAGGGGTGCGCTCGCCCTCCAGATACGGCAGCAGGACGAGGCCCGAGGCGCCGGGCGTCGACTTCAGGGCCAGTGCGGACAGTTCGTCCAGACCCCCTTCGAGACCCAGCATCTCGGCGGTGCCACGCAGCGCGCGCACCGCGTTCGACGTGTGGACCACCGGGAGGTGCATACCCGTGGCATCGGCGAAGGAGGTGATCATCCCCGTGGGGTCGGCCAGCGCCTCGTGGTGCACGGCCATCACGGAACCCGAGGCGCCCAGCGACACGACGGCGTCCCCGACAGCGACGCCCAGCCCGAACGCGGCGGCCATCGTCTCGCCGGTGCCCGCCGAGATCAGCAGGCCCTCCGGAGTCGTCCCCGCAGCGTCGGCCGGGCCGAGGACCTCGGGCAGCGCGGCCTGATGGCCGAGCGCGAGCTCCACGAGATCGGGCCGGTAGGACGCGGAGCCCGCCGACCAGTAGCCGGTCCCGGACGCGGCACCCCGGTCCGTCGTCCGGCGGGCCGGGCGGCCGAGGAGCTGCCACACGAGCCAGTCATGGGGCTGCAGGACGGCGGCGACCCGCTGTGCGTTCTCCGGCTCGGTCCGGGCCAGCCAGCGCAGCTTCGCCACCGGCTGGGCGGCCTGCGGCACGGACCCGACGGCCTCGGCCCAGGGCTGCCGCCCTCCCAGTCCGTCGATCAGATCGGCCGCAGCGGCCTGTGCCCGGCGGTCGTTGCCGAGCAGCGCCTGCCGTACGAGATTCCCCTGGCGGTCCAGCGGCACCAGACCGTGCTGCTGCGCGGACACACCGATGGCCTGCACGCCTTCGAGCAGCCCTCCGGAGGCCGCCTCACCGAGTGAGAGCAGCCACGCCTGCGGATCCACCTCGGAGGCCTTGGCCTCGATGGGATGCGCGGCGTACCCCTGCCGCAGCACCGCACCGGTGTCCGCGTCGCAGACGACGATGTGCGTGAAGGCGGATGAACTGTCCAAGCCGGCCACTATGCCCATGGACACGATTCTGCCGCACGCGGGGACCGTTCCCGTACCGGGCGGTACCCGGTACGGGAACAGGCCTCACGTGTTCGTCGTCCCCCAGTCGTCGCTGCCGTTCTGCCCGCTGCGCTCACGCAGCGAGCGCACCCGGTCGGAGACGGACACGGGAACCTTGTCCCCGACCTTCTCGCTCACCGAGTGGTAGGCCTTGCCGGCGAAGTCCCTGCCGCCGTGCGCGGCGGACTCCGCCGCGTTCCGCACAGCGGGATTCTCGGCCAGCTGTCGCGCGGCCTTCTTCAGCTGCTCGTAACGCTCGCGCCCGGCTCGCGTGCCGAGCACGTAACCGAGGGCCACTCCGGCGATGAACGTGAGCCGGTACCGCATGGCTGCCACCCTTCCTTCGCTCCGTGCGACGTGTGCTGCCCGCCTACCCGCGGACACCCGAGATCACCCCGGGAGATACCGATTGGCGGAGCACCCCCCTGCTTGCGCTAATGTATGTGTCGCAGCGAACGCGCGCCGCTCGGCAGCAGCCAGGCAGGTACGATTCGAGGCAACGCAGCAATCCCCTGTAGCTCAATTGGCAGAGCAGCCGGCTGTTAACCGGCAGGTTACTGGTTCGAGTCCAGTCGGGGGAGCGCGATCCCCTGTAGCTCAATTGGCAGAGCATTCGGCTGTTAACCGGAGGGTTACTGGTTCGAGTCCAGTCGGGGGAGCGGAACGGAAGAGGACCCTTCGGGGTCCTTTTTCGTGTGCTCTGCGAGGGTGGTCCGCGACCGCTTCCGGACTCTTTCGGGGGGATTCCGCGGCGCCCGGAACCGGGCAGCACGCTGCGCGGTCTTCATGGTCACGCGAAGCCGGCCAACCGCAGCAGGAGATCGTATGACCGGCTATGCTGCGGCAGACGGCGCGCACACTTGTACGCGCCACGCCGTAACGGGGCGGTAGCTCAGCCGGTTAGAGCAGCGGACTCATAATCCGTCGGCCGTGGGTTCGAGTCCCACCCGCCCCACCAGTAGTCACCCCGAGGAAACGTTCTGACCTGCGGAAACGCGGTTTTCGCGGGATGGGGTGTCCCGAATCGGTGTGGCGAACGTGTGCCGTTTTGTGTCCCCTGTGAGGGTCAAGAGGCCTGTGACCTGGGGTTTTTGTTCGAGTCTTCGATGGGGTGCGTGGTGAAGGCTCCCCACGGCTGTTGAGGCAGCGGCCCTGCCTCACCGCATCGACATCATCCGCTCGGTATGTGGCTCGTGGCCGCCGGCTCGGAGGCCGGGGCGGGTCCTCTCTGTCTCGTGCTCGATGATCTGCCGCCGCGAATGTTGGTGATGTATCGTAGTTATGTACATCATGGACTCAGGGTGAGGGGTGGCTGATATGTCTGTGACCCAGGTCGATCTCGATGACGAGGCGCTGGCTGAGGCGATGCGTCTCATGGGTGTCTCGACGAAGAAGGAGACGGTCAACGGGGCTCTGCGGGACTACGTGGCGCGCATCAAGCGACTGGAGGCCGCCGAGAAGCTGGCCGCGCGAGGTGAGCGGGGCGAGTTCGAGGCTGCGGCTGCGGCGCATGCGGCGGCCAAGCAGGCCCGGAGGGCAGCCTTCGAGTGATCACATACCTGCTCGACACGTCCGCCCTCTGGCACCTCTTTCGTACACCGGGGGCATTGCGTCCCTGGGAGGGGCACATCGCTGCGGGTGTGTTCCATATCTGCGAGCCCACGAGGGCGGAGTTCCTCTACTCGGCCACAAGCCCCGCTCATCGGGACGAGTTGGCCGAGGAGCTGGATGACCTCTGCCATCTCGCCACGGTTCCCAAGAGTGCGTGGCGCTGGGTCGACGCCGCGCAGTACAAGCTCACCCAGCGAGGGCAGCACCGTGCCGCCGGAGCCATCGACCTCCTGGCGTGTGCGACGGCGGTCCATCACGGTCACACGGTGCTTAACGTGGACAACGACTTCGCCACGGTGGGGGCGGTCCTGAAGGAAGTGCAGCAACGAGACGTGCGCGCCTGACTGAGCTGCCCTGAGTTTCGTAGCGGCCGGGGTTTTCGTGGTTTCAGGCGATGTTCGTGGTCGTCTGGGATCGGTGGCGTCGGGCCTCGATTTCTTCGGGTGGGAGGTAGCCGAGGGCGGAATGCAGGCGTTCGGTGTTGTACCGGCCGATCCACTGGACGACTGCGCGTTCGACCTGGTCAGCGTCGCGCCACGGGCCGTGGTGGTCGATCAGCTCGGCTTTGAAGGAGCCGTTGAGGGCCTCGGCCATCGCGCCGTCATAGCTGTCGGCGACGGAGCCGACGGACGCGGTCGACGGCTTCGAGGTGTTCGTGGATGGGGCGGATCTCCGCGACGAGGTGGTCGTCGCGCGCCGCCGACGTGCGGACTTCGGACGCCGGCAGCGGGCGTTGTAGGCGGAGACCGACAGGTTCAGTTCCCAACCGACGGGCTTGACCCCGAAGCCGTCGCGGAGGTGGTTGATCACCGCGTCGGCCTCGTGCGGGGCGTGTTGCATCAACCGGTTGAGCTCGCCCGATACGTGTCCATCCGCTACGGCGAGCGCCTGGTCGAGGCCGGCGCGAGTGGCGCGCACGGAGCGGGCCGCGCTCGGTCGGCTGAGTCGTGTCGGCGGTAGCCTGCTCGACGTGCTGCAGAGATATGTCGAGTTCCGCCTTGCTTCGAAGGACATCTCCACCATTCGATTCGGCGTGTCGCCAGGGCACGAGATCGTCCACGCGGTGCGGGCCCTCAGTCGACCGCAGGAGCAGCCGCTGCAGTGGGGATGGCTGCGCGCCGTGCACGACGATGTCCCGCGGGAGTCCCTCGAGTTGCTGCGCCTGGTCGTGGGCGAAACCGGTTACGCGCCCGATCTGTTCACGTCGGCCGCGTCGTGGGATCTCACGCCTGAGGATGAGATCGAGCGGCTGCGACAGGCGCCGCTCGAGCCGATCTCGGTTGATCTGCACAAGCGCGCGGTCCGCAGCGCCGGCATCGCGCGGGCCGCGCTGGAGAGGATGGCGGCCGATCCCGCGAGGATCCGCGTCATGATCGTGCGCCACGTCGAGGCGCTCTGGGAGGCCGCGCTCGCGCCGTACTGGGCGCAGATCGAACGCATTCTTCATGCGGACATCGGCTCTCGGGTGCGGCGGATGACCGCGGACGGTCTGGCCGGGATGGCGGCCGATCTCGGCGAAGGTGTCGAGTGGAGTGCCGACACCGGCTTCGATACCGTGCGCGTGCGGATGGAACGACACGAGGAGATCGTCGACTGCCAGGGGCAGGGCCTCGTGCTCGTGCCGTCGTTCTTCGGGCGCCACTGCGCTGTGCTCACCGAGCCGCCTGCGCAGCCGACGCTGTTCTACCCCGCGCTCGGTGTGTCCGAGGTGTGGCATCGTGCCGATTCGACGGATGCGCTGGCGGGCCTGCTAGGGGAGAGCCGGGCCGCGGTGCTCGTCGCGGTCGGCGAGTCGCTGTCGACGACGGAGACCGCAGGAGAGGCCGGGATCGCGGCTTCCACTGCATCCCACCACCTTGACGCCCTGCGCGCCGCCGGGCTCATCGCGTCCCGGCGTGCCGGGCGGCGTGTGCTGCACGCGCGCACGCCGCTCGGCGATGCGCTTGTCCACCGGGTCTGACGCGGTGGACAAGCGCATCCGTGGCCGGCATGGGGGTTACCGCCCGGGAACGAGGTCCGGTCCCGCGCCGTGCTCGGCGACGTACGCCTCCGGACCCTGCTGGGCTGCCTGGGGCTCCATGTAGAGGAACTCAAGGACGTTGCCGTCCGGGTCCTCGAGGGAGCGCCCATACATGAACCCGTGGTCCTGCGCGGGGCGCGGCTCACGGCCGCCCGCGGCGACACCGGCGTCGACGGTCCCGTCGACGTGGTCCCGCGAGTCGCGCGAGAGTGACAGCAGCACCTGGGCGACCGTGTGCGGGTCGGCGATCTGCTTGTCGGTGAACTGCGAGAAGTGCCCGTGAGTGAGGACCATGAAGTTCGTGTTCCCGTCCCAGACGACGCACGCGGCGTTCTCGTCGGTGAACATCGGGTTGATGGCGCAGCCGAGCGCCGTGTAGAAGGCCTTGCTGCGCTCGAGGTCGGTTGTGGTGATGTTGACGAAGATCATGAGGTCTCCTGATATCGGACGGCCGGGTCCTGCAGTTGCCGAGATCAGGCTGGCACCAGTGGCTTGGGCATCCAATCGATTCGACGTGCGTCGAAAGGTCACGGTGCCCGTCTATTGATCGGGAGCGTCGACCGGGCTGACCCGGCCACCTCGGTGGAGGGCGACCCGCGGGCTCTGCGGTCACAGGGGCCGGCGTCGTTGCCGAGACCTGCGTGTGGCGTTCGCCTCGCGGTGGTGTGGCGAACGCGGGGGCTTCGGGCCGTCAGGGTATGCCTTGCACTGCTGTGAACTGGGCTTTTGTGGTGCCGGGTCCGGTGGGAGGGATGTGGTTGCTCCTACGCCTTCGTCTGAACGGCGACACGTCCTCGGCCGCGGTCGAGGCCGTCCGGCCCCGCACGGCCGTGCGGATCCGCCCACGCCACGCAGGATCTTGGAGCCCTACCTGGCCGGCGGCGGCGCCCCGGCCCCGCCCTCTCGGAGCAGCGTCGACCTCCCTCTGCGCGAGGCTGGTCATTCCTCCGAGTCACGTACCAGGAGTGCGATCTGCACCCGGTTGTCGACCCCCAGTTTGGCGAACAGGTTGCTTACGTGCGCCTTGACGGTCGCGACGCTGATGCACAGCCGCTCGGCGATCTCCGGGTTGCCCAGTCCGTCCGCGACGGCCCGAGCAGTTTCGAGTTCTCGTTCGGTCAGTGCGGACAGCTGTTTCCGCGCGGCTTCGCGGGACGAGTCGCGAGCGTAGGAGGACTGCGGGCTGGTGGCTGCGGCGATCACCCGTGCCGTAACCGCTGGAGACAGCACGGAGTTGCCGTCCGCGACGGTCCGCACCGCGTCGAGAATCCGTGCCGGTCGGGTGTCCTTGAGGACGAACCCGAGTGCTCCGGCGTGCAGCGCGCCGAGTACCAGATCGTCGGAGTCGAATGTGGTCAGCATGAGCACCCGCGGCGGCGCCGGTCGGGTGAGGAGTTCCCGGGTCGCGCTGAGACCGTCGCGGCCGGGCATCCGCACGTCCATCAGAACGACGTCCGGCCGCTGCTCGTTCACCACGGTGATCGCGTCGTCCCCGTCGACCGCTTCCGCGACGACGGTCAGGTCCGGTTCGGCGTCGATGACGAGCCTCAGCGCCATCCGTACCAGCCGGTCGTCGTCGACGATGACGACGCGCACCCGCTCCCGCTCGGTATCCACTCATACTCTCTTTTCGTGGGTGGGGTTCGGCCAGGGTAGCTGCGCGGTGAGGACGTATCCGTTGTCGGGTGTGCGGTGGTGGCTGAGTTCTCCGCCGGCGAGGCTGATGCGTTCTGTGAGGCCCAGCAGACCGAATCCCGACGTCGGTGGTCGTGAGGTTGCCGTGGTGGCGGGGGAGTTGTGGACGCTGACGCTGAGGTGGGCGCCGGCTGTTCCTTCGAGGGTGATGTGTACGTGCGCACCTGGGGCGTGTTTTGCGGCGTTGGTCAGTCCTTCCTGGACGATCCGGTAGCAGGTGCGTCCGACGGCATCGGACGGTGTTCCCGCCACGGTGCCGGTGAGCGTGACGTCCAGTCCGGATGCGCGGGCTTCGGCTATCAGTTCGGGGACGCGGTCGAGGGCGGGCTGGGGCGGTTCCGGGCGGCCCGGGTCGGCCCGGAGCACACCGAGGACATCCCGTAGTTCTTCCAGTGCCTGGTGGGAGCCGTCGGCGATACCGCGGACCAGCACGCGGCCTTCCTCCGCGGTGAGGTCGCTGCGGTGGTCCAGCACTCCGGCCTGCATGGCGACCAGGGAGATCCGGTGTGCGAGTACGTCGTGCATCTCGCGGGCGATCCGGTTCCGCTCCAGGGCACGTGCCTGCGCCGCTCGTGCGGTCTGCTCACTTTCCGCGCTCTCCGCCCGGTCTCGCAAGGACCGCACTTCGACGCGCCGCCCCCCGATGGCGATGCCCATGGCCACCGCGATGCCCGCGATCAGTGCCGGGAACGCGAGCTGGTACCACAACAGGCCGGGCGGGCTCTGGACCGGGTAGAACCCGCCGGCGAACTGTGACGCGGTCACCAAGGCCAGAGCGACGACCCCGATCTCCACCGGACGACGACGTGTGGAGATCGAGACCAGCGCGAGAAACGCGGCGCCGGAAGCGAGTGCCGACGCGGTCGAGGCGATCACGACCGTCATGGCGACGGCGAGCGGGAACCGCCGCCGCCACAGAAGCGCCGTCAGGCAGCCGAGAGCCACCAGCGGATCACCGACGACGAACCACGGGCCCGTTTCGTCCGTCTGCCCCCGCAGTAACACACCGATGGACAGCCAGAGCGGTATCCCCACTGCCGCAGCCGCACCCAGCCGCCATGCCTGCTGCCACCACCCGAGCCGTGGCGCTACGTCGGTGTTCACCCGGCCATTGTCGCGAAGCCGTGCGCCCGGTGAGTCCGACTCCGGGATGATGCGCCCCCGACCGGAGTCGAATCACCACCCCGCCTCCGGTCGAAGGCGGGGCGAGCCACAAAGCTGATGTGTCTGCCGCACCGTACGGACAGACTCGTCCATGTGCCGAGACAACCGAACACCAGGCGGAGAAACGCGATGCGCAAGGGTGGCTATACGGCCCTTGAGGCGGTCGGCATGGTGATCACGGCCCTGGCCGCCCCAGGGATGATCCGCGCTCTGCTCGACCACGGCTCCTCCGAGCCGCTGTGGGGCATCCTCGACCGGGCCCCCGGGGGCCTCACCGGCCAGACGATCCTCCTCGGACTCATCGCGCTCGTCGCGACGGTGGCCGGTGGCTGGGCACACACCCGCAAGGAACCGACCACCAAGCGGACCGGAGGGTTGGCTGGAATCCGCGACCGAGAAACGATCTGACGCCCATCCGGACGACTGACTCGCCGCTACGGCACGTGTGCCCGCGTGCCCTGGGGAGAGCATGCGCCGTCCACGCACTCAGCCTGGCCGCCCACGGCCTCCGCGACCCCGCCCGGATCGGCGTGCTGGTCCGCGTGAACGGCCGACGGCGGGGTTGTCCCGAGCATGCCCGCTTCGGCGCCCCCGTGCGCCCCTCAGGAGGACATCAGATGCGCAGGAGTACCTTGCCCCTCACCCTCGCCGCCACCACCGTGACGGCGGCCGCCGTGGCGCTGACCGTGCTTCCGGACGTGTCGGTGGCGACGCCCGGCACGGCGGCGACGACGCCGGACACCGTGCGGTGGGGCCCGTGCTCGGAGAAGAGCGCCGCTTCACCCGGTGAGGCCGCGTCATCCCGTCTCGAGTGCGCGACACTCGAAGTTCCGTTGGACTACCGCAATCCCGATGGCCGGCAGATCGACGTCGCGATCTCCCGGCTGGCGAGCGAGAAGCCGTCTCAGCGCCGCGGTGTGCTGCTGACCAACCCGGGCGGTCCCGGGATCTCAGGTCTCGGCTACCCAGTCGCTCTCGCCGCCTCAGGGCTGCCGCAGGACGTGCTGGACTCCTACGACGTGATCGGCTTCGACCCGCGGGGCACCGGCCGGAGCACGCCGGTGACCTGCGACCTGACGCAGGCACAGCGCAACCGCGGCAACCTGCCGCCGTACGCGCACACCGCGGCCGATGTCGCGCGGGAGGCGGGGAACGCCCGGACCGTCGCCGGGCAGTGTGCCACCTCGCGGACGGCGTGGATGCTGCCGCACACCACCACCGCGAACACCGCGCGTGACATGGACCGGATCCGGGCGGCACTGGGCGAGCCGAAGCTCTCGTACCTCGGTGGGTCCTACGGCAGTTACCTCGGCGCGGTGTACACGACGATGTTCCCGAAGCACGGCGACCGGATCGTGCTGGACAGCAACCTGGGCCCCGGCGGGTACGACGTCACGGCCACGCGGTTGCTCGCCCGGGGGATGGAGGAACGGTTCCCGGACTTCGCGGCGTTCGCCGCGGCGCACCCCGAGTACGGCCTGGGCACCACACCGGATCAGGTGACCGCGAAGTTCTTCGAGCTCGCGAAGCGGCTGGAGGCGAAGCCGGTTCAGGGCATGGACGCGACCCTGTTCCGAGGGCTCACCTTCGACCGCCTCTACAGCGACGCGTCCATGCCCCTGGTGGCCGCGATGTGGCAGGCGCTCGACAAGGACCGTCCGCTGCCGCCCGACACCCCACCGGCGATGGACGGAATGGAGAACTCCATGGCGGCCAGGTGGTATGTGATCTGCGGGGATGCGCGCTGGCCGGGGACGGTCCGGGAGTATCAGCGCAATGTCGCGGTCGATCGGGTGAGGTACCCGATGCTCGGCGTCCGCCGCAGGCATCGGACCGTGCGCGTTCTGGCCGGACAAGCGGGTCGAGCCGCCGGTGCGCATCGGGGATCGGGGCCCGTCGAACGTGCTCATGGTGCAGAACGAGCGCGACCCGGGGACCCCGCTGGCCGGCGCCCAGGAGCTGCGGCGGGCGTTCGGGAAGCGGGCCACGATGGTGACGGCCGACCAAGGCGGGCACGGCGTCTATCCGTTCGGCCCCAACACGTGCGCGAACGACGCGGTGACGACGTTCCTGACCACCGGGCAGCGCCCGTCGCGGGACCTCGCCTGCGCGGCGGAGCCGAGTGAGTAGCGGGAGCGGAGACATGTTCAAGGAGTGGCGACATCGTCGGGCCGTGCAGCGGGTCAAGCCCGGGGACGGGCGACCGTTGAAGCGTTTCCGCTGGTGGCAGATGCTTACCCGCGCACTGTTCCATCTTCGGCTGACAGGTGACGACGGCCGGCAGACGGTCTGCACCGTCGACGTAAGGCATCAAAGGCAGTCGTCGAACGGCCACGTCAAGGCCCACCTGTACCTCGATGGCAGGCATCACGCCGAGTCCAGAGTCCCCGCCGTCTTCCCCGTCCCGGGCGGCACCGTCGAAGTGAGGACGAGCAGTTTCGGGCTCAAGCGCTGCCACTACGTCACCGCCGGGGGCGCCGAGTTCCAGCTCGTCCCGGACACCGCCTCCGCCGAGGGACGCCGCGCGCGCCTCGACCGCGCGCACCCCGCGCTGAGCCGCTCGATCGGCTCCCTCTCGGTGATGGTGCTCGTCATCGGCCTGGTCCTCCTTGTCCTTCAGCTCGTCGAACAGGTCACCCGGGACCCGGAGGGCCTCGCCCAGTACGTCGGGACCTTCACCTCGCCCGCCACTCTGCCGGGCTGGGGCAACGCCGTGCTCGGACTCGTCACCGTGGCGGCCAGCACGGAGCGGGCGATGCGGCTGCGCTACAGCAGGCTGCTGGACGGCGGGGCGGGCTGACCCCGCTTCTACGGCGCGACCAGGTCGATCAGCTGGGTTTTCGTGAGGGTGGTCGACCTGGATCCTGCTCTGCCCCGCCAGGCGTCGCTGCCCATGTGTGTGAAGCCGCAACTGAGCGAGTGCTTTGGGCGCGGTCGTCAGTGGAACGCGAGGCCGAGGGAGCCCTTCGTGGCGCTCTGATCGTGGAGCCGGGAACCCGGCGAGGTCCTGGAAAGGTGGTGCCGCGAGCGCTGCACCACCCCCGGTCGAGCGGGATCGAGCGGGACGCAGCCGGATTCTGTGTCCCGCTCAACGGCCACCTCGGGAGAGTGGAGAGCGTTCCGGTGACCCGGGGCACGTCCTGGCCCTGAAGGCGCGGGGATGACCTTGAACTTCTCCATGATCCTCGCCATCGGATGCTGCTCGATTCCCGAAACCTGGTTCGGGCTGTGTCAGGCGGTGCCCGGGCGGCCGCGCCAGTCCAGGCATACGACCAGGGAGTCGTCCGCCGCCGGCCCGGAGCCGCGGTGCCCCAGCAACTCCTGCAGCATCGTCCTGGGTACTTGGGAAGCGGGCAGCAGCCGTGTGCTGGTGATTGCCCTGGCCAGTGCCCGCTGGCCGTACTTCTCACCCCCCGGTGAGAGGGCGTCGTAGACGCCGTCACTGATGAACAGCAGCCGGTCCCCGGGCTCGACCTTGAAGCGCTGCGGCGTGTACGTCGTGTCCTCGAACATCCCCAGCGGCATTTGCGCATCGAGTTCGACGGCCTCGACCACATCCCGGCGAAGCCGCCAGATGCGGGGCGAGCCGGCGTCGATGATCTCCACGTCTCCGGTCGGAAGGCAGAAGCGGAGCAGAAGGGTGGACAGAAACCGTCGGCCGCGGTGCTGGCCGTAGACGGCCTGGTCGGCCAGGTATGCCTGGTCGGCGAGGTTCAGCCCGGCGCGGCGGGCGTTGCGCAGGGCGTTGATCGCAAGGTTCGTGAGCAGGGCCGCGTCGATGCCCTCACCCATGCCGTTACTGACCGTCACGATGAGGTCGTCGGCGGACGACGACCAGTCGAAGCTGTCACCGAAGATCGCGTAAGCGGGCTCCAGCTGCGCGCCGAGGCTGTACTCGGGCCGCGAGCAAGAGCGCCCGGGCAGGAGCTGCCACTGCATCTCGGCAGCCAGGGTGAGCCGTTCTGCGCGGCGGGCCTGCAGGAAGAGGTCGGTGTCCCGCTCTGCGACGGCGATCTCGTGGGCCAGTGCGGCCGCGCACTGTGCGAGGTCCGCCAGAATTCCGGGGCCGACGTCGCTCTCGTCTCCGGGCAACTGCACACTGAGCACGCCGAGCCTGTCACCGCGGACGCTGACAGGCAGATGCACCGTGACGGTGGAGGAGGCGACGTCGGTCACACAGTGCGCTTCCTGGGCGTTGAAGGCGCGACCCGGGGCAGTGTCGTGGACCGGCAGCGAATGATGGGTGTGCGGGAGGATGCCGACGGGCTGCAGCTGCGTCATGGCATAGTCGGCCATCAGGAGGTCGACCGCCACCGCGCCGTGTCGCTGCTCGATCACCGAGCGGACCACGTCGAATACCTCATGGGGTGCAGCCTCGCGCAACAGGCGCTCAACCGCGCTGGGTCTGTCCACCGGTACCGGACCTTGCCTTCCTTGACATATCTTCATTCATGCGACTTCTCATAACGACCAGCCGGATCGAGCACAAAATGCTCACACGGGAGTGTCACATGCGCGAGGACCCCATGGCTCTCCACCAGCAGGCCCCCACCGCCCTGCCTGAGGTCGGTCATGTCCTTGAGCTCCTTGAGATCGCCTGGGAGCGGGGCCGGGACGTCCTGAGCACCGCCCCTGTCTCCCCGGCACAGATTCGTGTGATGTACGTCATCGAACGCGAGCCCGGCATCAATCTCAGCACCCTTCGTCGCCGCCTGGCGGTGGCCGCTCCCACGGCCACGCGCCTGTGCGACCGCCTCCAGGCAGCCGGATTCCTCCGCAGGACTCCCCGCCCCGGGGACCGCCGGGAGATGCAGCTGACGCTCACCGAGGCGGGCACCGCGCACCTGCGCGAAATCCGGCGACGCCGTGAGCGAGCTCTCCGTCAGGCGATGAACCGGATGACCCCCGCCACGCGTGACGCCCTGGCCACCGGACTCGCCGCCCTCTGCGAAGCCGTCGCCGAGCCCCTCCCGTATGCAGAGGAGCAGCTCGTCGAGGAGTGCGGCTGAGCACAGCTTCCGCGGGGCCGGGCCGGGCCATGCCCATCACTCGAGTCCGCAGGCCGAACGGCCCTTCCGGCCGGTCCGGTGATCGCCACGTACTCGGTGACGGGTCGTCGGGGACATGTCATCGGCCGTCGGGCGGTGACATCGACGCACTGGTCATGTCCCGGGCCGGCCCATGCGAACGACGAGGGCGAGCGTGTCGTCCGGGTGCAGTACGACCGTGCGCATATCCCTCGCGACGGCTCCGGGGATGGAAGCCGTCGCGTCCCGCGACCGCTTCCGGGCCGAGTCGATGAGGCGCGCTTCACCCTCGATCGGATTGCGGCGGCTCTCGGTGAGGCCGTCGGTGTACAGCACGAGCAGATCGTCCGGTTCCATCCGTGTCCGCAGCACCTTGTCGCTGCCGGACAGCGGGTAGCCAACGCCGCGCCCCCGCGCGTTGAGGAAGTCTGCTCGGCCGTCCGGGCGGACGAGGAGCGCCGGAGGGTGGCTGCCGTTGGCCAGGCAGAGTTCACCCGTCGCCGGGTTGATCCGCGCCAGGAGCACGGTGGCCATGAGCTCGCCGTCCAGAGGCGTGAGAATCTCGTCGGCCCGCTCGATGATCGCGGCCAGCGGGTGCCCGTCCAGTGCCAGGGTCCGCACGGCGTGGGTCACGTTCAGGGCGCTTCGGGTGCTGGTGACTCCGTGGCCGAGGGCGTCGACGACCGTGATGTGGACGGTGCCGTCGGGCAGGTGGAACCAGTCGTAGAGGTCTCCCCCGGTGGGGTCGTGCGTGTGGGCAGGCTCGTAGTGGACGGCGAGTTCCAGGCCGTCCACCGCCAGGGGAGGGGGGCGAAGAGCCTTCTCCATTTCCTGCAGCATCTGCCCATGTGCCTGGCGCAGTTGCTCGTCACGCTCTTCGAGCTGGATGTACAGGGCGAGTACGCCGCTGTTGGTTTCGGCCAGCTCGTGCTTGAGGATGCGGTGCTCGGCGGTGAAGGCGTCCACGCGTGCGAGCGAGGCCCGTAGTTCCTGTTCCAGCTCTTCGCTCTCCGATCGATGCACTGCAGGCGTGGCGCATTCGTCGGGGGGCGTCTCGGTTCCTTCCGGGGCAGGCACGTGCCAGGTGGCCGTGGTGTCGCAGACTGCCTGCGCGGCAAGAGGGAGCCCGGCCAACGGCAGCGGGCGCCGCGACGCCGGGGACACCAGACTGACGGAGAGAAGCGTCGGCTGATCCTTGGAGCCTGGCTGACAGACGGATTCGAGCCTGACCGTGCGTCCGGCCCGCAGTTCGCGGCCGGCGACGCTGCTGATCGAGAGAACGAGCCGTGCTCGCACTTCGAGGGGGAGGGCGTAGGCGTCGGCCAACTGACGCAGGGCGCGGCGCAAGGAGCGCAGCGTCCGGAAGGTGTCAGACAAAACGGCCGCCGGGTGCCCGGGCGGCAAGGAGGGTCGCGTCGTCACGCGTCGAACGGTGAGTGTGAGCCACTGCTGCTGCGAGCAGGGCGGGGGGCAGTCGGAGCAGGAAGCGCGAGGGGGCGTGGGCCCATCGCGGGTGGATCCCGTCGGAGTGCAGCACAGCCATGGCTCCCGGACCGGTGGGCAGGGTGTGTGTGCGAGGGGTCGGCATGTTCCACCCGACGACACCGGGCAGGCCGGTCGCCCCGTGGTGGGCGGTCTCCGGAGTCACGACCAGGGCGCGGACGTTGCCGACGCCGCAGTACTCGGTCCGGTCGTGGTGCAGCCGGATTATGCCGACTGCGGCACCGCGGGTGTGGCGTAGCGCGCGGTGGACGGAGAAGAGCATGTCATGGAGCGCGCGGTCAGGCGCGCGGTGGAACACCCGCAGGGCGGCTTGTGCCGCCTCCGATGCCTCTGGGCCGTGTCCGAGGCCGTCCACGACGAAGGCCGTGCGGTAACCCGCGGTGTCCGCCGAGGCGCACGCGTCGCCGCAGAGCTGTTCACCGTCGATGGGGAGACAGATGGATCCGAGTTCCTGATGGGCCTTCGGCCGATGGTCGGCATCGGTGAGCCGGGCACAGGCGAGGGTTGCGGTGCCTGGCTCGGTGCGAATGGTGAAGTCCGTGGCGATGCGACGGACGGCTCCCAGGCCGGCGCCGAGGGTCGCGGTGGTGCTGTAACCGTCGGTGAGGGCGAGGGAGAGGTCGTCGATGCCCGGCCCGCGATCGGCGGCGAGAATCTCTATTCCGCCTCCGAGGAGGAGCGGCTGCAGATAAACCGAGCCGCCGGTGGCGTGCTTGGCAAGGTTGCCGGCGAGTTCCGACGCCAGCACGGCGGCCTGGTCGGGCAGAGAACCGCTCAGACCGCACAACTCGGCTACTGAGCGGGCGGCTTCCGCGGCAAGCTGGACGGAGCTGTGGTGGTCGACACGGATCTGGACAGTCGGCGTGGTGGGTGCCGGTGTCACGGGGTCGTCCATCGGGTGGCGGTGACGGTGGTGCCCCGGGCCGGTGCCGAGTCGATACGGAAGTCGTCCATCAGCCGTCGTGCCCCGCCCAGCCCATGGCCGAGACCGGCCCCCGTGGTGTAGCCGTCGGTGAGGGCCTGCTGGACGTCCTGGATCCCCGGCCCTTCATCGCTGATGACGAACTGCAGGCCCCGTGCGCCCGGACGATCGAGCAAGGTGAGGGTAAGGGTGCCGCCCCCGCCGTGGATGTAGGCGTTGCGGACGAGCTCGCTCGCGGCGGTGACGATGCGCGTCTGGTCGACGATGCCGAACCCGAGGGCCAGGGTCGCCGCGCGAACGGCGTGACGGGCCGCCAGCAGGTCCTCTTCCGTACGCACCGGGTAGGAGTTCGGCTCGCCCGGCCCTGGATCGGGGCGGGGGACGGTTCCGGAGGACGGGGAAGGTTCAGCGGAGCGCAGCACTGGTTGCCCCCTCGGGGAGCTGTCGGTTTTGTCGCCATCCGAGCAAAGCCATGCCCCGTTCGGCGTTGAGCGCGGTCTCGACCCCGTTCAGGCGCAGACCCAGTTCCACCAGGGTGATCGCCACCGGAGGGAGCATGCCTGCCACGATGACCCGGGCTCCGAGGAGCCTTGCCATGGTGGTGAGTTCCATGAGAGTCCGGGCGACGAAGGAGTCGATGATCTCCAGCCGGGAGATGTCGATGAGGACACCGCTTGCGCCTTCCGCCGTGATGCGCTGGGTGAGCTCGTCGGTGAAGGCCAGGGCGGCCTTGTCGTCGAGTTCGTCAAGGAGCCCGGTGACCAGTACGTCGCCCAGCCGAAGTATGGGCACACCTGCCACGGGCCGGGCGTTCATCGCACCGCCGATGATTCGGCCTTCAGCTGATCACCTTCGGTGATCTTGATGGCGACGGACAGGGCGTCGGCGAGGGTGGACCGGGTGAGGATGGAGGAGAGATCGATGCCGAGCTGGGCGATGGTCACCGCGATGGGGGGCCGGATCCCGCTGATGACGCAGTCGGCACCCATCAGCCGCACCGCGTTGACCGTCTGCATCAGGTGCTGCGCGACTGCCGTGTCCACCGTGGGAACAGCGGTGATGTCGATGATCGCGACGAGCGCTTCATGATCCTGGATCCCCTGCAGCAGGTTCTCCATGACCACCTGGGTGCGTGCGGTGTCAAGGGTCCCGATCAGCGGTACGGCGAGCACGTGACGCCACAGACGAACCACGGGAGTCGACAGCTCCAGCAACTGCCGGCTCTGCCGCCCGATGATCTCCTCCCGGCCCTCGACGTAGGTGTTGAACGAGAGTGCGCCGGCGGCGTCCAGCAGCCTGTTGATCAGCAGTGCGACGGCGAGCACGTCGTCAGAGGCCCGCACCGACTCCTGCACCGACTCCAGCAAGGCTTCCTTGAGAGTCAGGACCGCGAGGGACGTGTCGGTGGGTGAGGCCCCTCCTCGCGCGCGGCGCAGCGAAAGCTCGGTGATCGCACGGTGCAACTCGGGATGCGCTGTCACCACGCGCTCCACCGGCAGACCGCCGGCCAGACTCGATGAGAGGGCGGCGACAACGGTGTCCGCCTCCTCATGCAACTCCGCTTCACTGATCCCGGATCCGGCCTCGCTGCGTTGGAGCTGCAGCTGTACCCACCGGTCGGCGATCTTGTCGGCGCGCTCGTTGAGCGCGTTGCTCACGCGCTCTCGCGTGGCGGTCTCACTACTGCTCACCAGATGCTCCTCACTCGCGACGCCCAGCACACCGTCACGAGTCGGAGTCGAGTAGGTGCGGAGGACGGGTGCCTCCTCTGCCGAACAATAATTGTCGGAGGCTAAATATTATCGATCCGCACAGTACGCGCAAGCGCGCATCACGCGATGCACCCCTGACAATATGGGACTTATCGGTCCGGTCGTCGCTTGCCAACTGTCATGTGTGAACGGATGAGGCCGTCTCGCTGTCGGCGGCCGGCGACCTGGGCCGTGGAATCCCTAGACCGGTTCTCGTGCCGAGGGGAGCGCCATGTGGTGACCGCCTTGAGGGGCCGGTCTTTGCCGGAATCCGCAATGTCATCCCCTGTGACAGATTTTCTGTGTGCCGAATGACGGTGTTCCGTTGCCGAACGATGCCGGAGAGCTGCGCCGGGACGTGTGGGGCTGGAAAGGGAGGGCAAGCTGCCTGTCACCGTAAAGCGGAACAATCGACAAGGAGCGGGGTGAAATAGACGTGAACGGCTCGAAGATCACCATCGGTGCTGCGCCCTCCACGCCATCTACGTCCTCTGCGCCACGGATGGTGCGGGGCGGCAACACCGAAAGTATCCACCGGGCTCGCGAGGCCGCCCGCGGATTCGCCTGCGGCCTCGTCCCGGCCCCGGACTCCGACACGGTCGACACTCTCGTCCTGGTGGTCTCCGAACTCGCCACGAACGCGCTGCGTCATGGTGGCGGCCGGTACTCCCTCGAACTGTCCGCCACGACGGACGCGATGACCGCCGCGATCAGTGACCCCAGCCCGGTGCCCCCGTGCGAGCGTGCACCCGACCTGAACGGTGGCAGCGGCGGCTTCGGCTGGCACATGGTCCGCCGTCTCACCACCGACCTGACTGTCACCCCGGGCCCCGGTGCCGGCAAGACGATTCGTGCCCGGCTCTCTCGCCTCGGGACCTGAACGGTCGCAGGTTGCTTGCGCGGGCGTGTGTACGTGTGGAACGGAGGCTCCCGGCTGGAGGCCGAGACCGCTCTTGGCGCGCCGGACCCACGGCGCACGGCCGTCACGTGCGGAGGTGACGGGTCGCGTGCCGCGCCACGTCGGCGAGGGTGATCCGAGCTCGTCGCCCGGAGGGCCCGGGCCGCTGGGCTGCACCGGCGCGTATCACCAAGCGGTGCGGGGCCGTGAGGTCCGAGGGGGGGACCTCGTCGTCCGGACTGTGGATCCGATGCCCCAGGGCGAGTTCGTCGCTGAAGGTGAACACCGGGTCCGGGATCTCGTCGCCGCTGTCGAGCAGGTCCGCCGTAGCCAGGGCGCCGTCCTTGCGGTGCAGAGCCGGCTCGGTCGGCCACGGGACGTGGACGACCGAGCCTGACAAGCGGTGTCGCCGAACGCTCACATCGTCAGGCGGCCGATGTCCTGAGCATCGAGACCGGTCAGTTGGGCGATGCGCGGAGCCGGAACGCCGGCCGTCAGGGCCCGGTGTACGAGGGCTTCCCAGTCCTGAGTGGTCTCCCGGAACTCCAGCAGTTCACTCTCCACGTCCGTGACGGTCTGAGGCGCACACTCCTGACGCACCCGCCGCGCTTCTGCCTCACCCAGTGGAACAGGCAGGCACTCCGCGTTCTCCGGGATGAACATCCTGGCGTCGGCCGGGAGGATCCTGACCTGCTCCGAGACCGCTGAGACCCCATGGGCCTGCAGCCATCCCAGGACGGCTGGTGTGTCAGCACACTCCAGGAACCCGACGGCAGCCAGGGCCGCACCCAGCCGAGGTCGGCGGTCAGGAAGAAGGAACAGGTATGCGTCATCGGACATCGCGCGGAATCGCCTTCTCGATCGGACCTCAGCGGGTGGACTGATGCTAGCTGTTCGGTCCACGCAGGTCGGGTGCGGTGACGGTCACCACGGTCCGGGGATCTTGAACGGGTGAGGGCCGCAATGCGCCCTTGACCGAGACCGGACGCCTCCGGCCGGCCCGGGAAACGTGACTTCACCGGGGCGTGTTGCGAGCGTCGTCCGCCTGCGGCGGCGTGGCGGACGTGGCGCTTCGAGTGTCGTGCTCTCTCGTCCTTGGATCGGTCGACGCGAAGGCCGACAGCGCTCTCGGCCGACTGATCGACGGCCGACAATTCACGATCCGCCGGTTGGAGCGTCCCGGAACGGTGCGAACAGCCGTGCTGGTCCACAGGGACAGGCGCGAGTTCCGTCTGCTGGTCCCAGAGCACGGTCCCGGGCTACGACCGGTCGGCGGCCTCGCCCGCCCCGGCGCTGACCAGCCCCGTCTCGTAGGCGACTATGACGGCCTGGACGCGGTCGCGGAGCCCGAGCTTGGCCAGGATGCGGGCGACATGGGTCTTGACGGTCGTCTCGGCCAGGTGGAGGTGGGCGGCCAGTTCGGCGTTGCTCAGTCCCCGGGCCAGCAGGCCGAGGACCTCCAGCTCACGGGGGGTGAGCGAGGCGAGGTCGCGGTGGAGGGCGGCGGTGTCGCTGCCGTGCCGGGCGAAACGCTTCACGAGGCGGCGGGTGATGGCGGGCGCGAGGAGGGCGTCGCCCGTACGGACGGTGCGGACGGCCGCGGCCAGGTACTCGGGGGTGACGTCTTTGAGGAGGAAGCCACTGGCTCCTGCCGAGAGTGCCGCGTAGACGTACCGGTCGAGGTCGAAGGTGGTCAGGATGATGATCCGGGGCTCGCCCGGCATGCCGGTGAGGATGCGGCGGGTGGCCTCCAGACCATCCATTTCGGGCATGCGGACGTCCATCAGCACCACGTCGGGCCTGGTGCGTCGGACGGCGTCGACGGCTTCGGCCCCGTTGGTCGCCTCGGCCACGACGTCGATGCCGTCGGCACCGAGGATCAGCCGGAACCCGGTGCGGACGAGAGTCTGGTCGTCGGCGAGGAGCACACGCAGCGGCTCGGTCACGGTGTCTCCAAGGGGATCAGTGCCTCCACGCGGTAGCCGCCGGTCTGACTCCGGCCGGTGTCCAACGTTCCGTCGTAGACGGCGAGTCGCTCGCGCAGGCCGATCAGCCCCCGGCCGTTCCCTGCGGCTGCGCCCGCACTCGCGTGCCCTCCGGTATCGGTGACCTCTACCCGGAGTCGGCCCGGACCGTATTCGACGGTCACGGCAGCCGTGGCGCCGGCAGCGTGCTTGACCGTGTTGGTCAGAGCTTCCTGCACCACGCGGTAGGCGGCCAGTTCGATGCCGGGTGCAAGCGGACACGGCGGGCCGGCAACTGCCAGGTCGACCGGCAGCCCGGTGTTCCGGACCCGTCTGACCAGTGTTTCCAGCTGGCCCAGGCCAGGTTGCGGAGCCGGCACCGTGGACGGACCGTCCACGGTCGTCACCTCGCCCTCGTCAGCCATGGTGAGCAGTCCCATGACGTGGCGCAGTTCGGTCATGGCCGCTCGCCCGCCCGCCTCGACGGCGAGCAGCGCCTCGTCGGCCTGCGCGGGGGAGGCCGTCATGATCTTGCGTGCGGCGCCCGCCTGGATGATCATGACGCTGACGTTGTGCGTGACGACGTCGTGCAGTTCGCGGGCGATCCTGGCCCGCTCGTGCTCGACGGCCCGGCGCAGGACCTGGGACTGTTCGCGTTCCAGGGCGGTGAGCCGGGTGCGCCCCTCGTCGGTCCGGAGTTTCCAGGTGCGCAGGCCGACGGACGCCACGGCCATCGGGACCAGGATCAGCAGCGCGATGTATTCGTTGGGGACGATGGGTGTCACCGTGTTCCCCGAGGCGCTGACCAGGAGGACCGACACCGGCAGTGCTGCCAGGGTCGCCGTCCGGTAGGGGCTGTGCACGGCGGCGCTGTGGACGGCGATGACGTACGCGTAGAAGGTCAGCCGCAGGACGCTCTGAGGCGTTGCCAGCGTCGCGGCCGTCACGACGCACAGCACGGCGAGCGGGTAGCGGCGCCGCAGTACGAGGGCACTCGACGCGATGAACGCGAGGGCCACCATGAAGGCCATGCCGCCGGGTCCGTTCGGGCGCGTGATGACGCGTTCCACGCCGGGCGCGATCTCCCGCACCACCACGTTGTCGGCGTTGTCGACGCCGTAGTAGACGGTGGCGACACCGATCGTCAGCGCCACCAGCACGTCGAACTGCCAGGCGCGCCTGGTGGGCCGCAAAGGTGGACCGCCGGCGACCCATACCTCGCGGGCCGTCCGACGCGCGGCTTCCTGAAGCCGCTCCAGCCCCGTACGCACGTTCATCACCGGTTCATTGTTGCTGCCGCGCTGACCCGCGGTCTCCGCCTTTGCGGCCATCTCCCTCGCACCGGATACATCACCCGCCTACTTCGCAGGGATGACGTCTCCGGGGATCGTCCCAGCGCGGTACCGCAACGGGTCCGGGCGGCTGACGCGTGACAGCCGGTCCCGCTCCTAACGTTCACGCGTCCGACCGCCTTACCCGAGGAGCCGTTTCATGCCCATGCCGGTGATCGAACTTCGTGAGGTGAGCCGCCCGTACGACGACGGCCCCGCCCGCCCCGAGCGGAGGACGGACGAACCCGTGAACCCTGCGCTCTTCCGCCGTGGCCTCACCGTCGCCACCGCGCTGCTCACGCTCGCCGTCGGCCTGGGCGGGCCTCCCGCCGCGGCGGCCGACGGCCCGGGCGGCGCACCGTATCTGCCCAGGCCCACCGGGCCTCGTGCGGTCGGCACCACGTCCCTGCACGTCACGGACAACTCCCGTCCTGATCCCTGGGCTTCCGGGGTCGACGCGCGCGAACTCATGGTCTCCCTGTGGTATCCGACGGCCTCGCCGGGCGGGCGGCGGGCACAGTACATGACCCCGAGGGAGTCCGAACTGCTCCTCGAGGAAGGGGGGATCACCGGCGTGCCGTCGGACGTGCTGAGCACGACCCGGACCAACGCCTTCGCCGACGCCCGACCGGCAGGGCACACGCGGAGTCTGCCACTGGTCGTTCTCTCTCCCGGCTTCACCAAGCCGCGCACCACGCTGACCTCCCTCGCCGAGGACCTGGCGAGCCACGGCTATGCAGTGGCCGCGATCGACCACACCTACGAGAGCGTTGCCACCACCTTTCCGGACGGTCGTGTAGCCACCTGCGCTGCCTGCGAGGTCCCGCATGACGAAGCGTTCTGGAACCGGCTGGTCACGAGCCGGGCCGCCGACGTCTCCTTCGTACTGAGTGAACTGACGGCCGCGCACGCGAAATGGGACGGCTCCCGGCTCATCGACCCGTCACGGATCGCGATGGCGGGCCACTCCGTCGGCGGCGCCGCCGCCGTCACGTCCATGGTGACGGACCCCCGGGTACGCGCAGGCATCGACATCGACGGCACGACCCAGGTACCGATCCCTGACAGCGGTCTGTCCCGGCCGTTCCTCTTCCTCGGCAGGCAGTCCCAGTACAGCCCGGGCAGTGGAGGCGGCGCCGCCGCCACCTGGGAACGCGACTGGCAACGCCTGACCGGGTGGAAGCGGTGGCTCGTGGTGGAAGGGGCCGAACACGCCTCTTTCACCGACGTCGGACTTCTGGCCGAGCAACTGGGAATCGACATCGGCGCCGATCTGCCGGCGGCCCGCGCCTCGGAGATCACCCGCAGGTACACCCGCGCCTTCCTCGACCTGCACCTGCGCCATCGGCCCCAGCCCCTCCTGAACAAGCGGTCCACGCGCTACCCGCAGGTCAAGTTCTGCGCTCCGAAGACGGGCGCCTGCGTCTGAGCTCTGTCCGGCGGTTCAGGTGCCAAGGCCTGCCGCGTCGGCCGGGCGGCCTCGGCCGCCCGACCGTCCTCGACGGGACCGGCGGACCGGTGGTGCTCCCCGGGGTCCCGGACGGGGGTTCGTCGCCGACGCCCAGGTGGGCTCGTGGGCTCGGCTCAGTCGTCGGAAGCCTGCCCCCTGTGCGGGACCTGGGGTGACTGTGCGGCCTCGGCCTCGGCCTTGGCGTCGCTCACCGCGGCGGCGGCTTGTTTCTCGGCCTCGTCAGTAGCCCTGGCGGCGTCGAGCGGGAAGGCCGAGCCCGCATCGAGCTCCGGCATCCCGTCCCCGTCCGCTGCGCCGTCACTGTCGGTGACAGCGCCTTCCTCCGGCCGCACGGAGGCGGGAGCACCCGCCGGGGGCTCGTCACCGAAGGCTCTGGTGACGGTCCGCACCGCTTCGGTCAACTCGCCCGGGATCACCCAGAACGTGTTGTTGTCGCTGCTCGCCAGGTGAGGGAGCGTCTCCAGATACTTGTAGGCCAGGACCTTCGGGTCGGCGTTGTTGCGGTGGACGGCCTGGAACACGTGTTCCACCGCCTTGGCCTCGCCGTCCGCCCGAAGGATCATGGCCTGCTGCGTGCCCTGCGCTTCCAGGATGTCCTTCTGCTTCGTGCCCTCAGCGGTGAGGATCTTGGCTTGGCGCTCCCCTTCGGCGTGCAGGATGGCCGCGCGCTTGTCGCGCTCGGCCCGCATCTGCTTCTCCATCGCTTCCTTGATGGTGTTCGGCGGATCGATGGCCTTGATCTCGACGCGGTTGACCCGGATGCCCCACTTGCCGGTCGCGTCGTCGAGGACCGCGCGTAGCCGGGCGTTGATCTCCTCACGCGAGGTGAGTGTCCCCTCCAGGTCCATGCTGCCGATGACGTTCCTCAGCGTGGTCACGGTGAGCTGATCGATCGCGTGCAGATAGTCGGCGACCTCGTAGGCAGCCGATCGCGGGTCGGTGATCTGGTAGTAGAGCACGGTGTCGATGTTCACCACGAGGTTGTCCTCGGTGATCACCGGTTTGGGCTCGGACGAGTAGACCTGCTCACGCACGTCGAGCTTGGAGTTGACGCGGTCCGCCACCGGCAGGACCAGGTTCAGGCCGGGCTGGAGCGTCCTGCGGTACCGGCCGAACCGCTCGATGTTGTAACGGCGCGCCTGCGGCACGATTCGTACGGTGGCGGCCACCAGGAAGATCACGACAATGGCCGCCACGAGGATGGGTATGACAACTGGGTCCATCGCCGCTGCCTCCGTTGCTATGCGTTCAGCCGGTCAGGGGCCGGTCAGATCCGGTCAGGGCCGGTCACGGAAGGAGTTCGCGCGGGTAGACGACGGCCGTAGCACCTTCGATCTCCATGACGTCCACCAGCGTTCCTGCCGGGATCACCAGGCTCTCGTCGAGGGCACGGGCGGACCAGTCCTCGCCGGAGAGCCTGATCAGGCCGCGGGTCGCGGTGACCTCCCGCATGACTTCGGCCCGCTTGCCGATCAGCGCGTCACTGCCCTCACGTGTGACGGGCTGTTGTGCCATGTGCCGCAGAGCGACGGGACGGACGATGGCCAGCCCCGCAGCCGCTGCCGCACCCAGGGCTATGAGCTGGCCGAATACCCCGACACCCACACCAGCGACCAGGGCGGCGACCAGCGCCGCGCCCGCCAGCAGCCCCAGGACCAGTGTCAGGGTGAAGAACTCTGCGACACCCAGTGCCGCAGCGGCGAGCAGCCATACGAACCACGGCATCGGATCGCCCTCCTCGGAGAGGCTCACCTACCAAGCTACCTCCAGGAACGCCGACCCGGCCCGGGCGGCGGCGCGGTGGCTGACCGCCAGGGCGCGGGTCGCCGGCCCGCCGAGGTGCCGGGTTCCCTCCCGTTGCGCGAGTGCCCTCACCCAAGGGCCACCCGGAGAGAGCGCGTCACCGCCGGTGACATGGAGACACCCGTGGTCAGGCGCGCGCAGTCGAGTGCGTACGGCAAGGCGTGCACGACTGGCCGTGCGTCGCTCACCGGGACACCACCGGGCGCCCGGTTGCCGAAGAGGTTCCGGACAGCCGTCGCCGTGGCTGAGACGGGGTTCCAGTCGGCCACCGTCCGCAGCGGCCCCGGCATCGTGAGCGTCGACACGAACGCCGACGACACGAAGGTCACCGGGAAGAGCCACAGCAGCCCGGCGCTCTGTGCCACCTCCACGCTGCGGGCCATCAGCCCGATGGGCGCGCCGGCCCACGACATGGCGAAGGCGAACAGCAGGATGAGGAGATACGCGAGCACCGCGTCGTCGGCGGAGGCGCCGACGCGCCGACCCACCAGCAGCCCGCACAGCGGGTTCCGCGCCGGGCCCGACTGCACCGGGTGCACACCCCCGGCCTGCGTGTCCCTCAGGAGCCCGGACAAGCGGAACCCTACGCACCGCTAACAGGCGGGCGACACAGGCATTCGGGGCCGATGAAGGGGCACACGGCACGGGCCGCAGCTCGGCGGCGCAGAAGCAGCACGGGAGGAACGACATGTCTTTCGCCAACCACCCCGAGACGCCCGGCGACTACGGCCGGACCCCGTCGAGCGGGGGCGCGACGCGGAGCAACGGGCTCGCGATCGCCGCACTCGTGCTCGGCATCGTGGCGGTGCTTCTCTTCTGGACCGTCTTCGGCGGCATCCTCCTCGGCCTGCTCGCGCTCGTCCTCGGCATCATCGGGTCCCGCCGGGCACGTGGCGGCAGAGCACCGCACGGGAAGCTGTCGATCGTCGGCGCCGTGCTGGGCGCGCTGGGACTGATCGGGTCGATCGTGATCATCGCGATCGGCGCGTCCATCCTCAACTCCGATGAGTTCAAGGACTTCAACGACTGCGTCCGGCACGCCGATTCGCAGAGCGAGAGGGACCAGTGCTCCCAGGACTACGAGCAGGACTCCGGCAACTGACCGGCTGAGGTCGTGCCGGACGGGTCGAACCGACGCCCGTCCCGCCGACCGCCCCGGGTGCGGTCATGGCGCCCGGGGCGACCCGACCGCTTCACGGCCCGCGGCTTCCCCCTTCGCGCGCGGGCCGGGTGAACTCCGGCCTCACAGCGCGTACAGCGGGTACATGAGCGGGATGACTGCTGTACCGGCGGCTCGGACGTCACGGCCGCCGTCGCCCGTTCACCGGCATCGAAGGGCAGGCGAGGGCAGGCGTGCGCAGTGGCTCGCAGAGGGCCACGGCGCGCTTCCGTCGGCCGGGGACGTAGGAACAGCGCCGTACGCGGCGCCACATGAGGATCGTGCGGCGCCACATGAGGATCAGCCCCACCCCTCGCCATCGGCGAGCGTTCAGAAGGAAGTCACCGTGGTCCACGTGGAACGACAGGTCACCGTCCAGCGCCCCTTGGCCGAGGTGGTGCGCTATCTGGCGGACTTCTCCCATGCGGTCGACTGGGACCCGGGGACTCAGGAGTGCGACCGCATCGACAGCGGGCCCCTCGCCGAAGGCGCGCAGTGGCACAACGTCTCCGTGTTCCGCGGTCGTCGTACGGAGCTGCGGTACCGCCTGGTCACGCTGACGGACGACCACGTGGTCTTCGTGGGCGAGAACCGGACCGCCACCTCGCGCGACGACCTGGGCTTCCGGGCCGAGGGGGAGTCCACGGTCATCACCTACCGCGCGACGATCCGGTTCCACGGCCTGGCGCGGCTCGCGGACCCCTTCCTGCGCCGGGAGTTCGAGCGCCTGGGTGACGAGATCACGGTCAGCATGCCCGAGGCGATCGAGAGGCACCCGGCCTGACCTCCGCACGGCAACCGGAGCCGTCGATGTCGCCCGGCCCTCCGCCCGGCCCTCCGCCCGGCCCTCCGCCCGGCCCTCTGGGAGACATCGGCGGACCGTTCGGGCGCGAGATGCTGTCCGCTATCGCTGTTCGTCCGCGTATTCGAATGCTTCGCGGTGAACGTGGACGCTCTCGAGGCCGTCACGCGCTCTCGACGACAGGTCACGGGACAGGCGACGGGCCAGTTCGCGCAGCTCGTCCTGCGCGGTGCCTCCCTCGACGTACTCCAGCAGGTCTCCCAGGGCCTTCAGCTCACCGGCGTGGAGCGCCAGGCCGACGATCTGCTGGTTCCCGGCGACGCACGCCCTCATGGCACGTCGTGTGTAGGCCTGGCTCCGCAGCCGGCTGAACCGGTCGGCTGCCGGTCCGTCGTTCTCCTCCTCCACGTCGAAGACACGGAGCCGTCGGAGCAGGTCATCCGGCCTGCTGTGCGCAGTCCGGTAGAAGGGCCGCTCCGCGCTCCCCGCGGAGGCGGCGTCCAGCTGGACCTCGGAGAGGAACGCCGCGACACGGCCGGGCACGGGAACGAGCCCGCCGCCCATCCAGCGGGCGGACTGCAGGAGAGCGCGACCGGAGCCCTCGGGAATGCGGAAGAAGCACCAGCCCGAGACACCGCACCACAGAAGGCCGGACTCCCCGCCGTCACCGAAGTGGAGCCGCCCGAAGGACCGGGTGAACTCGACGCTCCCCTCCACGTCGCCCTCGAAGGCGTCCTGGCTCGGGTCGTCGAAGTCTCCGTATGCGGAGACCGACGCCACCGGAAGGTCCTCGACGAGCAGAGCACCCGCCACGGCCACCATGTAGTCGCCTATCGCGTGCTCAAGGCCGTCCCGCAGCTGGTGTGCACGATCTCTGGTGTACGTCACGATGTCTCCCGGGTCAGCTGCGGCGGCATGTCCGCCCTTACCGCCGTTGCCCGGAGACCGCCTGTTCACACGGGGTGCGGTTGTCGAAACCCCCTCAGCCCGCGCACCGCTGACCTGCGGTGGGGCCGGACCGGCTGACGACCGGCAGGAGCCGGCACGGGCGTCCGCCAGGGTGACCGCCCCGCTTGTGTGCTTCCCGCTCGTCGTCGCGGGGACGGGCAGGCCGAGCGGGGCGCGGGACGGGGAGCCGTGCCGGCTGGTACGGCGATCCCACGACCGGTGGACCTGCCCGGGGGAGGGCCGTGTAGCACCACCGGTCCTCTCGAGATGCGGTGCGCCTGGATGTGGCGAGACTGGTCGCTATGGCAGACCAACGTTCGCAGAGGGCCGCAAGCACGACGAAGTCCCGGAAGGGGACCGCGTCCAAGAAGGGCCCCGAGCACGCGGCTCGGGCTGCCTGCCACAGCCTCGAAGGACTGACCGGCTACGCAGCGGAGGGTGTCTCCGCGGTACGGCGTTCCGACGACGGCTGGTGCGTGGTGGTCGACGTCCTCGAGGTGGCGCGGATTCCGGACACGACGAGTCTGCTCGCCTCCTACGAGGTGCAGTTGGACGAGTCCGGAGACCTCCTGGAGTACCGCCGTGTACGCCGCTACCGCCGAGGCGCCGCAGACGAGTGAACCGAGACAGTCCGACAGCTGGAAGGACCTCCCCGTGACCACCACCACGACCTACGCCGATGGCGTCGTCCCCTGCCAGCCCCGCGCCGGCACGTTGTACGACGTGCTGGAGCTCATTCTCGACCGGGGCATGGTGATCGACGTATTCGTGAGGATCTCCCTGGTCGGTATCGAGATCGTCAAGATCGACGCCCGCATAGTCGTGGCCAGCGTGGACACCTACCTCCGTTTCGCCGAAGCGTGCAACCGGCTCGATCTCGAGCGGGACTCCGGCAGCACCACCGTCCCCGAACTGCTCGGTGGCAGTGCGGCGAAGTCCATCGGCAAGCGCAAGGTGCGCAAGGCCGCGGAATCGGTCGGGGACTCCGTACGGAAGGCCGTGGGGCGCGACGACGACGACACGGATGAGGCAGAGGAAGAGGAAGAGCGTCCCAGGCGGCGACGGGCCCCCGCGCGCAGCGAGAGCGGCACGAGCCGACGCCGTCGAGCCGAGGTGTGAGTTGTGAACGACGAAGGACTCTACGTCTACGCGGTGGTGCGCGCGGGAACGGTCCTGCCCGAGGGCGCGGTGGGCGTGGGCGATCCGCCCGCGACGCCGCGCACCGTCGACGCGGGGGCGGTGGCCGCGGTCGTCAGCGAGGCTCCGCCGCGGCTGCGCGCCCGGCGCCGCGATCTGCTGGCCCACCAGGACCTGTTGATGGCCCTGGCAGAACAGGGCCCGGTCCTGCCCATGCGCTTCGGCATGGTGGCGCCGGACGAGGACGGCCTGATCGCCCAGCTGGCCGCAGCGGAGCCCGGTCACCTCGACACCCTGGAGCGACTGGACGGCCACGTCGAGATCAACGTCAAGGCGCTGGAGGCGCCCGGGTCCCTCGCTCTGGTCGTGGCCGAGAGCGCCACGGTCAGGCGTCTGCGCGACGAAGCACGCAGACGCCCCGGCTACGAGGCCAGCGTGCGCCTGGGCGAAGCAGTGGCGTCCGAGCTTGCCCGGCGAGCGTCCGAGGCGGGCAGGGAGGTGCTGCGCGAGCTCGCCCCACTCGCTCGTGCGGCTGCCGCGGGACCCGAAGTCCAGGGCTGCGCGCTCAACATGTCCTTCCTCGTCCCCCGGACCCACAGCGACCGGTTCCGCACGGCGGCGGAGCGTCTCGCGACAGCTCGTCGCGACCACGCCGAGATCCGCTTGGCAGGCCCGCTGCCCTGCTACAGCTTCGTCGGCACCTCAGGCTCCCGGAGCCCGCTGGAACCGACCGGTCGAGGCTGACCGATGGGACTCGTGTCGGGACTGCTGCTCCTGCCCCTCGCTCCGGCCCGTGGCGTCGTGTGGGTCGCCGAGAAGCTCCAGGAGACCGCTGAACGTGAGCTGTACGACCCCGGTGTGGTCCGCGCTCAGCTAGCAGCGCTCAACCGGGAGCTCGACGAAGGGCTCATCGACATCGACGAGTTCGAAGCGGAAGAGGAAAAACTGCTCGACCGGCTGTACGCCGCTCAGGCGCGTTCCGGCACCCGTTACGGAAGGTGAAGAGACAAATGGACGACCAAGCCAAGGCTGCGCTGGCGGCCGCCGTGGTCGGCGGGTACGTGCTGGGCCGGACGAGGAAGGGCCGGCTCGCCATCAGCGTCGCGACCTATCTGGCGGGCCGGCGGTTCGGGCTCGGCCCCCGCCAGCTGGCGGCTGAGGGGATGCGCAGGCTCGCAGAGATTCCGCAGTTCGCGGAACTGCAGGAACAGCTGAGGGGCGAGGTCCTGGACGTCGGCCGTCAGGCGGTGGCCGCTGTCGCCAACCGCGGCCTGGCCACCCTGGCGGACGGCATCAGCGACCGCACGCTGCGTCTCGGCGGGACAGCGGACGACGAGGACGCTGACGAGTACGGGGACGAGTACGAGGACGAGGACGAGGACGAGGACGAGGGCGAGGGCGAGGAGCGCGAGGAGGACGAGCCGCCGGAGGAGACTTCGGACCCGCGTGCAGGGCGCAGGGGTCCCGCCGCCCCCGCGAGGAAGGCCACGTCCCGGAAGGACGACGCTCCCGGGTCCGCTGCCCGGGCCAAGAAGTCCCCGGGCAAGAAGGCTGCCCCCGCCAAGAAGTCCGCCGCCAGGAAGACGGCGTCAGCCAAGCGCTCCGACAGCCGGAGGTAATCGGCCATGGTCAAGAACACAGGCGGGTCGCAGGAGTCGGGCGTCGGCCGCCTCAAGGACGAGTTGTCGCAGTACGCCAGTGCGCAGGTGCAGAAGGTCGCGGAGAAGGCAGGCGGCAAACTGACCGATCTCACGACCCAGTTGGGCGATGTCGCCGAGAGCGGCTCCCTGCCCTCCATCGGCTCGCGCCTGCTGAAGGGGGAGTCCCCGCTGAAGGCGTTCGTCTCGGAGAAGGCGAAGGGCGCCAAGGACAAGGTCGTGGACAAGGCGAAGGACCTCGTGGGGGGAGGGGGAGGAGGCAAGAGCGGGTCCAGCGGCGGCAAGTCCATGAACATCATCGAGGTCCTCGACGTGGGCGTACCGCTGCGCACGGCCTACGACGCCTGGACGCAGTACGACCAGTTCAACAGCTTCGCGAAGGGTGTCCGCAGCGTCACGGCCAGCGACGAGGTGGAGAGTGACTGGAAGGTCAAGATCGGTCCCTCCTCGCGCAGCTTCAAGGCCACGGTCCAGGAGCAGGTGCCGGACGACAGGATCGTGTGGACCTCCGAAGGCGCCAAGGGCACCACCCGCGGAGCTGTCAGCTTCCATGAACTCGGGCCGACCCTGACCCGGATCATCCTGGTCGTGGAGTACTACCCGTCCGGGTTCTTCGAGAAGACGGGCAACCTCTGGCGTGTCCAAGGGCGCCGCATGCGCTTGGACTTCAAGCTCTTCCAGCGTTACGTCACCCTCACCGAGGAGGAGCCGGAGGGATGGCGCGGCGAGATCCGCGACGGCGAGGTCGTCGTCTCGCACGAGGACGCCGTCGAGCAGGAGGAAGCGGAGGAGGAGTCCGAGGGAGGCCAGGACGACGAGTACGAGGACGAGGCAGACGGAGACGGCTACGAGGAAGAAGAGGACGAAGCAGCCGACGGGCAAGAGGACGAGTATGAGGATGAGGACGACGAGGACCAAGAGGACGAGGACGAAGAGGATGACGAGGAGCCGGAGGAGCCGCCCCGGAAGCGTGTGAGCCGCAGGCGCAGGGCGGAGGCGGCGCGGTGACCGACCTCGAATTCCGCCCGGCGGGACAGCCGGCGCCCAATGGCCCCCAGACGACCAACCTCGCCGACATCCTCGAACGGGTCCTGGACAAGGGCATCGTCATCGCCGGGGACATCAAGATCGACCTGCTCGACATCGAGTTGCTCACGATCCGTCTCCGCCTCTTCGTCGCCTCCGTCGACACCGCGAAGAAGGCCGGCATCGACTGGTGGGAGACCGACCCGGCGTTGAGCTCCAAGGCCTCGCGCAACGCCCTGAAGGACGAGAACCGCGAACTGAAGGCGCGCCTCCGAGAGCTCGAGTCGTCCGCAGACGAGGCTCGTGGCCACCCGGCCCACGAGCAGACCGGCCGGAAGACGGAAGGCGGGCGGGGATGACGGCCTCGGGTTCTCCGGGCTCGTCCTTGGGCCAGGGCGAAGGTGCCACGTACGTGTTCGCCATCTGCCGCAGCACACGGGCCACGAGCGCTCTCGACTTCACCGGCATGCCCGGCATGCCGGGCGGCGGTGAGGTCCGGCTGCTGCCCTGCGACCTGCTCACCGCCGTGGTCCAGAGCGTTCCTGCCGCGGACTTCACCGACGACGTCTGGCAGCTGCGACTATCCGACCGGCAGGACCTCGAGCGCTACGCGCGGGCCCACCACGCCGTGGTGTCCGCCGCTGCAGCCGCAGGCGCTGTCGTCCCGCTGCCCCTCGCCACGCTCTACCACGACGACGACCGGGCCCGGAGCTGCCTGGCCGAGGAGGCAGGCCGCTTCCACGCGGCGCTGAAGCGCGTCTCACACCACGCTGAATGGGGCGTGAAGGTCTACGGCCTGCCCGCCTCCGCGTCCGAAACCCCCGTGCGGCTCGCCGCCCCGAGCCGTGCTGCTCCGGCTCCCGGCGCCGGCGCCGCCTATCTCCAACGCAAGCGGGGTGCCCAGGAGCAACGTGAACGGCACCATGAACAGACACTGCACATCGCGGAGTCGGTGGACGGCGAGTTCCGCAGAGTCGCAGCGGCGGGCCGCCGCCTCCGCACCCACGACGCGGCGTTGTCGGGCGACCCCCGCCTGCACGTCCTCAACGCCACCTACCTCGTCGCCGACGAGCGGGCGGACGAGATCGCGTTGCTCGTGAAGACGCTCGAGGAGAGCACGGGTGCACAGATCGAGCTTTCGGGGCCCTGGGTGCCTTACTCCTTCGTCGGCGAGGTGTGACGGTGACGCACGATGTGGTGCCGTGGGACAACCCGGAACCCTTGCTGGGACCGATCGGGGTGCCACTCGTCGACCTGCTGGACCGCGTGCTGGCGACCGGTGTGGTGGTCAGTGGCGACCTGGTCATCGCCATCGCCGATGTCCCCCTCATCAGGCTGTCGCTGCACGCACTGCTCTCGTCGGTCAACGAGCGTGTTCCCGCACCGTGGAGTGACGGAGGCCCGTTGTGACGGAGTCGCGCGTCGACCTGGACTCGCAGCAGATGGGACGCGATCTGGTGGCCCTCGTCCTGACGGTGGTGGAACTGCTGCGGCAGCTCATGGAGAAGCAGGCCATCCGCAGGGTCGATCAGGGGGACCTGACCGACGAGCAGGTGGAGGAGATCGGTACCACGCTCATGCTGCTCGAACAGCGGATGGGGGAGCTCTGCGAGCAGCACGGGGTCCGTCCGGAAGACCTCAACCTCGACCTCGGGCCGCTCGGGACGTTGCTGCCCCGGGACTGAACACCGCACCTCGCTTCCCACGCACGGCGCTGCCGAACGGCCGCCACGGGTGGGAAGGGCGTCCTTGAGAGCGCTCGGGGAGGGCACTCCCGGCACCTCCGCGCGCCTTCGGGGGATGCGTGCCGGTGCGGAGGGATTAGGAGATGCCTCCAGGGGCACCAGAGCGTCGGAGGTTGATGACAATGGTTCCCGTTCTTCTCGTTCTTCTGCTCGCCCTGATTCTCTTCGGTGCCGGATTCGCGCTGAAGGCTCTGTGGTGGATCGCCGTGATCGTGCTGATCGTATGGGTTCTCGGATTCGTGATCCGCCCGGCTGCCGGCGGTGGAAAGCGGGGCCGCTGGTATCGCTGGTAGGTCATCCGCCACAATTCCCTGACGGGTGGCCACGGCATATGCCGTGGCCACCCGTTTTCGTATGCAGACTCCGTTCGCGGCGTCCCCATTTCAAAGGAATCCGGTCCACGATGTGTGGAGTCCGGGAAGAGGGGCACGCGCTGTCCTGAGAGCGCGCCACCGAATTCGATGGCGCTGAACCGGAGATCCAGGTGTGTTTTCCTGCGATCCACGAATTTCTCAAAAGGGAGCTTTTTATGAGTGACGGAATCTGGGGATATCAGCCGACGGCCGGCCACACCGCGGGCAGCGACCTGGTCGGATACAAGGTCGAGGCCACCGACGGCAGCATCGGCAAGGTCGACAAGCACTCCGACGACGTCAACTCCTCCTACCTGGTGGTCGACACCGGTGTCTGGATCTTCGGCAAGCACGTGCTGCTGCCGGCCGGCACGGTGAAGACGGTCGACCAGAAGGAGCGGAAGATCCATGTCGACCTCACCAAGGAGCAGATCAAGGGCTCCCCTGAATTCGACAAGGACAAGCACGTCGGAGACGCCTCATACCACCAGCAGGTCGGCGGCTACTACCAGGGTCACCAGCGCCACTGACACCCCGCACCGCCGTATGGGCCGGGCCCCGGAGACGTTCCGGGGCCCGGCTCATCCGTGCCGGGGGCGCTCCGGCGCCGCGGCGGCCGTTCGCGGGCCGGACAGGGCGGGCTGGGATTCGTCCGCGAGGGGGCCCGCATGGAGAGCCCGGGCTGCTGTGCGAGCACCAGCGGCGCGCCCTTCGAAAGGGCAGCGCAGGACATCGGGCACGCCCTCTGTGGAAGCAGCGGAATTCCGCATCGGTACGTGTGCGGGGATGCGTGCCGGGGACTGTCGACGTGAATTGCCCATCGGGGGAAATTGGCTGTTGCGATGGGCGGGGAAGCCATCGAGCGATAACGGATGTCCTCTCGTCTTCGGAGGGCAGTCGATTTACCGTGGCCCGTCTCGTCGTAGATCCCGGTTCGCCGGTTCCGTCCGCCGTATGAATCGCTGCGTTTCCCCGTGGCTGAGCCGGGTACCAGCGTTATGAGCAACCCACTGCGGAACCGCAGTGAAATCGAGAGGGAGGTCAATCACATGCTGAAGGCGATCGCGGACGTTCTTCGATCCATCGGCGGGGCCATCGCCACCGTCGTGACCCTGCCTTTCCGCGCTGTCGCACGGCTCTTCGGTGGAGCCTCCGACACCGCTCACGGCCACCACTGACCACGCCCTTTCCGGAAGCCCAGCCCCGGCCGGCATGAATCCGGCCGGGGCCCCGGCGCGTTCACTTCCGCGCTCTACTGCCAGGTCGCCGTGTCGGGGTCGATGCCGTGAGCGCGTGCGCTGGCATCGACGATCCGGCGGAACCACGAGGCGAGGCCGGCACGGATGCCGTTGTAGTGGGCGGCGAATCCCGCATCGGCTTCGTACATGCGGCCGAGGCAGACCTGCATCTGCCTGGTCAGGGGAAAGTACGAAGAGAAGACGTCGCGATGCCGCTCGACGAGTTGATTCGCCTCCCGGCCACCGGGTTCGACACCGGCGTCCATGGCATCCGCGAGAGCACGGTCGATGCCGGCCACGGCGTCGGCGACGGCAGCCCATTCGTCCGGACCGCGCGTGGCCGAGAGCTCGGCGTACTGCCGCCATTGCGTCGTGTCTCCGTAGCGCGAACGGGCTCGGGCGGGTGAGTCCGGGTCCCACCCGGGGCCGAAGACCTCGGTCTGCTGCTCGACGGTCAGCAGCAGCCCGCGCTCGTGGGCTTCGGCCATCCGGTCCAGCCCGGCGGCGAGCTGCTGGAGGCGCTCGATCCGCTCGGTGACCTGGGCACGCTGCGCGCGCAACGCACCTGGCACGTCTGTGGCCGAGTCGTCCAGAACGGCTCGGATCCTGTCCAGGCCGAGGCCGGTCTCACGGTAGGCGACGACGCGGTGCAGGCGTTCCAGGTCACCCGTGGTGTACAGCCGGTAGCCGGCGGCGGTGCGCGACGACGGCCGCACCAGCCCGATGTCGTCCCAGTGGTGCAGTGCGCGGACCGTCACGCCCAGGCGCGTGGAGACCTGGCCGACTGTCAGGCCGCCGTTGTCAGTGGCATCAAGCATGCTCCTCGCTCTCTCCTGGGTCGACGTCGGGCGCGGTGATCCCGATGGCTTCGAGGTTCCGTGCCTCCTGACTGGCCGGATCGTAGGGCTTGGCCGCCGTGAAGACGATCCGCGCGTTCTCCGGGGTGATCACCTCGACATCGCGGGTGTTCCAGGGGGTGTCCCGTGGGCCGTCGACCGAGTCCGGGCGCACCTCGCGACAGGCCTTGACCAGGGAATCGACCTGGCTGAGCATGCACGAGAAGCTGACGCTCATCGCTGGTGGCCGCTCCGGGACGCTCGGCGCCGAGACGAGGAGCACGTCCTGGAAGGCCCACCGTCGCAGATGCACCAGCGTGCCGGGGATGCCGAACAGCTCGAAGAACCCGAGTCCACGCGTCCAGAAGTCCACGGACGCGGCCAGGTCGTCCGTGGGGACCGACACGAACGCGGGCATTCCGTAGATGCCGTGGAACAGCTCCGGAGGAACCGCGTCCGGGCCGGGAGGAGGTACGGGACTCATCTCGAACGCGTTGTAGTAGTCGCTCATGCGCTCCACACTCCAGCCTCACGCGACGTGAGGGTCAAGCCGACGGCGCACAGCCTCCGTCATGCCTGATGGGTGAGGACCGCGGGACGGGGACCCGGGGCCGGGGTCCGGTCTCCGGGGCCCCGGGGGAGCCGGACGGGCGTTCCGCGCGCTCCGGGGAGCCGGTCCTCGCCGCGAGGCAAGGTCACCGACAGGCCGCCGACCGCTCGACCGCCTTGGTGTAGTCGGTGATCAGGCTCTTCATGGCTGCCTCGTCGTCGACGCCGGAGTCGAGGACCTGGACCACCGCGTAGAGGTCCTGTTCCGGCTGGTCCGACGACGTGCAGGAAGAGGCGGTCTTGCCGACGGCGGCCTTCCCGGTGTGGACGAATCGGCCGTCGTCCGACAGCGTTCCGTCGTCCGTGTCCGCGTATCCTTCTGAGACCGTCGCCGTGGTCTGCCCCTCACTCCACCATGCCTGGGTGAGACTCAGGGCAGCCTTGCCGTCCACGGACACGCTGCAGCGGGTCGTTCCGCCGTTCGGCTTCGAGGCGGCCGTGGAGATGGAGTCGCCTCCGGGCAGCGCGGCCTTCACCAGTGCGGGGTCCACGGGGATCCCGCACAGCGACGTGGGCACGGTGTACGCCTTCTCGGGCGGGTCGTCGCCTGAGCACGCCGACAGGGTGGAGGCGAGGGCGACGGAGGCCGACAGGGAGACGACCGCGCCGATGAACCGGTGGCGCCGGAGAGTTCCACGGACAGACAACGCGAGAAGCCTTTCGGGGTTGGGGCGGGGAGGACGCGGCGGACGCCGCACCCGGACATGCGATCAGATGTCCGTCTTCAGGTGCGGGGACATGAAGTCGGTGTTCGTGCCCGCGGCCCGGAATCCCTCCTGGGCGGCCGCGCGGGCCTTCTCGTCGATGCTGTCGTCCATCAGGTCGTCACGGTGGTGCGCCTTCGCCGCGTTCTCCACGGCCGCCTCGGTGTACCCCGCGTTCTGGTCGAGGCCGCTCTCCCACTTCTCGCCCATGACGCCGCCCGCGTCGTCCTTGGCGTGCCCCTCGGCGTCCTTGAAGAGGGCCTCCAGGACCATGCTGCTCGCCGTGTCCGCCACGCCGCCGGCCACCGCGCCCCCGATGGGGCTGGCGATGAACGACGTGCCGACGCCGATACCCGTGCCGATGCCTCCGGAGATGGCGTTCTTCCACTGGCCCACGGACTGGTCGAACTTCTTGTCGGACTCCTCTGCGGGCCCGGCGACCGCCTCCTGGCGGCCGATGGCCAGCGTGCCGGACACCTCGCCCGATCCGTGCGCGACCTGCTCGACGGCGAACTGCGTGTCGTTCGAGTACCGGGCGTCGGCCGGCAGGTCCGGGTTCATGTGGTAGTCCATGAGGTTCGCCATGTACGACTTGTTGGCCACCTCCACGGCCGCGTACCCCTCGGGATTCTGTCCGACGGTCACCAGCAGGGCGTTCACGTCACGGTGGTTGAGCGTGGCGGAGCTGCCTGCGACGGGGAACAGCCTGTTCGTGTCCTCGTCCTGGTCGTCGGTCATCGCCCGGTTGATGTCCGGCAGGTACTCCGAGGTGATCTGCCCGATGCTGTCGGACATGTAACCGTGCTTCGTGAGCCGTTCGTTGTCGTCCGAGACGGAGGACACGATGGACTCGAAGAGCTTGGTCTGCCCGTCGTTGTGGGCCGGGGTGTCCGCGGTCGGCAACTCGCCCGCCGGGTGCCCGGTCGTGGCGGCCTCCAGGGCGAGGGCGAGGTTGTTGCGGCCGGTGTTGTCGTCGTCGCCCTTGAGGTTGCTCTCCTGCGGCCACTCCCGCTCCTCGAACAGGTACTCGAAGGTGGAGAGCGGGACCTTCCCCTTCTTGCCGTTGTCGTCCGTGTCGCGCTCGAAGGGGGACTCCTCCTTGGAGACGTACCCCTCGTTGAAGAAGTCGGTCGCCGCGTCCGGACTGTTGGACAGGCCCTTGAGGTAACCGGTCAGCGGGTCGTCGCCGCTGTCGTCACCGATCCGGTTGAGCCACGGGTCCATGCCCATGTGCTGCCACGCCATGTTGGCGTGCTCGCCGTTGCCGGTGAGTTTGCGTTCCGTCTCCATGAGCTTGGTGCCGTAGCTCTTGAGGAACTGGTCGTCGTAGTCGCCGGTCCGCATCAGGTTGCTCATGACCTGGAAGCCCATGGGGCCGCTGCCGTCCCGGCCGATGGGCTGGTCGCCGAGCCTGACCATGTTGCCCTTCCAGCTCGTCATGTCGGCCGAGTCGCTCTGCGTGGCGGTGGCGAGCGTCAGACCCAGATTGCGCTGGAGGTCGTCGAGCTTGTCGAGCCGTTCGCGGCCCACGTTCGGGTTCACGGCCGGGTCGTTGACGCCCTGCCAGAACGCGAGGGTCTTCTCGGGGCCGAGCTGCGTGGCGAACCGCTCGGCGAACAGCGGGTCGTCCTTGTACTTCTCCAGACCGCCGTTGATCTTGTCGAAATCGGCGGGTGTGAGGTCCTCGGGACTCTTCGCCGCGATCTTGGCGAGGTCCTCCGCGGCCTGGACCGCCTCCGCCGCGGAGTCGCGGTCCTTGTAGTCGGCGTCCGAGAAACCCATCTTGGCCTGGTCGGCTATCGCGGTCAGGACCTTGCTCGCCGAATCGTCGCTCTCCGAGGCCTTCTGGAGGATCGCCTGCACCTCGTCGCGCAGCGCGGTGACGTCACTCTCGCTGTGCTCGGGAACGGACGTGCCCTTCGCCGCCCGGTCCGGGTGGATGTTCATGGTGACGGTGAAACCGCCGCCGCCCGTGCTGGTGACGGTCAGATTCTTCTTCTGCCCCCGGGTGATGGCGGCCTCGAGATCCTTCTTGTACTGCCGGAGCTCGTCCCGGGTGTCACCGAGGATCTTGTGAATCGTGTTGGCCTGTGTGTGGGCGTCGCCGAACTCGCCGGCGGTCTTGCCGACGAACTCCTTGGTGACCTGGGCGTTCATGCCGGCCCAGTTCCCGGTGTTGGCGGCCTTGTGCAGTCCGTCCTCGGCCTGTTTCCTCAGCTCCACGAGGTGGCGTACGAGCAGGCCCCAGTCGGAGACGGCCTCGTCGAGCGTCGTGAAGTTGGCGAAGCGCAGCGCGTCGAGATCCATGAGGTGTCGTTTCTCCTGTACGTCTGTGTTCGCGCCGCTACTTCTTGGGCTCGTACGCCGGGTTCTTCCTGCCCGGCTCGCCGGCCCGCTCGTCGAATCCGGCGTCCAGGGTCTCGATGCTGCTCACCTGCCGCTGGATGTAGTGCTCGTCACCGGCGTGCACCTTCTTGGTGACCTGCATGTGGTTGGAGATGTGGGCGCACGCGTCCATGAGCGACTTCAGTTGCTCCTCCCACCGGTTCGACACGTGCTTGAGCCCGCCGCCCAGCGCGAAGCCCTGGCCGCTCAGGTCGCCGGCGGCCTTGTCACTGCTGGGAACGGCCACACGGGCCTTGTTCCAGAGGTTGTCGTAGAGGCTGTGCGCCTGGCTGCCGATCTTCGCCAGGTCGCCCTGGTCCACCTTGAGGTCGCCCGTCTGCCCCGGCAGAGCCATGGAGCCCCCGCCGCCGGGGTCGAGTTGGTTCAACTGCATTCCGGTCGACTGCCGGCCGGCGGCCTCCGCCTTCAGCTGCTCCCACTCGTCCCATGCCATGGGTGACCCTTCCCCGCGTACCGGTCCCGCCGCTTCGCACCCGGCGGGTGCCTCGGTTTCAGGCCAAGCTAGCAACTCGCCCAGACGTTCACATGGGGTGAGTCCGGATCCTCGAGCAGCGGTTGTGTGCATCCCGTGGAGGCTGCCGGGAGTGACGCGGACCGAATGCCTGTTTCATCCGGACGAGGCCGGTCTGTCTGCCTGCGACCCGCGCGACGAGCGTGACCCGATCGACATCCGATCCGCGCGGAACCATCCCGGCGCGCCGTTCCGGCTCCCGTGCCGATCGGCCCCTCCGGCCGGGCCCGGACGGCCGCCCGGCTATCCTGGCCGCCGAACCGGACACGGGGTGCCCCGCAGGGGGCTGAGAACACACCCGTCGAACCTGAACCAGTTAGCACTGGCGGAGGGATGTCTCATGCCGTTGCCGTACGCCCAGGAAGACCGTGCGATCGGGAAGCGGGCGGCCCCGGACCCGGGTTCCGCCTTCGAAGGCCGCATGCCCGCGGCCCCCGGCGACCTCCGGGTCGAGACGCACGGGACAGCCCCCGTCCCCGAGGACCGGCGCTACGGCGGCCCCGGCCGGCTGTTCACCGTCTGGTTCGCCCCCAACCTGACCATGACCGGTGTCTTCACCGGCACCGTGGGCATCGCCCTCGGCCTGGACTTCGCCACGGCGCTCGTCGCCGTCGTGCTCGGCACGCTCGTGGGGGCGGTGCCCACCGCGTACCTCGGCACCTGGGGAAGCCGGACCGGAGTCGGCCAGATGTCCCTCGCGCGGCTGGCGTTCGGCCGGGGCGTCGTGCTGCCCGGCGCGCTGCAGTGGCTGTCCTCGATCGCCTGGGACGCGCTGATCGGCCTGTTCGGCGGGGACGCGCTGGCCCAGCTGTTCGGCTGGCCCTTCTGGCTGGGCGTACTGGTCATGATGGCCGCCCAGGGTGCGCTCGGCGTACTGGGGTACGAGGCGATCCACCGGTTGCAGACCGTGATGACGTTCGCCCTCGCCGCCGCCTTCGCCGTGCTCTCCGTGAAGCTGCTGGACGGCGTCCACCCCGCCGCCTCCGGCACCGTGCACGGAGGCGACCGGGCGGGCGCGTTCGTCCTGACGTGCACGATCGCCCTGAGCCTGGCGCTGTCGTGGGCCCCCTACGCGAGTGACTTCAGCCGGTATCTCCCGCCCACCACCTCGCGGACGCGCATGTTCTGGTGCACGCTGCTGGGCATCAGCGTCTCCTTCGTGGCGGTCCAGACGCTCGGCCTGTGGGGCGCGTCCGTCTTCACCGACCAGACCGCACGCGGGATCGACACCCTGCTGGGCGGGGGAGCGCTCGGGGCCTTCGGTCTGCTCGCCGTGGCGCTCGCCGCGCTGTGCAGCAACGCCATGAACGACTACAGCGGGTCGCTGGCGCTGCAGGCGATGGGGGTGCGCGTGCCGCGCCCCGTCGCCGCCGCGCTCGCCGCCGTGCTCGGATTCCCGCTCGTGCTGTGGATGCACGCCGCCGACACGACGGCGCGCTTCCAGAACGTCCTGCTCCTGGTCGGTTACTGGATCCCCGGCTTCGTCGCGATCGTGGCCGTCGACTGGGTGGTGCGCGCCAGGGCCCGCGGCGGCGCACCGGTCGACCTCGCGGCCGAGAGCGCCGTCGGCCGGCCGTGGTGGCCGGCGCTCACCGCCTTCGGGGCGGCCTTCGCCGCGGCGGTGCCGTTCATGAGCACCGGCCTGTACGTCGGGCCGGCGGCGAAGGCCCTTCATGGGGCGGACCTCGCCTACGGCGTGGCGTTCATCGTGGCCCTGGTGCTCTACGCCCCGCTGCGGCTGCGCCTGCGCTCCTGACGGACGGGTCACCGGATCGCGCGGCGCGGACCGGCCGTACGGCGATGAGCGGGTGGTCGGGCCCGACCGGGCCGAGGCCTTCGGCGCCGCCCCCGGGAGATCCCGGACCGTCGAGGAACCCGGCGTCCGCCCTGTGGTGGTCCGTCCGGTCTCCGGGGACGCCGTCCTCGTGGAAGACCGCCTCGGCGGGGCAGACCGGTCCGCGGCGTGATCACTCGGCGCTCTCGTGCCCGGCGGAGGGGGCGGTCCCGGCGGAGCCGTCGTCCTCGTCCTGCCGCATCAGCTCGGCGAGCTTGAACGCCTCCTCGATGAGCGTCTCGACGATCTTCGACTCGGGTACGGTCCGGACGATCTCGCCCTTGACGAAGATCTGCCCCTTGCCGTTGCCGGACGCGACACCGAGATCAGCTTCCCTGGCTTCCCCGGGGCCGTTCACCACACACCCCATGACGGCCACGCGCAGCGGGATGTCCATGCCCTCCAGCCCGGCCGTGACCTCGTCGGCCAGCTTGTAGACGTCGACCTGGGCGCGCCCGCAGGACGGGCAGGACACGATCTCCAGGCCGCGCTGCTTGAGGTTCAGGGCCTCCAGGATCTGGAGGCCCACCTTGACCTCCTCGGCGGGCGGCGCGCTCAGGGAGACGCGGATGGTGTCGCCGATGCCCTGGGACAGCAGCGCGCCGAACGCGACAGCCGACTTGATGGTGCCCTGGAAGGCCGGGCCGGCCTCCGTCACTCCGAGGTGCAGCGGGTAGTCGCACTGAGCGGCGAGCTGCTTGTACGCCTCGACCATGACGACGGGGTCGTTGTGCTTCACGGAGATCTTGATGTCCCGGAAGTCGTGCTCCTCGAACAGCGACGCCTCCCACAACGCGCTCTCGACCAGCGCCTCCGGAGTGGCCCTGCCGTACTTCTTCAGCAGACGGCGGTCGAGCGATCCCGCGTTGACCCCGATGCGCACCGGCGTCCCGTGGTCCTTGGCGGCCCGCGCGATCTCGCGGACCTTGTCGTCGAACTGCTTGATGTTGCCCGGATTGACGCGCACGGCCGCGCACCCGGCCTCGATGGCGGCGAACACGTACTTCGGCTGGAAGTGGATGTCCGCTATCACCGGGATCTGCGACTTGCGCGCGATGGTCGACAGGGCGTCGGCGTCGTCCTGGGTGGGGCAGGCGACCCGGACGATCTGGCAGCCGGAAGCGGTGAGTTCGGCGATCTGCTGGAGGGTCGCGCCGATGTCGGACGTGCGGGTCGTGGTCATGGACTGGACCGATACCGGGGCGTCGCCGCCCACGGGTACGGTCCCCACGTGGATCTGGCGGGTGGTGCGTCGCAGGGCCGGCCTCGGCGGCACCGTCGGAACTCCGAGAGCGACAGGCATGACAGGTCCCCAAACGGTCGGCCGGTCCGGGTGGGCCGGGCTGTGGCTGATGGCTGTGCGTCGTCGAGGGCTGTGGACGTGCTGGAGGAGTGCGCGGCGGCGGGAGCACCTCGCGGGCAGCCGGTGCACGGGCGTGCCGCGCGGTCGTCACCGTGCGGGTGGGCGCCGGTCGCCCGTCGGCCCGCCCGGCGTCAGCCGACGGGGAGGGAGGCGGTGGCCTCCTGCCCCGTCCGCCGTGCGGAGGGGGAGGCCAGGGCCTCCATCAGCGTGTGCTCATCGCGCCCCACCGGGTTCGGGCGAGACCTCGCCGGCCAGCGGTGTCCGCGGCACACGGCCGGTGACCGGGTCGGCCAGCCGGCCGGGCATGGTGAACACGACGTCCTCGGCGATGCCCCTCTGGAGCTCCACCCGGCCGAAGCCGAGTCCGGCGAGCCGGGCGAGGAGCCCGTCGACGAGGATCTCCGGGGCACTGGCCCCCGCGCTGACGCCGACCGCCGACACGTCCTTCAGCCAGGCCGGGTCGAGGTGCGTCTCGTCCGGCACCAGTCGGGCGGCGGCGCCGTGGTCGCGGGCGACCTCGACCATGCGCAGCGAGTTGCTGGAGTTGGGCGAGCCGACGATCAGGACCAGGTCGTTGGCGAGAGCGAGGTCCTTGACGGCGTTCTGCCGGTTCTGGCTGGCGTAGCAGATGTCGTCACCGGGAGCGATCAGGTCGGTGAAGCGGGCGCGCAGGGCGTCGACGACGCGCCGGGTCTCGTCGAACGAGAGGGTGGTCTGGGTGAGGACGGCGACCGGGGTGTCGTCGGGCAGGCCGAGGCGCCGTACGTCGTCCTCGGTCCCGATGACGACGATCCGGTCGGGGGCCTCGCCGAGGATGCCCTCGACCTCCTCGTGGCCCTCGTGCCCGACGAGGAGGACGGTGCGGCCGTCACGCGCGAAGCGCACCGCTTCCTGGTGGACCTTGGCGACCAGCGGGCAGGTGGCGTCGATGACGTCGAGCCGCCGGCCCGCCGCTGCGGAGCGCACCCCGGGGGCGACGCCGTGAGCGGAGAAGACACAGACCGCGCCCTGCGGGACCTCCTCCTCGCTGTCGACGAACACCGCCCCGCGCTTTTGCAGTTCCGAGACGATGTGGTGGTTGTGCACGATCTCCTTGCGCACGTACACCGGCGCCCCGTGCAGGTCCAGCGCCCGCTCGACGATGCCGATGGCGCGCCGTACGCCCGCGCAGAAGCCGCGCGGCTGGGCCAGGACGACGTTCCCCGCGCTCACGCCACGTCACCCCCCGCCGGTACGGGGACGGCGCGGGGCACACGGTGCGGGGCGCGTGCGTCCAGCCTCAGGCGCAGCCGGCGGGGGTGGTAGATGGTGGCCAGCGGGACCGGACGGATGTCCATGCCGGGCTCGCAGGTGACGCGCCAGCGGCTGAGGACGGTGGCGAGCCCCAGGGTGGCCTCGGTGCGTGCGTAGAGATCGCCGATGCATTTGCGGGCGCCGGTGCCGAACGGCACGTAGGCGTGGCGCGAGGCCGGGTCGATGCGGTCCGGCAGCCAGCGGTCGGGGTCGAACTTCCCGGCGTCCTCGAAGGCGTCCTCGTACTGCGCGACGGCGGCAGGGCTGAAGACGACGGTGGACCCGGTGGGCAGTCGACGGCCCGCGAGTTCGGTCGGCGAGGTGGTGAGACGGGTGAACAGCCAGGCGGGCGGGTGCAGTCGAAGTGTCTCGGAGATGATCCGGTCGGTCAGGGACAGCTTCGGCAGGTCGTCCCACTCCGGGGCGCGGCCGTCGAGGACGGTGTCGATCTCGTCGTAGAGCGCGGCCTCGATCTCCGGGTGCTGGGAGAGGAGGTAGAAGACCCAGGTGAGGGTGCCGGCGACGGTCTCGGTGCCGGCCGCCATGACGGTGATGACCTGGTCGTGGATCTCCTTGTCGGCGAGCCGGCCGCCGTCGTCGTCACGGGAGGCGATCAGGGCGGCGAGCAGGTCGTCGCGCTCGGTGTCCGAGCTGCGGTAGTCGTCGATGAGCCGCTGGGTGGTCTCGTGCAGGAAGTCCAGGTTGCTCTTGTAGCGGCGCTGGGAGGGCAGCGGCAGCCGACGGATCGAGGCCGGCAGGAACATCTGCCGGAACAGGCCGTTGAGCACGACGTCGAAGGAACGTTCCACCTTCGCCGCCAGCTCGGGGCTCACGGGCGTGGAGTACAGGGTGCGGCCGACCGTGCGCAGTGCCATGCCGTACATCTCCGGGAAGGCGTCGACGACCATGCCGTCCCGCCAGCGCGACGTCGTCTCCTCTATCTCGGCGTGCATCGCCTCGGCGTACCGCTTGAGCTGGCCGCGGGTGAAGGCCGACTGCATCAGCCGGCGCTGGCGGCGGTGGTCGGAGAACGGGCAGGTGACCAGGCCGTTGCCCGCGATGTCACGGGCACGGTCGTAGAAGACGCCGCCCTTGTCGAAGACGCGGTCGTTGGTCAGGACCTGCCGCAGCACTTCGGGGTGGGTCGGGACGTAGGCCGTGGTGGGCCCGATCCTGATCTCGACCAGGTCCCCGTGGGCCGACAGCGAGGTCATGAAGTCCACGGGGTGACGCATCATCTGGAGGGCGTGTCCCATGACGGGGAGCGCCCCGGGCGCCGCTCCCGCCGAGAAGGTGGTCTGCTCGGTCATTCGGTTCTCAACATCCCGTCTCTGATCGTCTGTTGACAGCCGTACCGGTCCGCTCGCGGGTGTGCCGCCGCGACGGCCGGGCGCGGGTGCGTGGTGCGGGTGACCGTGCCGCTAGCGGGCGGTGCTGCCGAGCTCCTCCAGATAGCCCTGGGCGCCGGCGGCGAGCGCGAACTCGGCGTCGTAACGTCCCGAGGAGCGGTGCCAGTCGTAGGAACCGCGGATCACGCTGCGCACCGCGTCGTCGCGGTAGCGCTCCAGGCCCTCGCGTTCGGCCTCGTCGAGCCGGTAGATGTCGCCGACCCGCGGCAGGCAGGACTCCAGCAGGAGGTACTGCTCCAGGCGGGCGCGCACCTCGCCCTGGATGTGGGCGACGCTCCGGTTCCTGGACCAGCCGTGCTCCCGGTGCAGGATCATGACCATGTTGTTCTGCTCGCCGCGGGCCTCCTCCTTCTCCAGCGAGGCGATGTCGTTGAGCAGCAGATTGACATCGACGGCGATCTGGAGCATCGCGGAGAGCACGGCGCTGTCGAAGACCCGGTGCGGCACCTCGAAACGGCCCGCGCGCTCGGCGAGGTCGACCGTCGGCTGGACCCCGATGGTCTGCCGGCGTACGGCCAGGTACTGGGACGCGGAGTCGTACGGCCTGTCCCGGAAGCGGCTCTCCGCCTCGTCGACGTAGCCCTCGAAGTAGCTTCGCCAGTGCCGGGTGCTGCGCGCGCACCAGGCGGGTGTCATGCCCTCGCTGGTGCGCCGCCAGATGTCGGCGAAGCCGTGGGCGATGGGGGGCGCGGAGTCGGGGAGCGGGCCGTCCAGCGCCGCCGCGACCGCGTCGGTGAGCTGTCTGGTCTCCTCCGGGTTCTCGCCGCGCGGGCCGTCGAAGAGGTCGTCGAAGAGGAAGAACCACGACATCAGGTCGACGCCCAGGTCCAGATCGGCTCCGGTGGCGTGCGGATAGAAGCGGGAGGCCAGGTCGGCGTAGCCGCCGCGCAGATGACGTGCTGCCGCCGCATCGGAGTTGATCAGACCGAGCGACCTCGGCCAGGCGAGCTGCACGGCGTCGGCACGCGCGTGATCAGGGCTCTGCCGGCCCGGCAGGGGTATGTGGAAGTCGACATCCTGAGGCATGGGGGAATCCTTGGGAGTGGGGAGCGGAGGGACGGTCGGACAGGTCGGTGCCGCGCTGATCGGAGGCGGAGGTCAGTAGGGGCATGCGCGCGTACGGGGCCGGCCCGGGTCTCAGCCCTCGCGGTCGACGACGAACCGCCCGAGCGCGAGGAGTTCGTCCCGCGCGCCGGGGTCCAGATCGGCATCGCGCAGCGCGTCCTCGGCCAGTGCCGTCCGCCGGGACGCCTCGGCCAGCGCCCAGTCCCGGCCGCCGGCGCCCTCGATCAGGCCGGCCACGCGACGCAGTTCCTCCTCGTCGGGCTCGCCCGGTGTGGTCAGCCAGGCCGCCAGCTCGTCGCTGAGCGGGCCGTCCTGGTTCAGCGCGTAGCTCACCGGCAGGGACTTCTTGCGGGAGCGCAGATCGGAGTGGACCGGTTTGCCGGTGACGGCCGGGTCGCCCCAGATGCCGAGAACGTCGTCGACGACCTGGAAGGCGACGCCGATCTGGTCGCCGTACAGCGCCAGCGCGTCCACCGCCGCCTCCGGCGCCCCGGCGAGGACGGCGCCGATCGAGGCGCTCGCCGACAGCAGCGCACCGGTCTTGCCGGCGGCCATGTCGACGCACTCCTCGACCGTGACGTGTGAGCGCTGCTCGAAGGACAGGTCCTGGACCTGGCCGCGGATCAGATGCCGGGTCGTGCGCGCCAGCAGCCGGGCGGCGGGCAACGCCGTCGGCAGCCCGGTGTCCAGCAGCACCTCCTGCGCGAGCGCCAGCATCGCGTCACCGGTCAGGATGGCGGCGGAGGGACCCCACAGCTTCCACACCGTGCGCCGGTGGCGGCGCTCCTCGTCGCCGTCCATCAGATCGTCGTGCACCAGGGAGAAGTTGTGCACCAGCTCCACGGCCACGGCGCCGGGCAGGGCGGTCTCCGGCGGCGCGCCGACCGCCTCGGCCGACAGCAGCGCGAGCGCCGGCCGGACGGCTTTGCCGGCGTCCGCGCTGGTGGGCGCGCCACCGGCGGTGATCCAGCCGAAGTGGTAGGCCGCCTGGTGACGGGAGCGGCGGTCGAGCCGGTCGACGGCGGCACGCAGCGCCGGGGTGATCGTGACCCGGCTGTGGCTGAGGCAGGCGGGAGCGGTGCTCATGCCGCGACCTCCGCACGCCAGGGGCCGGCCGGGTCGTCGAAGATGCTGACGACCTGGCGCATGACGCGCCGTTCGGCCGGGTCGAAGGGCTGCTTGGCGTGGACGGTGCCGAGCTGGTCCCAGATGACGATGTCCCCGGGCCGCCAGGTGTGGGCGTACGTGTACTCGGGCTTCCCCGCGTGCGACAGCAGCTCGTCGAGCAGCGTGCGGCTGTCCTCGGGGCCCAGGTCCACGATCCGCTCGGTGTTCAGGGTGCTGATGTAGACCGACCGCCGGCCGGTGCGGGGATTGCGGGCGATCAACGGATGGACGGTGGAGGTGCCGTCCTCGGGCTGGTTCCGCGCGGTGCTCTCACCGAGGGACACCTCGCCCTGGAGTTCCTCCTCGATCGTCTCCTCGTACCCGGTGCGCAGGGCGTGACGGACGCGGTAGGAGTGCAGGCGGGCGCGATCCTCGGGCGACAGCGACTCGTACAGGGCGTACATGTCGGTGAAGAGGGTCTCCCCGCCGCCGGAGGACGGCACTTCCAGGGCCTCCAGGAAGCCGACCTGGGCGACGCGGGGGCGGAAGGAGTAGTCGGTGTGCCAGCCCATCCACCCGGCGTTGCCGACGCCGATCTTGCGGCCGTCCTCCACCAGGTTGGAGACGATCAGGATCTCGTTGTGGTCGGGGTGGGCGCCGCTGGTCAGACCGGTCTTCGGTATGTGCCCGAAGCGGCTGCCGAAGGCCAGGAACTCCTCGTAGGAGGGTGGCTCGTGACCACGCAGGACCAGGACGAGGTGTGCGTCGAGGGCCGCCCAGATCTCCTCGGACCGGGCCTCGCCCATGTCGCCGGTGACATGGGCTCCGTGCACGACGGCGCCGAGAGCGGCGCCTGGTATCGGCGTTACGTCCATGGGCGTTGCCGCCTTTCGCAGAGAGGTGGGGTGGTCAGCGCAGATCGAGGCCGGCGAGGTCGCCCGCCTCGCGCCAGCGCCTGAGGATGTTCACGAACTCCACCGAGCCGCCGCCGTAACTGGAGTTGAGCAGGGGCAGTCCGCTCGGGTCGCCCTCGTTGTTGTAGAGGCCGGGCGTGCAGTTCTCCAGGAAGCCGGTGTCCGTCGCCGCGAGCCGGAGGATCTCCTCGACCCACTCCTTCTCGCCGGCCTCCGAGGCCTCCACGACCTGGTGGCCACGCTCCTCGACGCACCTGACGATGTGGGCGAGGTGCCGGGTCTGCTCGCCCAGCATGTAGGCGATGTTGACGTGCCGGCCGGCCTGGATCTTGGACAGGACGAAGCAGTTGGGGAAGCCGTTCACCTGGAGTCCGTGCAGGGTGTGCGCGCCGTCCGCCCACCTCTCCGACAACTTCACTCCGCCCCGGCCGACGACGTCGTAACCGGCGCGGTCGGTGTACGGGACGGCGAACTCGTGCTCGTAGCCGGTGGCGAAGACCAGGCAGTCGACGGGGTACTCCCGGCCGTTCGCGACCACCCCGGCCGGGGTGAGCCGCTCGACGCCCTGCCCCTGGGTGTCGACCAGGGTCACATTGGGGCGGTTGAAGGTCTGGAGGTAGCCGTCGTGGAAGCAGGGCCGCTTGCAGTAGACGCGGTAGTACGGCTTGAGGGCGGCGGCTGTCGCGGGGTCGGTGACGACGCTGTCGATACGGGCGCGCAGCTCCTCCATCTTGAGGAAGTCGGCCCGTTCGGCCGCGAGTGCCCGCTCCCGCGGGTCGCCGCCCGTGTCGCCGGTGGGCAGGATCGCGGCCGCCAGCTGGGCCGTCGTCTGGGTCCAGCGGTCCTGGACCAGGTCCTCGTCCTGCGGGACGCCGGAGGTCAGCGCGTGGAAGTTCTCCATCCGGTGCTGCTGCCAGCCGGGCTGGAGGCTGTCCGCCCAGCCGGCCGGGGTGGGCCGGTTGCCGCGGACGTCGACCGCGGCCGGGGTGCGCTGGAAGAGGACGAGCTCCTCGGCCCACTCGGCGAGGTGCGGGGCGAGCTGGACGGTCGTCGAGCCGGTGCCGATGACGCCGACCCTCTTGTCCTTCAGCCCGGTCAGGCCGCCGGTGCTGTCGCCGCCGGTGTAGTCGAAGTCCCAGCGGCTGGTGTGGAAGGAGTGGCCGGCGAACGTCTCCAGCCCCGGCAGCCCGGGGAGTTTCGGGCGGTGCATGAGACCGATCGACATGGCCACGTACCTGGCTCTGATCAGATCGCCGCGGTCGGTGCTCACCAGCCACTTCCCGGCGGCCTCGTCCCAGCGCAACTCGGTGACGGTGGTCTGGAAGAGGGCGTCGCGGTAGAGGTCGTAGGTGCGGGCGATCTGCTGGAGGTGCGCGAAGATCTCGGGCCCGGTGGAGTACTTCTCGGTGGGTGTCGTGCCGGTCTCCTCCAGCAGCGGCATGTAGACGTAGCTCTCGACGTCGCACCGGACGCCGGGGAAGCGGTTCCAGTACCAGGTGCCGCCGACGTCGCCGGCCTCGTCGATCAGCCGGATGCGCTCCAGTCCGGTCTCCTCGCGCAGACGGGCGCCGGTCAGCAGGCCGCCTATGCCGGCGCCGACGACGGCGACGTCCACCTCGTCGGTGAGCGGCTCGCGCTCCCGCCGTTCGGTGTAGGGGTCCCGCGCGTAGCCCCTGAAGTCACCGCGCGCGAACCGGTAGGTGCGACCGGTGCTGCGCTTGTCGCGTTCCAGCCGGTACTTCTCCCGCACGGCTTCCAGGTCGATGGTCAGGGTCTCGTCGCTGCGGTCGTCGCCGTCGGCGCGTGCCACGGTTCCTCCTCGGGTGAAGGGGACGGAAGGGAAACGTCACTCCATACGTCGTCGAACTGGTCGCGCAGCCGACGCGGGGCGTCGGGGTTGCTGAAGAGGTGGAAGCGGTCGGAGTCGAGTGCCTCCCACACGACTCCGGCGACGTACTCGGCGCTCACCGTGGTGTCGCCGCCCGCGCCGCGGGGGGCCGTCAGGCCCTGGACCATGGGGGTGTCGACCCGGCCGGGGCACAGCACCGACACCCGGATCCCGGTGCCCCGCAGATCGGCGCGCAGACTGCGGGCGACCGCGAGGTCGGCGTGCTTGGAAGCGGCGTACGCCGCGCTGCCGGCTCCGACGACGAAGGCGGACATGGAGGCGGTGTGGATCAGGTGGGCGGGCCGGCCGCGTTCCAGGAGCCGGGGGACGAAGGCGCGGGCCACCAGGACGTGCGACCAGTGGTTGACCTCGAAGGCCTGCCGCATCCGCTCCAACGGGACCTCCCACAGGGGACGGCCCACGGGGCCGAGGACCCCCGCGTTGTTGCACACCACGTCGACGTCACCGAGCACGTCGAACGCCGTCTCCGCGAGGTGTTCGACGGCTTCCGGGTCGGTGAGGTCCGCGGTCACGGCGGTGACCCGGGCGCCCCGAGCGGTCAGTTCGGCGGCCCGGCGGTGCAGCGCGTCGCCGTCGACGTCCGCCATGACCACCCCGGCGCCGGCCTCCGCGAAGCGGGCGCTCAGGGCGAGGCCGATGCCGCCGGCCGCGCCGGTCACCACGGCTGTCCTTGTCTGCAGGTGCACTTCCGCTGTCTCCGCTTCTGCGCACCGGCACGCCGAAGGACGGCGCACCGTTGCCCACGAGAAGGTCTGGATCAGATCGCGCCGTCAGGGGGACGCGGTGTCAGCTGGGATCGGGGAGTTTCAGGCTGATCACGAGCACGGTCACCGAGAAACACAGCAACAGGGCGAGTACGAGCACGGCCGACGACGCCGTCGACAGTGAACCGGCCAGGGAGAGGTAGAAGGTCCCGCCGACGGTCGCGCCCAGCGCGGTCGCCATCTGCTGGCTGGTCACCAGCACCCCGCTGCCCATGCCGGCCTGCGAAGGGGGCACGTCGGCGAGAATCATCCGGAACAGCGTCGGGCCGATCAGCGCCGAGCCCACGCCGGTGAGGGCGATCCCGGTGAGCACGAGTGTCAGGGACGGATGCGGCCAGCCCAGCCAGATCGTCAGCGCCAGCAGCAGCAGCCCCGTGCTCTGGACGATGATGCCCAGCGCGATGATCCGGCTGCCCAGGGCGGCCGCGATCCTCGGGGTGAACTGCGCCACCACGAAGAACGCCACGGCGAACGGTGCCATCACCGCGCCGGACGCCAGCCCGTCGAGGCCGAAGTGGCCCTGCGCGATCAGTGCGTAGACGAACAGGAAGGCGCCGAAACCGGCCGAGAACGGCACCATCGCCGCCAGCCCTCTGCGCATCCCGGGATGGGACAGTACCGCCGGGGACAGCAGCGGTGAGCCGCCGCGGGCCTCGAGCCCGCGCTCGACCCGCACCAGCACCAGCGCCCCCGCCGCGGCCACCGCGAGCAGCGACCACAGCCACAGCGGCCAGCCCAGGTCGGGGCCCGCCACGACCACGGCCAGCACACAGACCATGGTGGCGCCGAACAGCACCGTGCCCAGCAGGTCGAACCCGGGCTTCGCGTCGGCCCTGGTCGCGGGGACGCGCCGGATGGCCAGCAGCGCGGCCACCCCGATCGGCACATTGATCACGAAGACCGACCGCCAGCCCATCCCGGCGAGGTCCAGCGAGACCAGCAGCCCGCCCAGGATCTGCCCGGTGACCATGCCGAGGCCGGCGGTCGCGCCGTACATGCCGATCGCACGGGCCCGCGCCGGGCCCTGGGTGACCGCCTGGATCGTCGCCAGGACCTGCGGTACGAGCATGGCGGCGGCGGCGCCCTGCAGCAGCCGGGCCGTGACGAGGAACTCGATGGCCGGGGCGAGTCCGCACAGTGCGGAGGTGACGGTGAACGCCGCGAGCCCGTAGGCGTACAGGCGCCGTCTGCCGAAGGCGTCGCCCAGCCGTCCGCCCAGCACCAGGCCGAGGGCGAAGGTGAGGCCGTAGCCGGACACCACCAGTTCCAGTGCGGCGGGGCCGCCGTGGAGATCGTCACTGATCGAGGTCAGCGCCACGTTGACGATGGAGGCGTCCACGATGGACAGGGCGTATCCGGTGAGCACCACCACGAGGGCGATGCCACTGAGCCCCGCGGCGGCCGGTTCCGTGCCGGCGGAGGGCTCCGGTGTCGCGGTGGGCCCCTTCAGAGGGGGGACGCCCTCGCGGTTCGTCATGCGTTGCCTACCGGGTTCGTGGGGGAGGGTCGAGACGGAGGAGGGGGTGAGGACGTCACTCGGTGGTGGTCGGAGTGCCGGTGATCTTCGACATGATTCCCTTGGAGGCGTCCTTCGCGGACTCCGGCCACGGGGTCAGGGCGTTGAATCCGCGGTGCGAGGCGGCGGGCTGGATGCGGGTGTCCATCGACATCCGCATGGCGGCCGGGTCCACCGAGACGTTCGGGATGGACTTGTGGCACATGAAGGCGTGGAAGATGATCACGTCGCCCGGTTCCATGGGTGAGAACAGCAGCTGCTCGTCCGTGCCGAACTCCTCCGCCAGGATGCCGCGGACCGCGTGGCCGAAGCGGCGGAAGTTCTCGGTGACGACGTGCTCGCGCGGACCCTTCCTGTGGCTGCCGTCGGCCACGGCGACGCCGCCCGTGCCGGGAGTCGTCGGGAGCAGCGGTATCCAGGCGGTGCGGAAGTCCTTGTTCGGGCCTATGTAGAAGCCGTCCTGGTGGAGAGGGGTCAGGAAGCTCGGCTCCGCGGAGCCCGCGGCGGAGGGGTAGTAGCGGATCGTCGTCGACTTGAACACGAAGACGGGCTCGCCGAAGACCTTCTCCCAGACCTTGAGGGTCGAGGGGTGGTTCCACAGGTCGTCGTACGCGACGTAGTCGTGCATCGCCACCTCGTCGACCGCCTCGAAGGACTCGATGGTGAGGGTGTCGAGCGTGGTGCCCGGGGCGGCGTGGCCGAGTGAGATCAGACCATCGAGCATCTGCTCGGCGGCGGTCCGCACGAGATCACGGTCCAGAGCGCCGCGCAGGAAGACGTAGCCGTGCTCGTCGTGGAACCGGTCGAGGGCCTCACGGTCGTCGAGAAGAGGCGTGCAGTCGATGTAGTCGCTGAAGGTGTCCGTCATGGTTCCTTGTCCTCGTGACGTCTGCGCAGGGGGAAGGAGCGTCAAACACTCGGGCGGGCCGACGGGTTCGGTCTCGGTGACATGTCGTCCGCCGCCGTGATCAGTGGACGGTTCTGGTCTCGCTCGCACGCTGCCGTTCAGAAGGTGACGGGTATTTCGTCGAACCCGCCGGTGATCCGGTGCTCCTGCCAGTGCAGCGACTCCTCGGGCACCGCGAGCCGCAGGTCGGGCAGTCTGCGGAACAGCCGCTCGAACACCGCGGTCAGCTCGATCCGGGCCAGGACGCGGCCTATGCAGTGCCGGGTGCCGTGCCCGAACGCCAGGTGCGGCCTCGGCCTGTCCCGGGTCAGGTCGAACTGATCGCCGTCGGGGAACGCCCGGCCGTCGTAGTTGCCGGCGCCGATGGCCAGCATCACCGCGTCCCCGGCCTTGATCACGGTGTCGCCGACATCGATGTCGTCGTGCGCGTAGCGGGGTATCAGCGCGTTGGACCCCTTGCCGCCGACGGCCAGGCGCAGGATCTCCTCGACGGCGGCGGGAGCGAGTTCGGGCTTCTCGGTCAGCAGGGCACGCTGGGCCGGATTGCGCAGCAGCAGCAGGGTGCCCATGTCGATGCGCACGATGGTGGTCTCGTATCCGAACAGCAGTACGGCGTTGCCCAGTTGGGCGATGTACGCATCGGACAGTGTGCCGTTCTTCTCGGCGATCAGCTCGGAGAGGATGTCGTCGCCCGGCTCGACCCGCTTGCGCGCCACCAGCTCGGTCGTGTAATCGACGACCTGCTGATAGGTGCTGGCCGAGTGCCGGCTGTCGCTCTGGTCGAAGGTGCCTCTCGCCCACAGCCCGAACCGCTCCCGGTCGGCCAGCGGTACGCCGAGCAGATCGCAGACCACCATGGTCGGCAACGGGAACGACAGCGCGCTGTGCAGGTCGGCCGGCCGGGTGCCGGCGGCCATCCGGTCGAGGAGCTCGTCCACGTGGTGCTCGATGCGGGTCTTCATCAGACGCATCCGGCGTGTGGAGAACCGGGGTACGAGCAGCTCGCGCATCAGCGGATGCTCCGCGGCCTCGGTGTCGCGGTCGTCCCCTGCCATCAGGGACATCATGGTGGCCCTGGCCGTGCTCCTGGCCGACTGCTCCGGGCGGGGATCGCTGAGGCCGAGCCGGCGGTCGGCGAGCAGTGACCGCACCTCGTCGTAGCGGGTGACCAGCCAGGCGTCCTCGCCCGCGGTCCGGACCCTGGTGACCGGCGCCTCCCGCTGCAGTGTGAGCATCTGGGGCGCGATGCCGAGTATGTCCGGGTTGTCGAACGGTAACCTCGGAAGTTCCTTCATTCAGTCCGTCCTCGTGGCGTCGTGAATGGGATTCGTCGGGGCACGGCGACGGCATCGGCGGCGTCGGGTGCGCTGCGCGCCGGTGCACGGGCGCGTGGAAGCGGCGCCCGCCACGTGGGCGGACGACCGTTGCTTACGTGCGGATGGTGCGGACGCGGGGCCGGCGGGAGGCTACAGGGACGACCCGACGAGCAGCGAGAGGTCGATGAGGCGGTTCGAGTAGCCCCACTCGTTGTCGTACCAGCCGACGACCTTGACCTGCGGGCCGGACACCCGGGTGAGCCCGGCGTCGAAGACGCAGGAGGCCGGGTCGCCCACGATGTCGGTGCTGACCAGGGGCGCGTCCACGGAGGACAGCAGGCCCTTGTACGGACCCGCGGCCGCGGCGGCGTACGCCTCCTTCACCTCGTCCACGGTGGTGCCGCGGCGGGTGGTGACGGTGAGGTCGGTGACCGAGCCGGTGGGGACGGGCACCCGCAGGGCGAAGGCGTCCATCCGGCCGTCGAGTTCCGGCAGGACGAGACCGATGGCCTTGGCGGCGCCGCTGGAGGTGGGCACGATGTTCAGGGCCGCGGCCCGGGCCCGGCGCAGGTCCCCGTGCGGGGCGTCCTGGAGGTTCTGGTCCTGTGTGTAGGCGTGGACCGTGGTCATCATGCCGGAGTCGATGCCGACGGCGTCGTGCAGCACCTTGGCCAGCACCGCGAGACAGTTGGTGGTGCAGGAGGCGTTGGAGATGATGGTGTGGCGCTCGGGGTCGTAGTCACCGTCGTTGACGCCCATCACCACCGTGATGTCCTCGCCGCTGGCCGGCGCGGCGATGATGACCTTCTTCGCTCCGCCGTCGACGTGCGCGCGCGCCTTCGCGGCGCTGGTGAAGATGCCGGTGGACTCGATCACGATGTCCACTCCCAGGTCGCCCCAGGGCAGGGCGCCGGGGTCGCGCTCGGCGAGGACCTTGAGCGTGCGGTCACCCACACGGATCGCGCCCTGCTCGGCGGTGACCTCCTCGGGGAAGCGCCCCAGGATCGAGTCGTAGGCCAGCAGATGGGCCATGGTGGGCACGTCGCCCAGGTCGTTGACGGCGACGATCTCCAGCTCCGAAGTCCGCGAGGCCGCCGCACGGAAGACGTTGCGGCCGATGCGCCCGAAGCCGTTGATACCGATTCGCACGGTCATGGTGTGTTCCCTCACCTAGCGCTCTGCAACTCCGTTGACGCTCCGTTGCGCCGAGGTGCACATGCGAACCGGGCGCCTGGACGAGGCACCGGCCCGCGATCGATCAGGAGCTTATATAAGTCTGCGATACATTTCCAGGGTGACTCAACCTCAGCGTGCCGACGTCCGGACCGACTTGGACGTCGGCGATCTCACCAGGGCGATCGAGAACTTCAACCGCTACTACATCCGGCTGCCCATGGTGCAGAAGCTGTCGTTCACGACACTGTCCGTCCTGGACACACTTACTCTCCGCGGTCCGACGCGGCTGACCGAACTGGCCAGAACCGAGCAGATCAGCCAGCCGGGGCTCACCCAGCTGGCCACGCGGCTCGAGCGTGACGGTCTCGTGGAACGCCGCCCCGACCCGGCGGACGGGCGCGCCGTCCTCGTCCACATCACCGACAGGGGCCGGCTGATCATCCAGTCCCGGCACGAGGACCGGGGCCGCCACCTGGTCCCGCTGCTCGCCCAGCTGACGCCTGAGGAGCGGCGGACGGTCGCCGCCGCCCTGCCCGTCCTGACCCGGCTGGCGGAGCTCGGGGCCGAAGCCGGACAGCAGGGCCCGGTCGGTCCCCGGACGTCCCCGGAATCGGCTTGATGTGGCCGTCGGCCGGAGCGCTGCCAGTGGTTGCCGTGGATCACCGCGGCCGGCCCGCCGGAGACGGCTCGGGGGCCGGACGGGGTCCGGCCCCCGCTGCCGGGGCAGCGGGGGCCGGACCGTGGTCGCCGGACGTGCGTCCGGATCAGGGAGCGGTGCCCCAGGCGAGGGTGCCGGTCCGGTACAGGCCGATCTTCGGAGCGTCGGCGTAGGTGGTGCCGGTCGAGCGGCTGTAGTCGTCCGACTCCGAGAAGTTGGACCAGTCGCTCTTGTTCACGCGCAGCTGGATGTCGCCGGTCGAGGCGCCCGCAGCGAGGCTGCCGCTGCCGAAGCCGACCTCCAGGTAGTGGCTGGCGCCGGCCGCCGAGCCGGCCGTCTTCACCCCGTGGGTCACGGTGCCGCAGCCGATGACCGCCCAGTCGCACGCGGTGCCGAAGGAGGAGGCTCCGGAGTCCGGGGTGAACCAGTAGCGGACCTTGACCGTGGACAGGTCCACGGCGGAGCTGCCGGTGTTGACGAGCTGCAGCGCCATCCGGATCTGGTTGTCGGTGGCGGAGTTGTCGGTGCTCTTGTACTGGACCTTGAGGCTGCCCGTACCGGTGCCGCCTCCGGCCTCGGTGGTCGCCGAGACCGCGGCGGAGGCCGCCGAGACGTTGCCCGCGGCGTCCTTCGCCCTGACCGTGTAGCTGTACGCGGTCGAGGCCGTCAGGCCGCTGTCCGTGTACGAGGTCGAGGTGGCGGAGCCGACCTTGGCCGAGCCGCGGTAGACGTCGTAACCGGTCACGGCGGTGTTGTCGGTCGAAGCGGTCCAGGAGAGCGAGACGCTGCCGCTGCTCTTGGTGGTGACCTTCAGGCCGGTCGGTACGGTGGGTGCGGTCGTGTCGTCGTCGTTGCCGCCGCCGCTGCCGTCGAGGGGCGGGTAGGCGTTGGCGATCAGCTGCTGGAACTGCGCGGAGAACCAGTGGCCGGCGACCGGGGAGTTCGGCAGCGCGCCGCTCATGCTGTTGCCGTTACGGCCGTTCCCCTCGTACGTGGGGTCGCACATCCGGTCGAAGCCCTTGCCCTCGTCGTTCTCCACGGGCTGGCTGCTGCCGTCCGACTCCCCCGGGGGCTTGGCCCACACGTAGGCGTCGATTCCCGGCTCAGGGGCAGTGGTCGGACGCTCGCCGACACCGGCGCCGCTCTGGTTGCACCAGTTGCCGGCGTGGATGCGGCGGTCGATGCGGCCGCCGTCGACATAGGCGTCGACACTGCTCGTCGGGCCCGGACCGGCGGGCCGGTCACTGCCTCCCCAGCCGTTGCGGGCCGTGTCGATCAGCATGCCGATGTTCGAGTTGAAGCCCTGGCTGACCAGCTCGGTGCGGAAGGCCTGGGCGAAGCTCAGCTCGTCGACGTAGTAGTTCCAGTCGACCCACTTGGACTGGCGCACCGTGGTGCCGTTCACCGAGTCGGTGATCTTCAGGTTCGGCTCCTTGAGAGCCGAGTAGTTGGCCGTGTTCAGGATGAAGCCGGAGACGTCGTCGACCGTCGCGCCCTCGGACGTCGCCGCCTTCTTGAACTCCTGCGCGGCGGGGGTGAAGTTGCTGTCCCAGCCGAGCCAGCCGTGGTGGGCCGCGTCGACGTAGTTGTAGACGTTCGGGATGGCACCGAGAGTGTGCAGGGCGTAGCCGATGCCCTTCTCGTAGTTGCCGTTCGCCTTCATGACCGCGCACTCGGGCGTGGAGCCGGCCGTGCCGCCCGCGTTGGTGACGATGTTGGGCAGCGAGTCGGGCTCGATGAGGGTGACGATCCGCAGACTGGCGTACGCGGGGTCGGCGAGGATGTCGGCGATCGGGTCGATGTACTCGCTCTTGTAGCGGCCGATCTCGGTCGGGCCGAGTTCACCGTTGGACGCGAGCGCGGCACAGTCGCGGCCGGGCAGGTCGTAGATGACCACCTGGAACAGGTTCGCTCCCTGCTCCAGCGCGGTGTCGAGGTGCTCGCGCAGGCTCAGGGCCGTGGACGAGCCCTCGATGGCCGCGATCCGGTCCATCCAGACGAACGACGGCTCGTCGGCGATCACGCTGCCACCCGGCTCGGCCGCCGCCTTGGCGGACCAGTCGGGGTTCACGTAGGCCGTCGATCCGACATAGGGGTTGTCCACCCGCGCCTCGGCCGCGGCCGAGGCCGGTGAGGGCACGGCGACCGCCAGCGCGGCGCCCATGACGAGGGCGGACAGTGCGGCGAGCTTTCCGCGCAGTCCGTACAGCGTGCTGCCTCTGCTTTTCATATGCGGCTCCGTCTTTCTTCAGTACGCCTGCGGTGTGTGCCCGCAGGCGGGTTCAGGGGTGGTGGCCCGCCCGGGACGTTCCTGGATGTTCTGTGTGATACCGCCACAGAGAACTCATGGGTGGGTGTCGTCGGGGGAGGGTGGAGCGGGGGAGAGTGAGGGGGGTGGAGACGGGGCGGGCCCAGGGGCCCTGCTGTCAGGGCTCGATGCCCCGGACCAGCTCCCCGCCCATGTACACGGCGATCCTCGGGGCGTCGGCGTAGGAGGATCCGCCGGTGCGGCTGTAGTCGTCCGATTCGTCGAAGTCCGACCAGTCCGTCTTGTTCAGGCGCAGCTGGATCTCACCCGTGGACGCGCCCGGCGCCAGGGTGCCTCCGGTGAAGCCCACGTCGAGGTGGTGGTCGGCTCCGGCCTTCGGCGTGCTCGCGGCGACGACCCGGTGGGTGACCGTGGCGCAGCCGAGCGGGGACCAGTCGCACCAGGTGCTGTAGGCGGGTGCTCCCCTCTCGCCGCTGAACCAGTACCGGACCGTCACTGCCGGGAGGCTGATCGCGGTGGTTCCGGTGTTCACGAGTTGGAGACCCGGCTTGATCTGGTTGTCCCCGGCGGAGGAGTCGCTGTTTCGGTACAGCACCTTGAGCGCGCCCTCGCCGCCGTCGTCCTCGGCGCCCAGAGCGGTGCGTACGGCGGCGAGGGCGGGCTTGGGCAGCAGGTCCTCGTCGTACAGGTTGGCCGCGCCCTGGCCGGGGAACGTGCCCGGGACCCAGGAGTACCTGTCCGTGAAGTCCCATACGGTGATGCCGACGCAGCGCTCGACCGCCAGGCAGGCCTCCGTCACGCGCTGGTAGTAGGAGGACTGCGTGGCCACCTTCGCGGCGTCCGCCGGCAGTTGCATGCGTACGTCGAGTTCGGTGACGGCGACGTCGAGCCCGAGGTCGGCGAACCGCTGCATGTTCGCCCGCATCTCGTACGGGAAGCCGTACTGCACCGCCAGATGCGCCTGCATCCCGACGCCGTCGAGGGGTACGCCCTCCGCCAGCAGCTCGCTCGCCAGGGCGTACATCGCGTCACTCTTCGCGCCGAGGCCCTCGATGTTGTAGTCGTTGAGGTACAGCTCGGCCTCGGGGTCCGCGGCGTGCGCGGCGCGCAGCGCGGTCGCTATGTAGTCGCTGCCCATGGCGGTGTGGAAGGGGCTCGTGCGGTAGGTCCCGTCCTCGTTGAAGGGCTCGTTCACCACGTCCCAGGCCGAGACCGAGCCGCGGTAGTGCGTGGCCTGCTCGGTGATGTGGTGGGTCATGGCCGCCTCCACCTCGGCCGGCGGCAACTGCCCCACCCAGCTGGGCAGCTGGCTGTGCCAGACGAGGGTGTGGCCGCGCACGGTCTGGTCGTGCTGCCGGGCGAAGTCGGTGACCACGTCGCCCTTGGTGAAGTCGAACCGGTTTTGGGCCGGTTCGGTGGTGTCCCACTTCATGGAGTTGCCCGGGGTGATCTGCCCGAACTCGGAGCCCAGGACGGCCGCGTAAGCGGCGTCGGGCAGCTCGGGATTGTCGGTGGCGGAACCGAAGTACCGTCCCTGGGCGGAGGCGAGTTCATGCAGTGTGTCCTGTGGTGCCGCGGTCGCGGGTCCGCCCAGCAGGGCGGTGCCGACGACGAGAGCGGCGACCAGGAGGGTGCGCGTTCCTGACGTACGGCCGCTCGTGCGGCGCTTCACCGAGCTCATGACGAACGCCTTCCTCGTCCGGGCGATGCTTCTTCGTTCACCCGGTGTTCGGGGATGAGGGGAGCAGGAGAGTGGTGCGTGCGACTCTTTACTGTGGGAGCGCTCCCAAGGTGGCTTGCTGATGAGCACCTGTCAAGACTTGCATCACAACTGTCTTACGGGGCCGTTACAGGGGGTGTACACGTCGGTACACGTTCCGAGGCCACCCATCGGGTGCGGTTCCGCTGGTCAGCCCCGGTTTTGCGGGCCGCGGCCGGTGCATTCCGGCGCCTCGTGGACGGTGCGGTCCGGTCGGCGTGATCGTGGCGGATGCGAGGAGCCTCGGTGGAGGTGTGAGGTCACCGTCCGGACGCGGAGAGGGCTCCCGGAGTCAGCGGATTCCCCGCGCGAGAGTCACCCGAAGGAGCGACGGTAGCTGTGAGGGCTGACACCGGTCGTCCTCTTGAAGCGGCCACGGAAGGCGGTCGGGGAGCCGAAGCCGACCTGGGCACCGCCACTCACCGGCGTGTCCGACTCCGGTCCCGGGGCGGCCGCACGACTGGCCGTGCTCACGGGCGTGTTCAACCTGCTGTGGGCCACGGTCACCGTCCTGATGATCGTCCGCCCCGGCTCCACCACGGGAGCGTGACCGTGCCCGTACGTCGTCCCCTGGGGCAAGGGTGCCGGAGGGCCGGTCAGGGCGCCTCCGAGACGTTCGGCATGCCGCCCCCGGTCGTCGTGGGGTCGAACAGGGAGAACACCGCGCCCTGCGGGTCCGCCAGGGTGGCGAACCGCCCGAACGGGATGGTCATCGGGCCGAACCGGAGCTCCGCGCCGAGCGCCTGCGCCTTCTCCACCGACGCGTCGCAGTCCGCCACGGTGAAGTACACGTTCATGTGGGCCGGGACCTGGGGAGGGAACTCCGCCCCCATCTTCATCCGGCCGAGGACCGGGTCCGCGCCGAGGTCGTAGAGGGCGAAGTCGATCGCGTCGTCGTCCAGGTGCTTCACCCCGTAGCCGAACACGGCCGCGAAGAAGTGGTCGGCCTTCTCCGGTTCCCGTGTGTAGACCTCCGCCCAGGCGTAGGCGCCGGGCACGGTCCGCGCCTCGAAGCCCTCGTGGCGGCCGGCCTGCCACACCCCGAAGGCCGTCCCGCCGGGGTCGGTGGCCAGCACCATCGTGCCGAAGTCGCCGACCCGCATCGGCTCCACCAGCACCTCGCCCCCGCACGCGCGGATCTTCGCGGTGGTGGCGGCGGCGTCCGGGGACGCGAGGTACAGACACCAGGCGTTCGGCGCGTCCTGGCCGGGCATGGGAGGCGACAGCGCGGCCACCGCCCTGCCGTCCACATGGGCCTGCGTGTACTCGCCGTACTCGGGCATCGACTCGCCGAACGACCAGCCCAGGAGCTCACCGTAGAAGCGCTTCGCCCCCGCGAGATCGCCGAACGTGCCGTCGGCCCAGCACGGGGTGCCCTCGGATTCTGCGGCCATGGTCGCGACCTCTCTTCGAACGACGGTTGGTCCTTTCTGTCACGCTAGCCAAGGGGCGCCCGGGCGGCGCGCCGAGTCCGGTCTCAGCCCGCCGGCGACACGGGGCCGACGACCGAGCGCGCGACGCCGAGCTCCACCAGGTCCTGGGGGCGGATCCGCAGCTGGTCGGCGGTGGACCGCACCTCGTCCGGACCGCGCTTGAGGATGGCCGCGGCCAGCTCCGGTGCGATCACCGAGAAGTAACTGTCCGCGGTGACATGGGTGTTGTCCGGGGAGGCCAGCGCCAGCGCGCCACCGGAGCCGCCCTCACCGATCACGAGGGTCGTCACGGGGACCCGGGCGGCGGCGACCGCCGCGAAGGCGTCGGCGATGGCCGCGCCCGCGCCCGCGCGTTCCGCCTCCGCGTCGTTGGCCGCGCCGGGGGTGTCGATGAGGGTCAGCACGGGGAGGCCGAGCCGGTCCGCGAGCCGGATCACCCGGGCCGCCGTGCGGTAGCCCGACGGGCGGATCGCGGTGCCGCACTGGGCGGCGTACGCCACGGGCCGCCCGTCGCGCAGGCCCACCCCGCAGAGCAGCCCCGGGTCGCTGCCGCCGCAGCGGTCCCCGCTCAGCGGCAGCCGGTCCTCGAAGTACGCGTCCAGGTAGGCGCCGGCCCGTGGCCGCGCCGCCGCCCGGGCCTGCTCCACCGCGTCCCAGCCGGTCGCCGGCAGTCCCGCCGCCGACAGCGCGCCCGGTACGGGGGCCGCCACCGCCGGACCCGTGACCGTCAGCGCGGCCAGCCAGCGGCCCAGCGTTCCGGGCAGTGCGTCCGGCGGTACGACGGCGTCGATCTGGCCGGCCGCCAGCTGCCCCTCGGCGGTGTACGCGTACGGGTCGGCGTCGGCCGGCCGCACCCGGGAGCCCGCGAACCCGATCTGCGCCCCGGGAAGCGCCAGCACCACGTCGGCGCCCGCTCCCACGGTGGCCCAGCCGCCCCCGGTCGTCGGATCCCGCAGTACGGCGATCTGCGGCAGCCCCTGGGACCGCAGCAGTGACGACGCCCGGGCCACCCGCTGAAGCTGTATCAGCGCGATCATGCCCTCCTGCATCCGGCTGCCCCCGGTCGCCACGAGGGAGACGAGCGGCAGCCTCCGCTCACCCGCCAGTGCGTACGCCGCCTCCAGACGGTCCCCGGTGTGCGCGCCCAACGAGCCGCCGAGGAAACCGAATTCGAAGGAGACGAGGACACACTCCCGGCCACCGACCACGGCGGTCCCGTAGAGGACGGACTCCTCCTCACCGGTCCGCGCCGAGGCGCGCTCCCTGGCCCGGCCGTAACCACTCCAGCCGAGTGGGCCGTCCGGGCGGAGGGCGGGAGCTGCCGGACGGTGTTCCGTGAAGCCCTCCGCCACGGCGGCGACCGCCTCCCGCGCCGAGACGCGGACGCACCGGGCGTCAGGCACCGAGCGACCTCTTCATGATCTTGCCCAGCTCGTTGCGGGGCAGCACATCGAGGTGGCGGACGACGCGCGGGCGCTTGTGCGGCGCCAGCAGGGCCGCCACATGGTCCGCCAACTCCTGCTCACCGGGCGGTGATCCGGGATCGGCCGGGACCACCCAGGCGACGATCCGCTCACCGAGGTCCGCGTCCGGTTCGCCGGTGACGGCCGCCTCACGCACGCCGGGATGGTCCAGCAGGGCGTTCTCGATCTCACCCGCGCCGATCTTGTAGCCGCCGCTCTTGATGAGATCGGTGGCCTTGCGCCCCACGATCCTCACGTAGCCGTCGGTGTCGATCGTCGCCATGTCACCGGTACGGAAGAAGCCGTCCTCCGTGAAGGCCGCCTTCGTCGCGTCCGGCCGGTTCAGGTAGCCGCTGAAGAGGTTCGGGCCGCGCACCTGGATCTCACCGATGGAGGTCGTGTCCGCGAGCACGGTGCCGTCCTCCTCGACGAGCCTGAGCTCCACGCCCGACAGCGGCGGGCCGACCGTCCCGGCGCGCGGCGCGCCGTCGGCCCGTACGCCGGTGTTCATCAGCGTCTCCGTCATCCCGTACCGCTCGATGACCCGGCGGCCGGTCGCCGCCGCGATCCGCTCGTGGTCGTGGACCGGCAGGGCCGCCGAGCCGGACACCAGCAGACGGGCGCCCGCCAGGGCCTTCGCGAGCTCCCCCGCGCCGGACGGCTCGTCCAGCGCGCCGGCCAGCCGGTGGTACATGGTGGGCACGCCGAACAGCATCGTCCCCCCGGAGAGCAGCTCCCGTGCCACTCCCTCCGCCGAGAACCGGCCGAGGTGGCGGACGGATCCGCCTCGCCGCAGCGGGCCGAGGACGCCCAGGATCAGCCCGTGCACATGGAACAGCGGCAGGGCGTGGACGAGGACGTCGTCGCCGGTCCATCCCCAGGCGTCCTCCAGCGCGTCCAGCGACGCGGCGATCGCCCGGCGGGGCAGGACGGCGCCCTTGGGCGGGCCGGTCGTGCCGGACGTGTAGACGACCAGGGCGGGTGACTCCTCGGAGGGCTCGGGGAAGCCGGCCCCCGGGGAGCCGGGGGCCGCGGCCGTGCCGACGTCCAGGCGCTCCAGGCCGCCCAGCGCCGACGGCAGTTCGTCGCCCGCCCCGGCCAGCACCACCGAAGGCCCGCTGTCGGCGACGATGTGCGCGAGCTCCCGCTCGCCGGTCCTCGGGTTGAGCGGTACGGCGGGCACCCCCGCCCACAGGGCCGCCACGACAGCGACCACCGTCTCCGGGGTGGACGTGGCCCAGACGGCGACGCGTCCCGCCCCTGCGATCCGGGTGGCGAGGGAAGCGGAAGCCTCGGCCAACTGTGCGTAACTCAGGACGTGTTCGCCGAACCGGACGGCCTCGGGGGAGTCCGTCCCGCTGGACGCTCCGCGCAGCGCGGGCAGAAGTGAGGTCACCCGGCGAAGCCTAAGGGGTGCCGCTCGAGGCCACCCGGAACCACCGGCCAGGGCCCCCGCGGCGCTCCACCGGGCCGAGGGGTCCGCCGTCATCCGTCGCGCCGGATGGTCCGCATCCGGCCGTAGGCGTACACGGCTCCCGCCAGCGCCAGATCGGACAGCAGCATGAAGCCGATCGAATACGAGTCCTTCGCGCTGTAGATCGCGCCCATGACCAGCGGCGGCACGAAACCGCCGAGCCCGCCCATCGCGCCGACGATGCCGGTCACACTTCCCACCTTGGCCTGCGGGGTCACCTGTGAGACCAGGGCGAAGACGCTGCCGCTCGCGGTGCCGAGCCCGGCCGCCATGCAGAGCAGCGCGATCGTGCCGACCGGATCCAGCCCCGGGTCAAAGGCCTGGACGATGGCCATCAGCGCCGCCAGCAGCAGCGCCCCGGCCGTGACCAGGGCGGGGTGGGCCCGGTCCGAGAGCCAGCCGCCGATCGGCCGGAAGACGACGGTGACCAGCGCGAACCCGGCCGCCTTGGTGCCCGCCTCGGTGGGCGACATCTCGTACCAGGTCTTCAGATACGTCGGCAGGTAGACCCCGAACGCCACGATGCCGCCGAACCCGATCGCGTACAGCGCGGACAGCTCCCAGGTCACCCGGAGCCGGCCCGCCTGGCCCAGCCGGTGGCCCAGGGAGTCCGTCGGGACCGTGCGCCCCGGGTGGTCGGTGATCAGGACCGCCGCGAGCAGCGAGTAGACCAGGAGCGCCCCGGCGACGATCCAGAACGGCAGGTTCTCGCTGTGCTTCGCGATGCGGGGCGTGAAGTAACCGGACAGCGCGACGCCGCCCATGCCCATGCCGAACACACCGAGCGCGAGGCCCCGCTTCGCCGGCGGGAACCACGAGTTGACCAGGGGGATACCGATCGCGAACGTCGTTCCGCCGAGGCCGAGCAGGAAGCCGACGGCGAGCATCGCGCCGTAGGAGCCCTTCGCCGGGATGAGCAGCAGCACCGGGACGATCGTCAGGGCGGAGACGACGGGGAACATCAGCCTGGCGCCGAACTTGTCGGTCAGGGCGCCCGCCGGAATGCGGCCGAGCGAACCGACGAGGACGGGGACCGCCACGAGGAGCGACTGCTGGAAGGAGCTCAGGCCGAGCCGCTCCTTGAAGTCCCCCGACAACGGGGAGATCAGGTTCCACGCCCAGAAGGTGAGCGTGAATCCGATCGTGGCCATGATCAGGTTCCGGTAGGCGGCGGCGGATTGCCTCCGGTCCGGGGCGGGGGCCTGCTCGGCGGTGGTGTCCACACGGTCAGTCAAGGGCGGGGGCCCCGGCCGGGCACGGCGGGCTGGGCCATCCGGGTAAGGGGCCGGACGGCAGGCGCCCCATGGGCGGAGGGCGTCCGCGGTGTCCGCGGAACGGCCGCCCGCACGCCGTTTCGGGCCCCATGCTGGGAGAATCACCGTTATGGACCGGTTGGACAGAGAGATCCTCGGCATTCTCCAGGAGGACGCCCGGATCTCGTACCGCGATCTGGGCGTACGCGTGGGGCTCAGCGCCAACGCGGCGGGCGACCGTGTGCGCCGCATGCGCCGCGACGGGGTGATCCGCGGCTTCACGGTCATCGTCGACCCGGCCGCCGACACCCGTTCGGGCCTCGTCGTCTTCATTGACGTGTCGCTGCGGCTCGACACGACCAACGAGGAGTTCGAACGCTCGGTGCTCACCCTGCCGGGCATCACGGAGGTGGTGCACGTGACGGGCGGCCACGACTACCTCGTCCGTGCCACCGCGGCGGACCCCAGCTCGCTGGACGCGCTGCTGCGCCGGCTGAAGAAGGACGCGGGGGTCGCCCACTCCAACACCCGGATCGCGCTCAGAGCGGCGCCTGCCAGGTGAACGTCGGCGACCGGGTGCCGTCCTCGGCGCGCCCGTCGTCGGCGACCACGAGACGTACCGCCACACGCCCGTCCGGCAGCCGCACGGTCGCGTCCACCTCCACCTCGACGGCCGACACCCCTTCTCGCCGGTGCGCGGAGGCGAGGGCCCCGCGCAGCACGTCGAGCAGCTCGCCGTCCACCGGTTCCGTTACCAGGGAGTCCACGGCACCGGTGAACTGGACGGACGGCTGGAAGCCGAGGACCGCCGCCGCACCGCCCGTCTCGCGCAGGACCCGCCCGCGGAAGGACGTGGGGGCCTCGGCGGGCGGCTGCTGCAGGGCGAAGATCGCCGTCCTGACCTCCTGGATGGTGGAGTCCAGCTCGTCCACCGCCCGCGCGAGCAGCTCCGCCGTCGCACTGTCGCCCGCCAGGTCCTTGCGGCGGGTCGACTCCAGCATCATCTCCGTCGCGAACAGCCGCTGCACGACGAGGTCGTGCAGGTCACGGGCGATGCGGTCGCGGTCCTCGTAGACCGCGAGCTGCTCCCGGTACTGCTGCGCGTCGGCCATCACCAGGGCCAGTGCGGCCTGCGAGGCGAACTGTGCCGCGAGCTGCCGGTCCGTCTCCGTGTACGGGGCCTCGCCGCGGCGGCGGGGGAGGGCGAGCGTGCCGATGAGCCTGCCCCCGCTCTGCAGGGGCAGCATCATGCTGGGGCCGAACCGGGACCGCACCGGGGTCGTCATCCGCTCGTCCGTCGCGGAGTCCGCGATGAGCACCTCCTCGCCGCCCAGCAACTGGACCAGGACCGGTGCGCCCGGCTCGATGGCGGTGCCGACGAGGCCGGCGGGATCGTCGGGGGTGGAGGCGGCGACGATCTCCATCCCGCCGTCCGGGGTCGGCTGGAGGATCACCCCCGCCACCGCACCCGCCAGCACCCGGGCACGCTCGGCGACGGTCGTCAGGGCATCAGTCGTGCCCGCGCCGGCCAGCAGCGCACGCGTGACGGCGGCCGCCCCCTCGATCCAGTGCTCCCGCTGCCGCGCCGCCTCGTACAGGTGGGCGCCGCCGATCGCGGCGGCGGCCTGGGAGGCGAGGAGCCGCAGCAGCGCCGGCTCGGTGTCGGCGAACCGCCCCGGTTCCCGTGCGGTGAGGCAGAGGATGCCGAGCACCTCGCCGTGCACCCGGACCGGCGCCCCCAGGAAGGAGCGGACCGCGAGGGGCGGGCGCGGCGCGTCCGGCGGGTGCGGACCGGTCGCCGGATCGTCGACGCGCACCGCCTGATCGTCGTCGACGAGGACCCCGAGGGCTCCCGTACGGCCGTCCAGGAGAAGGCCCGCCGTGCTCCGTTCGCCCTCGGACATGCCGGTGGTGAAGAGGTCGGTGACATGGCGGTCCTCCCCGTGCAGGAGGGCCAGGGCGCCGTGGCGCGCCCCGGCCAGCGCCGTGGCGGTGTCCACGATGTGCTGCAGGGTGGTCCGCAGGTCGAGACCCGTACCGGCCACCGGGAAGCCCTGCGGCTCTCAGCCGGCGAGCGGGGCGAGGACCAGCGGCTGGACCGTTCCGTCCAGCATCGCCCCGAGCCCCAGCACCGAGCAGACGTCGGGCCGCTCGGCGATGTGCACGGGCACGCCCGTCGCGTCGCGCAGCATCTGGTCGAGCCCCGGCAGCAGGGCGCTGCCGCCGACCATCATGATCCCGGAGTCCGCGATGTCGGCCACCAGGTCCGGCGGGCAGTCGCGCAGCACCTTGCCGAGGCCGTCGAGCACCGCGGTCAGCGGGGTGTGGATCGCCTGGCGTACGGCGGCGGTGTCGACCTGGACCGAACGGGCCAGACCCGTGGCCACGTCACGACCGTGGATCTCCGTGATCGCGGGGCCGTTGAGCGTGAGGCCGTTGCCGCGGAGCGCCAGCTGCAGGGGACGTACGGACTGGCTGGGCAGCATCAGTTCGTGGTGCTGGCGCAGATGCTGGATGACCGCGTGGTCGATGGCCTCGCCGCCGATCGGGATGCGTACGGCCGTCACGATCGAGCCGAGCGAGAGCACGGCGATCTGGGTGGTGGCCGCTCCGCACACCATGATCATGGTGGCGGTCGGCTGCTCCACCGGCAGGCCGCAGCCGATGGCCGCGGCGATGAGGGTGTCGACCAGCTCCACCCGTCGCGCGCCGAGTCCCACGAGGGTCTCGACGGCCGCCCGCTGAGCCAGTGGATCGGCGTCGTGCGGGACACATGCGGCGGCGCGCAGCCGGGGCTTCCGGCGCAGCTGGCGACGGAGCTTCTCGCCGAGCAGATGGCGCAGCATGCGCTGAGCCATGTCGATGTCGACGACGGTTCCGCCGGAGACCGGGCGGGCCACCCGGATGTACGCGGGCGTCCGCCCGGTCATCTGCTCGGCGAGCGCACCGACGGCGATGAGCGAGCCGGTGCGCGTGTTGACGGCGGCGACACTGGGCTCGTCGACGACGAGCCCCACTCCCTTGATGTACACACGGGTCCTCGCGGCCCCGAGATCGACGGCGACATGGCAACGGCGCAACTGTTCGAGACTGACGGTCACGGCAGGGTCTCCCGAGAGCGCTGACGGGGGGTACCGGCGGCAGCCGGCTCTCCTGGCATCGTCGCGCCGGGGCGGGAGGGGCGCGCGCTGGATGAGCCGTAGGGGGGACCCTGAGCTGACGGCGCGACAGATGCCGGGAGCCGCCGGGAAGGTGCGGCGGGAGACGGTGCGTCCGGTCTCAGGCGCCGCCGGGAAGCAGCCGCTGGAGGAGTCCCCAGGTGAACTCGGCGACGCGGGGCCCGCCGTCCGCCGGGTCGGTGAAGGCCAGCGCCCAGCGGGTCGGCGCGCTGCCCTCCATGGGCCGGGCCGGGGCGAAGGCCCTGGCCACCTCGTCCACGGTGCAGGACCACGGGCTCAGGTCGGCGGCCGTGTCCAGTACGGGGCCCGGCGCGCCGGGGGCGCGGACCAGCCATTCGTTCCACACGGCTCCGCCGGGGCCCGCCATGACCTCGAAGCGCAGGTCCGGCCAGAGAGGCAGCGGCCACAGCAGCGCCTCGCACTCCAGGTCGCCGACCGTGCGGCGTACGGACGACTCCGGCTCGCCCAGGACGGAGCGGTAGCGGCGCAGTGCGCCCCGGCCGCGCGGGGCGCGCAGCATGGCCTGCCAGCGGCGGTTCGCCTCCCGCATCTCGGCGAGGGAGGCGCTCAGCTCATGACGGGCGTCCTCGACGAGGTCCGGCTGGTGGTCGGCCATCCGGCGCAGCAGGACGAGCTGGAACTGGAGCGGCCCGAACGGGGCGGGAGCGGTCATGGGCCCATCCTGCCGCGCGGGCGGGGACGGGGGGCGGCGCACCCGGAGTCCTTGATTCCACACAGGATCCTCACCTGTGCGCCTTCCTGTGCCGTTCCTGACGCGTCTAGTCTGCGGTCGCCATGGACTACTGCCACCCGTGCCAACGGCACCTCAACGGGGCGCTGGCCTGCGCCGGTTGCGGGACCCCCGCCGACGCGCTGGCCCCCTACCCCGCAGCGGAGCCCGCCGGCCGTGTGCCGGAGCCCGCAGGCGAGACCCTGGACGCCTCCGGGGCCGCCGGTCACCGCCGCCGTGCCCGGGGGCGGGGACGCCGTACGCACCGGCGGCGGGGCCGTGCGCTGCTGCTGACGGCGGCGGGTGCGGTGCTGGCGCTCGGGGCGCTGAGCCTGGCCGAGCTGGCGATGGAGCCCGGGGGTGACAGCGGTGCGGCGGACTACGTGAGCGAGGCGACGTCCGGCGCCACCGAGCCCGTGCCGTCCGCCTCGTCGAGCACGGAGCCCGACGGTCCCGGACCGGTGGACGCGCCCACCGTCGTGCCGGTCACCGACGCGCACTCCGGGACCCCGACGGGCGGCCCGCCCCGCACGACGGCGCCCGCGGCGCCCGCGTCGTCCTCCTCCGTCCCGGCGGACACCCCACCCGCGACGTCCGCGCCCGCGGACCCGGGCGGGACCGAGGGGCCGGCCGAGCCCTCGGGCTCCGGAGAGCCCACCGGGGCCCCGACGTCGCCGGAGCCCTCCGGCAGCCCCGCCCCCACCCCGTCGCCGACGGAGACCTGCGTCTGGTGGATCTTCTGCCCCTGAGCGGCAGGGGAGTCAGGCCTCGTCCTCGCCGAGCATCCGGCGCAGGAGGTCGCGCAGGACCGTCCGCTCCGCCTCCGACAGCTCGGCGAGCGGCTCCCGGGCGAAGTCCAGCGCGTCCCGCAGCTGCCGGGCCGTCCGGACTCCCTCCTCGGTCGGGGCGGCGAGCTTCACGCGCCGGTCGGCCGGGTCCGGGCGGCGCTCCACCAGGCCGCGGAGCTCCAGCCGGTCGACTATGCCCGTGATGTTGGACGGTTCGCACTTCAGTTTCCGGGCAACCTTGCGCATGGGCATCGGCTCCAGCGAGAGCAGCCCGAGGACTCTGGCCTGGGCGCCGGTCAGGGCGTGCGCGGACGCGGCCCGGTCGTACTCCTCGTGGTAGCGCGCCACGACGCCGCCGATGAGCTGGATGACGTCGAGGGTGAGCGGGTCCGTGCGCGGAGTGGCCATGACACCCAGGGTACCGAATTACTTGACAAGGTGAAATATCTGGACGCATGGTTGTTTCACGTCCTGAAGCTTTTCCGCTTCCCCCGGCACGACATCGAGGAGACCCGAGCCCATGTCCGCACTTCCCACGTCCAGCCGCGAATGGCACCTCGTCGCCCGCCCGCACGGCTGGCCCGAGGCCACGGACTTCGCGCTGCGCGAGGCGCCGGTGACCGCACCCGGTGAGGGCCGCGTCCTCGTCCGCAACCTCCACTTCTCGGTCGACCCCTACATGCGCGGCCGGATGAACGACGTGAAGTCGTACACCCCGCCCTTCAAGCTCGACCACCCCATGGACGGCGGCGCGGTCGGCGAGGTGGTCGCCTCGAACGCCGAGGGCTTCGCCGTCGGCGACCACGTCCTGCACGGCCTCGGCTGGCGCGAGTACGCCGACGTCCCCGCCAAGCACGCGGTGAAGGTCGACGGCTCGATCGCCCCGCTCTCCTCCTACCTCGGTGTGCTCGGCATGCCCGGCCTCACCGCCTACGCCGGCCTCTTCGAGGTCGCCTCCTTCAAGGAGGGCGACGCCGTCTTCGTCTCCGGCGCGGCCGGTGCGGTCGGCAGCCAGGTCGGCCAGATGGCGAAGATCAAGGGCGCTTCCCGTGTCATCGGCTCGGCCGGATCCGACGAGAAGGTCAAGCTCCTCGTCGAGGAGTACGGCTTCGACGCGGCCTTCAACTACAAGAACGGCCCCGTCCGTGAGCAGCTCGCCGAGGCCGCCCCCGACGGCATCGACGTCTACTTCGACAACGTCGGCGGTGAGCACCTCGAAGCCGCGATCTCCTCGCTCAACGTGCACGGCCGCGCCACCATCTGCGGAATGATCGCGCAGTACAACGCCACGGAGCCCACCCCGGGGCCGCGCAACCTCGCCCTCGTCATCGGCAAGCGTCTGCGGCTGCAGGGCATCCTGGTCGGCGACCACGCCGCCCTCCAGCCGCAGTTCGTCCAGGACGTGGCCGGCTGGCTCGCCTCGGGCGAGCTCAAGTACAACGAGACGAAGGTCCAGGGCATCGAGAACGCCTACGACGCGTTCGTCGGTCTGCTGCGCGGCGAGAACACCGGCAAGATGATCGTTTCGCTGGACGCCTGACCTGATCGCCGGCCCCCGCGCCCGCAGGCGCTCCTCGTGCCCGGTCCACATGCGGACCGCGGGGTGGTGGCGCCGGCCGTAGCCGGGGACGGTGAGCCCTCGCAGGACCTGGACCGCCTCGACCCGCTGCTTGCCCAGCCGTCGCGGATCCGGTGCGAGGGCGCTCCGCCGGAACCCGGCGTACGGCAGGAAGGTCTGCATGACCCATGCCCGTAGGAGTTCAGGACGACGGGCGATCGGAGTGCCCGCGGGGCCACCCGCTAGGCTCGGCCCAGGCCGTCGCGGTCGTGGGCGCGAGCCGCGGCGCATCAGCAGGAGGAGTCACCCGCATGACCATCCAGAACATCGACGTGGCCTACACCGCCGTCGCCACCGCCGAGAACGGCCGTGACGGCCGCGTCTCCTCCGACGACGGCAACCTCGACGTCGTCGTCAACCCGCCGAAGGCGATGGGCGGCAGCGGCGCGGGCACCAACCCCGAGCAGCTCTTCGCGGCGGGCTACAGCGCCTGCTTCCAGGGCGCCCTCGGTGTGGTCGCGCGCCAGGAGAAGGCCGACATCTCCGGTTCGACGGTGACCGCCTCGGTCTCCATCGGCAAGACCGAGGCGGGCGGCTTCGGCCTGGAGGTCGCGATCAGCGCCTCCATCCCGAACGTCGACGCGGCCACCGCCCAGGCGCTCATCGAGAAGGCGCACCAGGTGTGCCCGTACTCGAACGCCACCCGGGGCAACATCAAGGTCGAGCTGTCCGTCGGCTGACCCGAGTCCGATCAGTACGTCCGAGGGCCGCATCCCGTCGCAGGGGTGCGGCCCTCGGTCGTCGCGCGTCCGCACCCGTCCGTGAAAGCGCGTGCCAGGGCATTGACGGCCACGGAGGTTGAACTCTACGGTCCCGTTCGAGGTTACGAGCAGCATTCGAAATATCGAACGAGTAAGGAAGCCATGACCCGCACCGCGCGCTTCACCCTCGACCCGGCCTTCACCGTCGGAGACGTCGACCCACGGCTCTTCGGCTCCTTCGTCGAGCACCTCGGCCGCTGTGTCTACGACGGCATATTCGAGCCCGGCCACCCCTCGGCCGACGAGGCCGGCCTGCGTACCGACGTCCTGGATCTCGTCCGCGAACTCGGCGTCACCGCCATCCGCTACCCCGGCGGCAACTTCGTCTCCGGCTACCGCTGGGAGGACAGCGTCGGACCGGCCGACGAGCGTCCCCGCCGTCTCGACCTCGCCTGGCGGTCCACCGAGACGAACCGCTTCGGCCTCTCCGAGTACATCGACTTCCTCAGGAAGGTCGGTCCGCAGGCCGAACCCATGCTCGCGGTCAACCTGGGCACCCGCGGAGTCCAGGAGGCCATCCAGCTCCAGGAGTACGCCAACCACCCGTCCGGCACCGCGCTCTCCGACCTCCGCGCCGGCCACGGCGACAAGGACCCCTTCGGGATCAGGCTGTGGTGCCTGGGCAACGAGATGGACGGCCCCTGGCAGACGGGCCACAAGACCGCCGAGGAGTACGGCCGGCTCGCGGCCGAGACGGCCCGGGCGATGCGCCAGATCGACCCGTCCGTCCAGCTCGTCGCCTGCGGGTCCTCCAGCCGCGCCATGCCGACCTTCGCGGCCTGGGAGGCGACGGTCCTCTCCGAGACTTACGACCTCGTCGACTACGTCTCGCTGCACGCCTACTACGAGGAGACCGACGGCGACCGCGACTCCTTCCTCGCCTCGGCCGTCGACATGGAGTCCTTCATCGAGAGCGTCGTCGCGACCTGCGACCACGTGGGGGCGCGCCTCAAGTCCACGAAGAAGATCAACCTCTCCTTCGACGAGTGGAACGTCTGGTACCAGAAGCGCTTCCAGCAGGAGACGGAGGAGAACCCGCTCGACTGGCCCGAGGCACCCCGGCTGCTGGAGGACAACTACACCGTCACCGACGCCGTCGTCTTCGGCAGCCTGCTCATCGCCCTGCTGCGCCACGCCGACCGGGTGACCGTCGCCTGCCTCGCCCAGCTGGTCAACGTCATCGCGCCGATCATGACCGAACCAGGGGGGCCCGCCTGGCGGCAGACCACCTTCTTCCCCTTCGCGCAGGCCGCGCGGTACGGCCGGGGCCAGGTCCTGGACGTACGGGTGGACTCGCCCACGTACGCGACGGCGAAGTACGGCGAGACGGACCTGCTGCACGCCACCGCCGTACGCGACCCGGAGACCGGGGCCGTCACGGTCTTCGCCGTCAACCGGGGCCAGGACGCCGAGCTGCCGCTCGAAGTCGCCCTGGCGGGGCTGGACCTGGAGCGGGTGGCCGAGCATCTGGTCGTCGCGGACGCCGACCCGGAGGCGCGCAACACCCTCGCCGAGCCCGAGCGGGTGCTCCCGCACGCCGCCGAGGGCACCGCGCTCGCCGACGGCACGCTGAAGGCCGTGCTGGCACCCATGTCCTGGAACATGATCCGGCTGGTGTAGGCCGACGTACGGACGGCTGCTCCGGGCGTCCCGTGAAGGGGCCGGGCTCCCGGCCCCTGCACGCGTTCTTCCTCAGGGGCGGAGATGCCGGGTGAAGCCCGCCATTCCGGGACCGCCCCGTCGCCCAGCGGGAGCACGGGGGCGCGATATCGGCCCGCCCCGATCGGACGCCGTGAAACGGCGGAAGGCGCCCACCCCGCGCAGGGGTGGGCGCCTTCCGCCGTTTCACGGTTCAGCGTGCCGAGAAGGCGTGCACCGTCGTCGAGCGGTAGGTCGCGCCCGGGCGCAGCACCGTCGAGGGGAACGACGGCTGGTTGGGGGAGTCGGGGAAGTGCTGGGACTCCAGGCAGAACGCGTCGCCCTGGCGGTAGACCCGTCCCGAGGTACCGGTGAGGGTGCCGTCGAGGAAGTTGCCCGTGTAGACCTGCATGCCGGGTTCCGTCGTGTACATCTTCATCACCCGGCCCGAGCCGGGGTCCGTCACGGTCAGGGCGTACTCGGGGCGGGCCGTGATCCCCTTGTCCAGCACGTAGTTGTGGTCGATCCCCTGGCCGAAGCCGACCTGCTCGTGCGGGGTGCGGACGGCTTCCCCGATGGCCCGGGACCGCCGGAAGTCGAACGGCGTGCGCGCCACGGGAGCCAGCTCGCCCGTCGGGATGAGCGTGGCGCCGACCGGGGTGTAACGCGCCGCCGCCAGCTCCAGGAGGTGCGCGTCGACGCTGCCGCTGCCCTCGCCCGCCAGGTTGAAGTAGGTGTGGCTGGTGAGGTTGAGGACGGTGGCCCGGTCCGTGGTCGCCGAGTAGTCGATGCGCCACTCACCCCGGGAGGTGAGGGTGTAGACGACCCGGACGGCGAGCGCGCCCGGATAGCCGGCCTCGCCGTCCGGGCTGGTCCGGGTCAGGACCAGCCCGACGTCCCCGCGCCCGGTGAACGGCTCCACGTCCCAGACCCGCTTGTCGAAGCCCTGGTCGCCGCCGTGCAGGCTGTTGGGGCCGTCGTTGACGGGCAGCTGGTGCGTGACACCGTCGAGGGTGAAGCGCCCCTCGGCGATGCGGTTGCCGTACCGGCCGATCAGCCCGCCGAAGTACGGGGACTTCGCCACGTACTCCGCCAGGTTGTCGAAGCCGAGCGAGACGTTCCTCGTCCGGCCCCTGCGGTCGGGGGTCTCCAGGGACTGGACGACACCTCCCCAGGAGAGGACCTTCAGCCGGGTCCCGCCGTTGGCGAGGGTCCAGCGGTGCACCTCGGTCCCGTCGGCGAGGGTGCCGAAGAGCTCCCTGGACGGGGAGCGGCCGGATGCCGCGGCGTGCGCGGACGGGGCACCCGCCGCCACCGCCAGCCCGGCGGCGGCCGTGGCCGCCAGGACGGTGCGTCTGCTGGTTCCGGTGGTGAAGGTCATGAGACAACTCCTGTCGTGAAAACGGGTGTTATGAGCCGACCTTGCGCTTGTTCCAGACGTCGAAGCCGACGGCGGCCAGCAGCACCGCACCCTTGATGACCTGCTGCCAGTCGGTGCCGATGCCGACGAGGTTCATACCGTTGTTCAGCACGCCCAGGACCAGGCCGCCGATGATCGCGCCGAGGACCGTGCCCACGCCGCCGCTCATCGACGCGCCACCGATGAACGAGGCGGCGATGGCCTCCAGCTCGAAGTTGAGGCCGGCCTTGGGCGAGGCCGCGTTGAAGCGGGCGGCGAAGACCAGGCCCGCCAGAGCCGCGAGCATGCCCATGTTCAGGAAGACCAGGAAGGTGACCTTCTTGTCCTTCACACCCGACAGCTTCGCCGCGGGCAGGTTGCCGCCGATGGCGTAGATGTGGCGGCCGATGATCGCGTTGCGCATCACGTAGCCGAATCCGACGACCAGCACCCCGAGGATGAGCAGCACGACCGGGGCGCCCTTGTAGCTGGCGAGCAGCAGCGTGACGACGAGGACGGCCGAGACCAGGGCGACCAGCTTCAGCAGGAACAGCTTGGCCGGCAGTACGTCGAGGGCGAACTCCTGCTGCCGCTTGCGGTCGCGCATCTCCTGGAGCACCACGAAGACGATCAGGGCGAAGCCCAGGAGCAGGGTGAGGTTGTGGTAGTTGGTGGTGGGTCCGACCTCGGGCAGGAAGCCGTTGGCTATCTTCTGCAGGTCCTTCGGGAAGGGGCCGAGGGTCTGGCCCTTCAGGACGATCTCCGTCAGACCGCGGAAGAGCAGCATGCCCGCGAGGGTCACGATGAACGACGGTATGCCGAGATAGGCGATGAAGAAGCCCTGCAGCGAGCCCGCCACGGCCCCGATGGCCAGGCACAGCACCACGGCGAGCGGCCAGGAGAGGTCGTGTTCGACCATCAGCACGGCGGCCATCGCGCCGATGAACGCGGTCAGCGAGCCGACCGAGAGGTCGATGTGACCCGCGATGATGACGAGCATCATGCCGATCGCGAGGATCAGGATGTAGCTGTTCTGCAGCACCAGGTTGGAGACGTTGCGCGGCAGCAGCAGGTCGCCGTCCGTCCACACCGCGAACAGCACCACGATCAGGCCGAGGGCCATCAGCATGCCGTACTGGCGCATGTTGCGGCGCATGCCGCCGAGCATCAGCTGCAGCAGGCCCTCGCCGGAGGCCGGCCCGCTCCTGCCGGGCGGCGCGGGGGCCGGGTTCCTGTCGGTCACGTCCGTGCTCATCGGTTTACCTCTTTGTCCTTCGTCATCTGACGCATCAGCGCTTCCTGCGAGGCCTCGGCCCGGGAGAACTCACCCGTCAGCCGTCCGGCGGCCATCGTGTAGATGCGGTCGCACATGCCGAGCAGTTCCGGCAGTTCCGAGGAAATGAAGACGACCGCCTTGCCCTGGGCGGCCAGTTGGTCGATCACCGTGTAGATCTCGTACTTGGCGCCGACGTCGATGCCGCGCGTGGGCTCGTCCAGGATCAGCACCTCGGGGCCGGCGAAGATCCACTTGCTGAGGACGACCTTCTGCTGGTTGCCGCCGGACAGCTTGCCCACCGGCTCGAAGACGGTCGGCGCCTTGATGTTCATGGACTTGCGGTAGCCCTCGGCGACCTGCCGCTCGCCGTGCTCGTCGACCACGCCCCGCTTGGCGACCTTGCCCAGGGCGGTCAGCGAGATGTTCCGGTTGATGGTGTCGATGAGGTTGAGGCCGTAGTGCTTGCGGTCCTCGGTGGCGTACGCGATGCCGTGCTTGACCGCCTCGGGGACGGTCTTCGTGCGGATCTCGGTGCCGTCCCTGAGGACGGTACCGCCCGCGTACCGGCCGTAGGAGCGGCCGAAGACGCTCATCGCCAGCTCGGTGCGGCCGGCGCCCATGAGCCCGGCGATCCCGACGATCTCGCCGCGACGCACCTCGATCGAGACGTCGTCGACGACCTTGCGCTGCTGGTCGATCGGGTGGTGCACGGTCCAGTTGCGGATCTCCAGGGCGGGAGCGGACCCCTCCTCCGGGTGATGCGGGGTCCGCTCCGGGAAGCGGTTCTCCAGGTCGCGGCCGACCATCCCGCTGATGATCCGGTCCTCGGTCGTCTCCGCGGCCTTCACGTCGAGCGTCTCGATGGAGCGCCCGTCGCGGATGATCGTGACCGAGTCGGCGACCCGGCGGATCTCGTTCAGCTTGTGCGAGATGATGATCGAGGTCATGCCCTGCTCCTTCAGCTGAAGGATCAGGCCGAGGAGCTTGCCGCTGTCCTCGTCGTTGAGCGCGGCCGTCGGCTCGTCGAGGATGAGCAGCTTCACCTTCTTCGACAGCGCCTTGGCTATCTCCACCAGCTGCTGCTTGCCCACGCCGATGTCGGCGACGCGGGTCTCCGGGTGCTCGTCGAGTCCGACCCGGCGCAGCAGTTCACCGGCGTGCCTGAGGGTGTCGTGCCAGTTGATCAGCCCGCGCTTGGCGTGCTCGTTGCCGAGGAAGATGTTCTCCGCGATGGAGAGGTACGGCACCAGCGCCAGCTCCTGGTGGATGATCACGATGCCTTGCTGTTCGCTCGCCCGGATGTCCTTGAACCGGCAGGTCTCGTTCTCGAAGAGGACGTCCCCTTCGTAGCTTCCGTGCGGATGGACGCCGGAGACCACCTTCATCAGGGTCGACTTGCCGGCGCCGTTCTCTCCGCAGATGGCGTGGACCTCGCCCTGACGGACGGTCAGAGTGACGTCCGACAGCGCCTTCACACCGGGAAAGGTCTTGACGATCGAGCGCATTTCCAGGACGGGTCCCGCCATGGTCTTGCCTTCCAATCCTTGAGGGGGCCCGGTTACTTGAGGTCGTTCTCGGTGTAGTAGCCGCCGTCGACGAGGACCTTCTCGTAGTTGGCCTTGTCGACGCTGACCGGCTGCAGCAGGAAGGCGGGGACGACCTTGGCGCCGTTGTCGTACGACTCGGTGTCGTTGACCTCGGGCTTCTTGTCGTTCAGGACCGCGTCGACCATGTTCGAGGCGACCTTGGCGAGCTCGCGCAGGTCCTTGTAGACGGTCTGCGTCTGCTCACCCGTGATGATCGACTTCACCGAGGCGACCTCGGCGTCCTGGCCCGTGACGACCGGCATCGGCTTGGCCTTGGTGCCGTAGCCGTCCGACTTCAGGGCGGAGAGGATGCCGATGGAGATGCCGTCGTACGGCGAGAGCACGGCGTCGACCCGGTCGCTGCGGTAGCTGGAGGTCAGCAGGTCGTCCATGCGCTTCTGCGCGGTGCCGCCGTCCCAGCGCAGGGTGGTGACCTGGTTGAGGGCGGTCTGCTTGGACCGGACGACCAGGTCGCCCTTCTCCACGTACGGCTTGAGGACGTTCATGGCGCCCTGGAAGAAGTACTTGGTGTTGTTGTCGTCGTTGGAACCGGCGAACAGCTCGATGCTGAACGGGCCCTTCTTGCCGTCCTCCAGGCCGAGCTTGTCCACGATGTACGAGCCCTGGAGCTCGCCGACCTTCTCGTTGTCGAACGAGGCGTAGTAGTCGACGTTCTCGGAGCCGAGGATCAGCCGGTCGTAGGAGATCACCGGGATGTCGGCGTCCTTGGCCTGCTGGAGCACGTTGTCGAGCGACTTGTTGTCGATCGCGGCGACGATCAGGGCGTCCACACCCTGCGTGATCATGTTCTCGATCTGCGAGACCTGCTGGTCCGGGTCGTCCTCGCCGTAGGCGAGCTTGGTCTTGTAGCCCTTGCCCTTCAGCTCCTTGACGACGTTGGCGCCGTCGGAGATCCAGCGCTCGGAGGACTTGGTCGGCATCGCGATGCCGATGGTGGCGCCTTCGGAGCCGCCCTTTTCCTCCTCGCTGCCGCCCTCGCTGTTCTGGCCGCAGGCGGTCAGGGCGAGGGCGAGGGAGGCGGCGGAGGCTACGGCGGCGAGTGCGGCTCGGCGGTTGCGCATGGTCATCATCCTTGATGTGGGTCACGGCTCGGTCCGGTGGTGCCGGAAGACTGAGGGCGGCTCGACCGAGAACAGGTGTGTGGGATTGTGCGCGGCTGTGTCTCTTTTTGGGGAGACTGTTTCCGGAACGTTATGACGAAGTTCCGAACCGGTTGAGCGGGCCCGGCAGTCGGCTCCCGAGGGCCGCCATGCCACCGTCCGCTCCGTGCCGTGCGAGCAGGTCCAGCGCGAGCCGGCCGCGCCGGACGCGCTCCTTGGCGGTGGCCAGCGCCAGCTCCCGCAGGTGCCGGCCGTACGGGTAGATCCCGGGCGACTTGGAGAGGCCGAACTTCAGGTACAGCGGAGCGCCGCGCCGGATCAGCTCGGCGACCTCGTACATCCGCACATAACCGCCCAGGTCGTCGGGGGCCTCGATGTAGAGGTCCATCGGCGCCCGGGAGACCCTGCGGATCTCGGTGAGCTGGGCGAGCGTCAGGTCGGAGGGAATGTTGACCGAGTCGCCGCCGAGCTGCTCGAACACGGCGTACGAGGCCGGGTTGACCGGGCCGATCAGCGCGGACACCTTGAAGGTGGTGTCCGCGGGCAGGACGCCCTGCTCGCGCAGCCGGTGCAGGGTCCACAGCACGCCCTCGTCGGCCACGAGCAGGCACTTCACGCCCAGCCCGGTGGCGCGCAGGGCGTCCTCGACGCAGCCGGCCACGGCGTCGTGGCCCCGGGCGCGCAGCCCGGCCCCGCCGGAGTCGGTGCGGACCGAGGCGCCGGTGTCCCAGGTGCCACGCGGCCCCGTGAACAGGCAGAGCTCGATGTCCCGTTCGGCGCAGCCCTCCACCATCTCGGTGATCTCCGCGTCGGTCAGCATCCAGATGCCGCTGCCCTGGCTGATGCGGTGGACGGGGACGTCGAGACTCGCGGACTCCTTGAGCACGACGCCGAGGGCCTCCGGACCCTCCACGGACGGCACCTCGGTGCGCCAGCTCCCGCCGTCCGGGAAGGAGTGCGGGGAGGCGTCGGCCGGGGACAGGGGTGCGGCGCCGAGACCGAGCGCGGTGAGCGCGGCGTCACCGGGACGGCGGGCGCCGGTGGCACCGGGGGAAGAGGCAGGGGCGTCGTTCACGGCTGGTCCTTCATGTTCGGTATTTCGGACGACATTCGGATCATTGGGCGTGCACCGGTACGGAGGCGGTCAGGACGCCGCCGTACCGGTGCACGGCTCAGGGCGGGCCCGTCACGGCCGCAGCAGCACCTTCCCGGTCTCCGGATCCCCGGATCCCACCAGCGCCACGGCGTCGGCGAACCGCTCCAGCGGGAACTCGTGGGTGATCAGCGGCGCCGGATCGAGCAGTCCGGCCGTGAACGCCCGGACGGCGTGGGACCAGGCCGCGGAGGACGCGCCGAAGACGCTGCGCACGGTGAGCTGACTCAGCGACAGGTGCACCGGGTCGATGCCCACGGCGCCAGGGGTGAACATCCCGGTCAGCACCACCCGTCCGCCGCGCCGCGCCAGCAGGCACGCGTCCGCCGCGGTGGACGGCGCTCCGGCCGTCTCCACGACCAGGTCGTAGCGGCCGCGCACCTCCTCGGCCTCCTCGGGGACCCGGGCCTCGCCCGCCCCGAAGTCCAGTGCCAGAGAGGCGCGTTCCTGCCTCGGGTCGATCACGGTGAGCTCCGCCGGCGACACCGCCGCCAGCAGCTGCACCGCGAGCAGGCCGAGCGTGCCCGCCCCCACCACGGCGATCCGCTCACCTGCCTCGGGGGCCCCCGCCCGTACCGCCGCCGCGATCACCGCGGCCGGCTCCAGCAGGGCGGCGGCCCGCAGGTCGGCGTCGTCGGCCAGCGGATGCAGCAGCCGCGCCGGGACCACCAGGTGGTCCGCGAACGCCCCGGGCCGGGTGAACCCCGTCTCGTCGTAGCCCGCCGTGCACAGCGAGGTGTCCCCGTACCTGCACCGCTCGCAGCTCCCGCACGCCCGGAAGCCCTCGGCGACCGTCCGGCGCCCGGTCAGCCGGGGGTCGACGCCCTCGCCCACCGCGTCGACGGTCCCCGACCACTCGTGGCCCGGCACCACGGGGTAGCGCACGTAGGCGGAGTCGCGGTGGCCGTCGTACACCTCGCGGTCGCTCATGCAGATCCCGGCCGCGGCGACCCGCACCCTGACCTCGCCGGGGCCCGGCTCCGGGACCGGCCCCTCGGTCAGCCGGTGGCTGCCGGGCCGGTCGACGGTCAACGAGCGCGAGAGGCGGGTCACTTGGGCTGCCTCTTCTCCCAGCCGTCCGCCCACAGGTCGAACCGCGCCTGCTGCTGCGGGAACTCCGCCGCCGCGTCCACGTCCAGCTCCACGCCGAGCCCGGGAGCGTCGGAGAGCTCGAAGCAGCCGGTGGCGGGGTCGACGGCCGGGGCGCCCTTGACGACCTTCTTGATGTCCGCGTCCGCGAAGTCGTTGAAGTGTTCGAGGATCTTGAAGTTGGGGGTGCAGCCGGCGACCTGGAGGCTGGCCGCGGTCAGCACCGAGCCGCCCACGTTGTGCGGGGCGATCAGCGTGTAGTGGGTCTCGGCGGTCGCCGCGAGCTTGCGGGTCTCCAGGATGCCGCCGATGTGGCCGACGTCCGGCTGGATGATGTCCGCGGCCTGCGACTCGAAGAGCTCGCGGAACTCGATCCGGTCGTGGATGCGTTCACCCGTCGCGATCGGCAGGTCGACCTTCTCCGCCACCTTGCTCAGCGCCTTGAGGTTCTCCGGCGGCACCGGCTCCTCCAGCCAGGCCGGCCTGAACGGTGCCATCTCGCGGGCGATCCGCACCGCCGTCGACGGGCTGAACCGTCCGTGCATCTCCAGCATCAGTTCGGTGTCGGGGCCGATGGCGTCCCGTACGGCCTCGATGAGGGAGACGGCGTAGCGGGTCTCCTCCTGGCCCAGCTCGAAGTGGCCCGTGCCGAAGGGGTCGATCTTCAGCGCCCGGTAGCCGCGCTCGACGACGCCCTGCGCCGCCTTGTGGTACGCCTCCGGGGTGCGCTCGGTGGTGTACCAGCCGTTGGCGTAGGCCTTGACCCGGTCGGTGACCTTCCCGCCGAGCAGCTGCCAGACGGGGACGCCCAGCGCCTTGCCCTTGATGTCCCAGCAGGCCATCTCGATGACCGCGATGCCGGACATCACGATCTCCCCGGCGCGGCCGTAGTCGCCGTACTTCATCCGCTTGACGAGGTCCTCGATCGCGAACGGGTCGGAGCCGGTGATGTGGTTGGCCGACGCTTCCCGCAGATAGCCGAGCAGCGCGTCCGTGCGGCCCAGCATCCGGGTCTCTCCGACTCCGGTGAGACCCTCGTCGGTGTGCACCTGGACGTAGGTGAGGTTGCGCCACGGCGTGCCGACGACGTGCGTGCTGATTCCGGTGATGCGCACGGGTGTTGCCTCTCCTCGGTGTTCGGTATTTCGTCACTCGTTCGAAATGCTGGCGTGACGGTAATTCGGGCCCGGGGACGTGTCAATGGTTCGCGCAAGTACGCTGAGGTCATGAGTGATCTCGGGGCGGGTTTCGGTTACTTGGTCAAGGGCCAGCGCTGGGCCTTCGGGCACGGCAGGTGGCTCGGGTTCGGCCTGATCCCCGCGCTGATCACCCTCGTCGTCTACGCGGGCGCCCTCGTCGGCCTGGGCTACGGCGCGGACGACTTCGTCGCGTGGTCCACCCCGTTCGCCGACGACTGGTCCTCGCCCTGGCTCGGGCTCCTGCGCAACACCCTGGTCGTCCTGGTCTTCGTCTTCGGGATATTCCTCGCGGTCATCACCTTCACCGCGGTCACCCTGCTGGTCGGCCAGCCGTTCTACGAATCGCTCTCCGAGGCGGTCGAGCGCAGCGAGGGCGGCGAGGTCCACGAGTCGGGCCTGCCGCTCTGGCGCGAACTGTGGATCTCCGCCCGCGACTCCGTCCGCATCCTGCTGCGCGTCGCGGTGTACGGCGTCCTGCTCTTCGCCCTCGGTTTCATCCCCGTCGTCGGCCAGACCGTGGTCCCCGCCCTCGGCTTCTGCGTCTCCGGCTACTTCCTCTCCGAGGAGCTCACCGCCGTCGCCCTCCAGCGCCGGGGCATGGTCCTGAAGGACCGGCTCACGCTCCTGCGCGGCCGCCGCATGATGGTCCTGGGCTTCGGCGTCCCGCTCGCACTCGCCTTCGTCGTCCCCTTCGTCGCCGTGCTCCTGATGCCGGGCGCCGTCGCCGGGGCCACCCTGCTGGCCCGCGACCTCGCCGGTCCGCCCGAGGCCGAGCCGGCGCCGGCCCCCGCGTCGCCGTACACCCTGCACAAGGACTGAGCCGGAGGCGCCCGCGGCCGTTCACCCGGACCGCGGCCGACCGGGAGGGAAGAGCGTGACCGAGATACTCGCCGTCGCCCTGATCACCGTGCTCGCCGTGATCAGCCCGGGCGCCGACTTCGCGATGGTCGTCCGCAACAGCTGCCTGTACGGGCGCAGGACCGGCCTCCTGGGGGCCGCGGGGGTCGCCGCGGGTGTCCTGGTCCACGTCACCTACACCATGCTCGGCGTCGGCCTGCTGATCGCCTCGTCCACGGCCCTGTTCACCGCGATCAAGCTGGTGGGCGCCGCCTACCTCGTGTACATCGGCGTCCGCACCTTCCTCGACCGCGGCGAGCTCACCGTCGATCTGAGCGGGAAGAGCGGCCTGAGCGGTCCCGGGGCCCTGCGCACCGGCTTCCTCACCAATGTGCTGAACCCCAAGACCACCCTGTTCGTGGTGTCCACGTTCACCCAGGTCGTCGGGCCGGACACGGCCCTCTGGCAGCAGGCGGGCTACGGGCTGTTCATGTCCCTCGCCCACTTCGGCTGGTTCGGGCTCGTGGCGCTGTTCTTCTCCCACGCGCGGCTGCGCACCGCGCTGCTCCGCAGGCAGAAGGCGCTGAACCGGGGGATCGGCTCCGTCCTCGTCGGTCTCGGCGTCACCCTCGGTCTGGCCCGCTGAGCGGTCCGCCCCCGTCAGGCGCCGTGGACCTCCAGCGCCGTCCGGACCGCGGACTCCAGGGCGCCCTCGATCCAGGCGGGCTTGATGGACGTGTGGCAGCCGGCGAAGTGCAGCGGGCCCTCCGGCGTCCGCACGTCCGGGAACAGCTCGGTGTGCTGGCCGGGCAGGAGCACGGACGCCTCGCCGTACGCGTACGGGTCACGCATCCAGGACTGGGTGCGGCCGACGCCCGTGTAGAACACCTCGATGCGCTGCCCGTACACGTCCTGGACGCCGCCCAGGGTGTGCGGGTAGCGCTCGTCGTCGTCCAGCGAGTCCCACTTCAGGGCGTCGTCGGCCCAGCTGTAGGAGGCGAGCAGGACCCCGCCCCGGCTGCCCTCGACCGGATGTGAGGGCTGGTAGATGAAACGGTTGGCGTTGTCGGTCACCGAGCCGCCGCCGATGACGTGGGCCGCCTCGGGCTGGTCACGGGCGGTGGAGCGGAAGGCCGCGTAGTGCACCCGCTGGTTGGGCGGGATGTGGCCGCGAGGGACGGACGGGTGCGCGCCCAGCAGCGAACCGTCGGCCGGGGCCTTGCCCGTCCGGTACTCCTCGTACAGCCCCGGCCGTACCGCCCCCAGCTCACGCTTCCAGTCCGCCTCGTCGAACTCCCACCAGCGGCGGCTGAATTCGAGCAGCACCTTGGTCGCGGCGTCGTAGTGGACCTCGGTGATCGCCCGGCGCTTGCCGTACGAGAGCGCGGGCGTCACCGGGAGGTGCCGCATCCCGGAGAAGGGCACGGTGACGATCGCCCGGTCACCGGTGAAGGTCTCCCGGACGACGGGACCGCCCCGGCCCTCGGAGACCGTCTCGACGCTCACCCCGTCCTTCGTGTGGCTGATCCGGGTGGCCCGGCGGTCCAGGTGCACCAGCTCCTTCACCTGCGCGTACATGGCGTCGACCAGGGTCGCGGTGCCGTCGGGCAGCTCGAAGAAGGAGGTCGCCGGGCTGATCAGCGAAGCCCCGATGAAGCTGTGCAGGAAGGCGAGATGGAGACGCGAGGTCATGTTCTCGACGGTGCCGATGAGGTCGACGGTGCGCTCGTCGAGCTTGGCCACCTCGGTCATGTACCGGAACATCGAGAAGTGCCCGTACCGCTGGAGCACCGTCGCCCAGCCCTCGACCAGGGCCGTCCCCTCCTTGCCCTCGATCTCCTTGCGCACGGGGGCGAACGCGTCCCGCACGATCTGCGAGGCAGGCGTGTTCTCGTAGGCGGCGGGTACACCGAAGGAGCGGTTGACCGCCTGCGGCTTCGCGGCGTAGTCGGCGCGGCGGACCCGGACGCCGTTCACGTGGATCCAGGTGCGGTTGGCGGGGCGTCCTTCGCCGTCCACGTCGACCAGGTGGAAGCGGCGGGTCTTCAGCCCGAGATCGGCCATCAGCCCGGTGACCAGCGGGTGGCTGTCCGGGATGCGCATCGCGCCGGCCTCGGCGTACTGCTTCGGATCGGCGAAGGGCGCGTCGGACTGCTCGTGGCCGCCGGCCCGGAAGGTCTTGATCCGGCCGCCGACACGGTTGCCGTTGGCCTCGATCACGGTGACGGTGTGCCCGGCCTCGTGGAGAAGCCGCGCCGCGGTGAGCCCGGCCGGCCCCGCACCGACGACCAGCACCTTCTTGCGCGCCGCACGGGTGCGGGGCAGGCCCTTGCCCAGCAGGACCTCGCGGTAACGGGGGATCAGGTCCTTGTCGTTCTCGTCGCGGACGAGGATGGCCCGGGCGACGGTGAGAGCGGCGTCCCGGTCGGAGCCGGGCGCCGCTCCCGGCGCGGCGGCAGCGGCCCGGGGTGTCGTGGCTCCTGCCGACGGGGCGGCGGCGGTCACGGCGAGGGCCGCGGCTCCGGCGGTGGCGCCCGCGATCAGGGACCGGCGGGAGGGCAGAGCGGGTGACGATTCGTCAACAGGTGAAGTCATGTTGATCACCCTGCTGTGCGGGAGGGGCGGGGACCGTCGTGGACGCGCACCCACCGCCCTGATTCACCCGGTGGTGATCTTGGTCGACCGGTGTTGACACAGCCCGGAACAGGGCGAGTTGGGCCTCAGCGCACGGAGAACCCGTACACCGTCGTCGAGGTGAACTCCTCGCCCGGCCGCAGCACCGTACCCGGGAACTCCGGGCGGTTCGGCGCGTCGGGGAAGTGCTGCGTCTCCAGCGCGATCCCGGCGCAGGGCACGAAGGGATCCCCGTCGAGGTGGTCGGCGGTGTAGAGCTGGAGTCCCGGCTCCGTCGTACGCACCGTCAGCAGGCGTCCGGACGACGGGTCGTACAGCTCGGCGGCCGGCTCGCCGCCGGTCTCCTCCAGCACGTAGTTGGTGTCGTAGCCCGGACCCACCGGCTTCGCCTCCCGGAAGTCGAACCGGGTGCCGTCCACCGGCAGGATCTCGCCCGTGGGGATCGACTCCCCGTCCCCCGGAGTGATCCACCCCGCCGCGAGCCGGAGTTCGTGCCCGAGCGCGCTCCCGCTGTCCGCCCCGGCGAGGTTCCAGTACGTGTGGTTCGTCAGGTTCACCACGGTGGGCGCGTCCGTCGTCGCACGGTAGGCGATCCGCAGCGCGCCGTCCTCGTCCAGGGTGTACGTCACCGAGACCGCCAGCCGCCCAGGGAAGCCCTCCTCGCCGTCCTCGGAGACGAGGGAGAGCCGTACACCGCCGGTGACCTCCTCGGCGTCCCACACGCGCTTGTCGAAGCCGCGCTCGCCGCCGTGCAGGGTGTTGGGGCCCTCGTTCCGCGTCACCCGGTGCGTCCGCCCGTCGAGGACGAAGGCCCCGCCGGCGATCCGGTTCGCGTACCGGCCGACCACGGCACCGAAGTAGGGGCCGGTGTGCGTCTCGTACCCCTTGACGTCCGGCAGCCCCAGGGCCACCTCGGCGCGGGCGCCCTCCCTGCCGGGGATCTCCACCGACTGCACCACGGCGCCGTACGTCAGCACCCGCACCCGGGTGCCCTCGCGCTCCAGGGTCCAGCGCCGGACCTGCGTGCCGTCCGCGCACGTCGAGAAGTCTTCGCTGTGTACCGCCGTACCCGTCGTCATGATCAAGAACTCTACGCCGCGGGCCGGGCCGCCGTGACCTCGCGGTACGCGATCTCCGCCAGTCTGGCCTGGCCGTCCCGCCCCGGGTGGAACCAGTCCCACTCGCTGAGCTGCGCGCCGGTGAAGCGGTAGTCGAACACCGCCCCGCCGTCGTAGCGGCAGCGCTCGTCCCGCGCGCACACCTCCCGCAGCACCTCGTTGTACGCGACGACCCGCTCCAGCACCGCGTCGCGGCGCGCGACGGCCGCCGGGCCCATGTCGTCCGCGTCCCCCAGCATCGACCGGCAGATCCCCAGCTTCCAGATCTGCTTGCCCAGCGGATTCTCCCGTCCGGTGGACCAGAGCCGCTTGAGATCGGGCACGCTCGACACGTACACCTGCGACTTCGGGGCCGCGGCGCGCAACTGCCGCATCGAGGCCTCGAAGGAGGTCCGGAAGTCCGCCACCGGGGTCATCAGCCGTACCGTGTCGCGGCAGGCGTCGTTCGCGCCGATCATCACCGTGACCAGCTCCGGCCGGTCCTTCGCCGCGAGCGCCATCTGTTCCGGGAGCTGCGCCATCCTGGCGCCCGACACGGCGTGGTTCCAGCTGCGCGACGCCGCCCCCGACACTCCGAGCAGGCGCACCGCCAGGCTCCGCACCCCGCTGTCACTCCCCGTCGCCCAGGACACCTCGGGGCAGTCGGCCAGGACCGAGCAGGCGTCGAATCCCCGGGTGATGGAGTCCCCGACGGCTGCGATCGAGCCGGGGCTCGCATCCCACGACGGTGTGGGCGGCGGGGAGGGGCTCGGGGCTCCCGAGGCGCTCCGCGCGGCCTGGCCACCGTCGGAGGCGCACCCGGTGAGCACGGCGGCGCCGGCGAGCGCGACCGCCGTCAGAGTGGCTCCCGCACCCCGGGCACGACGGCGTGACGCACGCTCAGGCATCGCTGTTTCCCCTCCGGTCACACGGGTGATTGTGCCCCTGGCACAACCGGACAGCCCCAGGTGGCGGGCCCTCGCGCCCTCGCGGGTGAATGCTGAGCGAATCACGGGCCCGGGACCGACGGTACGTCACACAGCCGACCCCGGCGCACGGTAGCTTTTCCCCGTCGAACCAGTGGCGCCGACCGGCCCGCGCACGAATGAGCGGGTCCGGTAAGTTATCTCACGTCACATACTGTCCCTTTTCAGGAGATTCACTCCCGATGCTGTTTACTGATGACAACCTCGGGAACCGGCCGGGAAGAGGCGGTACGGGCGCGAGGCCGCTGGGGAAGGCGAACCTCGTCCCACACTGGAGGTCCCGGTGACGACACGTGGAGTCCTGTACGTTCACTCCGCACCGCGCGCGCTGTGCCCGCATGTCGAATGGGCGGTGGCGGGTGTGCTCGGTGTGCGGGTCCAGCTGGACTGGATCAGACAGCCGGCCGCTCCAGGCACCTGGCGGTCCGAATTCTCCTGGAAGGGCCGGGCGGGTACGGCGTCGGAGCTGGCCTCGGCCCTCCGCGGCTGGGACCTGCTGCGCTTCGAGGTGACCGCGGAGCCCTGTCCCACGGCGGAGGGTGAGCGCTACAGCTCCACGCCGGGTCTCGGCATCTTCCACGCGGTCACCGGCATGCACGGCGACATCCTGGTCCCGGAGGACCGGCTGAGGGCGGCGCTGGCGCGGTCCGTGCGCGGCGAGACCGACCTGGAGGCCGAGGTCGCCAAGCTCCTGGGCAAGCCCTGGGACGACGAGCTGGAGTCCTTCCGCCACGCCGGCGAAGGCGCCCCCGTGCGCTGGCTGCACCAGGTGGTCTGACCGGGGCTCCGCCCCGTACCGCTCCGCTCCCTGGCTGTGCTGAAACGTTCCGTCATGGATGCGGGCGGCTGGGGGCCCGCGGTGTCCGGGGAGCGAGGGCACGGTCGGCGGGACGGCGCGCCGCATGCGGAAGGCCCGCCTCCCGACGACGAAGGTCGTGGGAGGCGGGCCTCGGCGGAACCGGCGGGTCAGACCGAACGGAACGCCAGGACCACGTTGTGGCCACCGAAGCCGAACGAGTTGTTGATCGCGGCGATCGGTCCCTCGGGCAGCGCCCGCGGCTCACCGCGCACGACGTCGGCCTCGACGGCCTCGTCGAGGTCGTCGATGTTGATGGTCGGCGGAGCCATGCGGTTGTGCAGAGCCAGCACGGTCGCCACGGTCTCGATGCCCCCGGCACCACCCAGCAGGTGGCCGGTCATCGACTTCGTCGCGGAGATCGCGACATGGTCCAGGTCGTCTCCCAGCACCGCACGCAGCGCCTTGATCTCCGCGATGTCGCCCTGCGGCGTCGACGTGGCGTGCGCGTTCAGGTGCACGACCTCCGACGGCTTCAGGTCGGTGGAGTCCAGCAGGTTCTGCATCGCGGCGGCGATCCCGCGCCCGGTGGGCTCGGGCTGCGCGATGTGGTGGGCGTCGGCCGACAGGCCCTGGCCCAGCACCTCGCAGTAGACCTTGGCGCCGCGCGCGGCGGCGTGCTCGGCCGACTCCAGGATCACGACGCCCGCGCCCTCACCGAGGACGAAGCCGTCACGGCCCGTGTCGTAGGGGCGCGAGGCCTTCTCGGGCTCGTCGTTGCTCTTGGACATCGCCATCATGTTGGCGAAGGCCGCGATCGGCAGCGGGTGGATGGCCGCCTCGGTGCCACCGGCGACGACCACGTCGGCACGGCCGGTGCGGATCATCTCGACGGCGTAGCCGATTGCCTCGGCACCCGACGCGCAGGCGGAGACCGGGGTGTGGACACCGGCCTGTGCGTTGACCTCGAGACCGACGTTGGCCGCCGGGCCGTTGGGCATGAGCATGGGCACGGTGTGCGGGGAGACGCGGCGGACGCCCTTCTCCTTCAGCACGTCGTACTGGTCGAGCAGGGTGATCACGCCGCCGATGCCGGAGGCGATGACGGACCCCAGGCGCTCGGGCTGGATCTTCTCGTCCTCACCGGCCTTGCCGGTGAAGCCGGCGTCCGCCCAGGCCTCGCGGGCCGCGATCAGCGCGAACTGCGCCGAGCGGTCCAGCTTGCGGGCGAGCGGCCGGGGCAGTACCTCGCCCGGGTCGACGGCCGCGAGGGCGGCGATCCGGACGGGCAGTTCGGCGAAACGTTCGCCCTCGAGAGGCTTGACGCCGGAACGGCCGGCCATCAGACCTTCCCAGGTCGATGCGGAGTCGCCACCCAGCGGAGTGGTTGCGCCGATACCGGTGACGACCACGGTGCGATTGGTCGGGCTCACTGGAAAATCTTCTCCACGTGTAGAGGGTCGTGAATCAGCGGCGCCACCGCCGGGTGGCGACACACGGGACGGGCTGGGATCAGCCCTGGTGCTTCAGGATGTACTCGGCGGCGTCGCCGACGGTCTTGAGGTTCTTGACGTCCTCGTCGGGGATCTTGACGTCGAAGCGCTCTTCGGCGGCGACGACGACCTCGACCATGGACAGCGAGTCGACGTCCAGGTCGTCGGTGAAGGACTTGTCCACCTGGACGTCCTCGACCGGGATACCGGCGATCTCGTTGACGATCTCGGCGAGACCCTTGACGATTTCTTCCTGAGTGGCGGCCATGTTGGCGCTCCTTCGATATGTTTCTGCGGGGTTCGGGCGTGTGGACCGAAAGGTCCGGTGTGCCTAGGGGAGGGTAACGACCGACGCGGCGTAGACGAGACCCGCCCCGAAGCCGATGATGAGCGCCGTGTCGCCGCTCTTGGCCTGCCCGGTCGCCAGAAGCCGCTCCATCGCGAGCGGAATCGAGGCGGCCGACGTGTTGCCGGTGGTTTCCACGTCACGGGCGACCGTGACGTGCTCCGGCAGCTTGAGCGTCTTCACCATCGAGTCGATGATCCGCATGTTGGCCTGGTGCGGAATGAAGACATCCAGGTCTTCCGAGGTGATCCCGGCCGCTTCCAGCGCCTGCTGGGCGACCTTCGCCATCTCGAAGACGGCCCAGCGGAAGACCGCCTGACCCTCCTGCGTGATGGCCGGGAACTTGACCTCGCCCCGCTCGTTGAGCGGAAGCTTGGAGACATCGCCGATGTGGAGGTCGTTCCACGAGACGGTCTGCTTGATCGTCTCGGACTTGTCGCCCTCGGAGCCCCAGACGGTGGGGCCGATGGCCGGCTCCTGCGACGGGCCCACGACGACCGCGCCCGCGCCGTCGCCGAACAGGAAGGCCGTCGCCCGGTCCTCCAGGTCGGTGAGGTCACTGAGACGCTCGACACCGATGACGAGCACGTACTCGGCCGAGCCCTCGACGATCATGCCCTTGGCGAGCGTCAGGCCGTAGCCGAAGCCCGCGCAGCCGGCCGAGATGTCGAAGGCCGCGGGCTTGCCCGCGCCGACCTTGTGCGCGATGTCGGTCGCGACGGCGGGGGTCTGCTTGAAGTGCGAGACGGTGGAGACGATCACCCCGCCGATCTGCTCGGGAGCGATCCCGGCGTCGGCGATGGCCTTGCCGGAGGCCTCCACGGACATCATCGACACGGTCTCCTCGTCGGAGGCCCAGTGGCGGGTGGCGATACCGGAGCGGGAGCGGATCCACTCGTCGGACGAGTCGATCGTCTCGAGGATCACCTCGTTGGGCACGACACGGGTCGGGCGGTAGCCGCCGACACCCATGATCCGTGCGTACGGGGCGCCCTTGCTGGGCTTGATCTTCGACATGCTCTCGGGCTCCTTAGGCGTCCGCGTGCTCGGAGATGAGCGCGCGGGCGGCGTCGAGGTCGTCGGGGGTCTTGAGCGCGAGGGTCTTCACACCGGGCAGCGCGCGCTTGGCGAGCCCGACCAGGGTGCCACCCGGGGCGGCCTCGATGAGGGCCGTGACACCGAGCTCGGCGAAGGTCTCCATGCACAGGTCCCAGCGGACCGGGTTGGCGACCTGGCCGACGAGCCGGGAGATGACCTCGGCGCCGTCGGAGACCGTCTTCCCGTCGGCGTTCGACACGTACGTCACCTTGGGGTCGGTGACCGTCAGGGAGGTGGCGGCCGCGCGCAGCTTGTCCACGGCCGGAGCCATGTGGTGCGTGTGGAACGCGCCGGCGACCTTGAGCGGCACCACGCGGCGCACGCCCTCGGGCTTGTCCTCGGTCAGCGCGGCGATCTGGGCCGCGGTGCCGGCGGCGACGATCTGCCCGGCGCCGTTGACGTTGGCCGGGGTGAGCCCCAGCTTCTCCAGGTGCGCGACCGTGGTCTCGGGGTCTCCGCCGAGGAGCGCGGCCATGCCCGTCTCGGTGACCGCGGCGGCCTCGGCCATGCCGAGCCCGCGGGTGCGTACGAAACGGAGCGCGGCCTCGTCCTCGACGACGCCGGCGAGCGCGGCGGCGGTGATCTCACCGACGCTGTGTCCGGCGACGACACCGGGGGAGGCGTCCAGCGCGGCTGCGGAGAGCAGACCCGCGGCGACCAGCAGTGGCTGAGCCACCGCCGTGTCGCGGATCTCGTCCGCGTCGGCCTTCGTGCCGTAGTGGGCAAGGTCGAGCCCGATGGCGTCGGACCATCCCGCGATGCGGTCGGCGGCACCGGGGAGTTCGAGCCAGGGAGTCAGGAAGCCGGGCGTCTGAGCGCCTTGGCCGGGAGCGACGAGTACGAGCACCCTCACACTCTCTCTTGTGGACGGCCCCTGACGCCCGTGGGGACAGGGACGAAGAACCGTCAGGGGAATTGTTGAAGTTCGACAAAAGTCTAGGACTGGGTGTCGCCGTCGGCCAAGCGCCCCAGGATGAGGGCGATCCGCAGAGTGAACGCGGATCGGACGTCGGAGGGCGACCACCCGGTGACGTCGGTCACACGTCGTAGCCGGTAGCGCACGGTATTGGGGTGCACGAACAGCATCCGTGCCGCGCCCTCCAGACTGCTCGCCTGCTCCAGATACACACTCAGGGTCTCCAGAAGTGCCGAACCCGCTTCTTCGAGCGGTCTGTAGATCTCCTCCACCAGCTGATCGCGCGCGGCGGGGTCGCCCGCCATCGCGCGCTCAGGAAGGAGATCGTCCGACAGGACGGGCCTCGGAGCGTCCTGCCACGCCGAGCAGGCCTTGAGTCCGGCGGCGGCGGCCTGTGCGGAGCGGGTGGCCGCGAGCAGGTCGGGCACCACGGGACCGGCGACGACGGGGCCGGCGGCATACGGCCCGATCAGCGACTTCGCCACGTTCAGCGGGTTGTCGCTGCCGCCCGCGATCACGACCAGACGGTGGCCGAGGACTCCGGTCAGCACCTGGAGCTTGGCGTGCCTGGCCGCCCGCCGGATCGCCTCCACGGTCAGCTCGCTGTCCCCCTCGGGCGCGGTGCCGAGGATGACGCACACATGCTCGGGGGAGTTCCAGCCGAGGGCGGCGGCGCGGGACACGGCGCCCTCGTCCGCCTCGCCGGACAGCACCGCGTTCACGACGAGGGATTCCAGCCGGGCGTCCCACGCGCCCCGGGCCTCGGCCGCCTGCGCGTACACCTGGGCGGTCGCGAAGGCGATCTCGCGGGCGTAGACGAGCAGCGCCTCGCGCAGCACCGACTCGTCGCCGGGAGCCGCGACCTCCTCGATCGCGGTCTCCATCACCTCGATCGTCGTCCGCACCATCTCGACGGTCTGCCGCAGGGTGATCGCCCTGGTCAGTTCGCGCGGGGCCGTGCCGAAGACGTCGGTCGAGATCGCCTGCGGCGTCTCGGGGTGCCGGAACCACTCGGTGAACGCGGCGATACCGGCCTGGGCGACCAGGCCGATCCACGAACGGTTCTCCGGTGGCATCGCCCGGTACCACGGCAGCGTCTCGTCCATGCGGGCGATGGCGTTGGCGGCCAGCCGGCCGGAGGACTGCTCCAGCCGCTTCAGGGTCGCGGCGTGGAGATGGGCGTCATGCGCGGCGGACTGCTCAGGATCGGGTCGGGGCACGCACACAAGACTGCCTTATCGGGACAGGTGCCCGGAGGGGCGGGGCGGAAGGTCGCCCGGCGGGGATACCTTGGGGGAGTGATGGACGTACGCCGCTCCGCGGACCGCTTCCGTGGCGGGGACCCGGCCACGGGTGACTCCGCGGGCATCGAAACGCTGCACGCCTTCTCCTTCGGGCGGTTCTACGACCCGGACAATCTGCGGTTCGGGCCGATCCTGGCCTGCAACGAGGAGCGTCTCGCCCCCGGCGCCGGCTTCGACGAGCATCCGCACAGCCACACCGAGATCGTCACCTGGGTGGTGGAGGGCGAGCTCACCCACCGGGACTCCGCCTCGCACGCCACCGCCGTACGGGCCGGTGACGTCCAGCACCTCAGCTCGGCCGCCGGGGTGCGGCATGTCGAGCGCAACGACGGGGACGTCCCGCTGACGTTCATCCAGATGTGGCTGGCCCCGCTGGAACCCGGTGGGGAGCCCTCCTACACGCACGTCGCCGGGATCGCCGACTCCACTCCGTACGCCCTCCCCGAGGCCGGAGCGATGCTCCACGTCCGCCGTGTGTCCGCGGGGGAGCGGACCGCCCTGCCGGACGCGGCGGGCGTCTACGTCCACGTCGTGCGGGGCGAGGTGCGCGTCGGCGGCGAGGCGCTGGCGGCGGGCGACTCCGCGCGGATCACGGAGTCCCGTGGGCTGGAGGCCGAGGCGCTGGAGCAGGCCGAGGTGCTGGTGTGGGAGCTCGCCGCGGTGTGATCCCGGCACCCGGCGGGCGGCGGAACTTCATCTCGCGGCCACGAGGGGGCCAGTGGGCCCGGCCATGATCGGGGCCTTCCGAGACCCTGTGCCAGGAGGCCCCCATGTACCGCCGGACCCTGTCCGTCATCGCCACCGTCGTCGCGCTCGCCGCCACGGGATCCGCCGCGCAGGCCTCGGCCGCCGCCGGAGCGTCCCGCCCCGGGCCCCGGGTGCTGGACGTCATGTCGTTCAACATCCACCACGCCCAGGGCACCGACGACGCGCTGGACGTGCGGCGGATCGCCCGTGTCGTCCGCGAGAGCGGCGCCGACGTGGTGGGTCTCCAGGAGGTCGACAACCACTACTCGGCGCGCAGCGAGTGGGCCGACCAGTCCGCCGAACTGGCCGAAGCGCTCGGTTACCACGTCGTCTTCGGCGCGAACATCGACAACGCCCCGCCGGCCGGGAGCGGGCACCGCGTGCAGTACGGCACCGCGATCCTCTCCCGCTACCCGATCACCGCGTCGGACAACACCTGGCTGTTCAAGTCGCCGGACCAGGAGCAGCGCGGCCTGCTGCACGCCACCATCGACGTCCACGGCAGGAAGGTGGAGTTCTACAACACCCACCTCTCCGCGAGCTCGGGGACCGACCGCCTCCAGCAGTCCGCCCAGGTCGTCGACCTGATCGGCGCGAAGAAGCCCGGCATCCTGGTGGGTGACTTCAACGCGCTGCCCACGGCGCCGGAGTCCCAGCCGCTCCAGAAGGCCTACACGGACGCCTGGGCCAGGTCCCCGCACCCGCGTGGCGACGGCGCGACCCACCCCTCCGAGGCCCCCACGGCGCGGATCGACGTCATCTACACCACGCGCGGAGTGACCCCGCTCGTCACCCGCGTCGTGGGGTCCGACCCGGCCGCCTCCGACCACCTGCCGCTGCTCAGCAAGGTCCTCGTCGGGCCGTGACCGTGAGAGGCGGGCTCTCGGCGCCGGGTGGCGGAAGAGTGCAGTATGCGGGGGAGCGCCCCCGGTGCCGGCGGTCCCGTCAGGGGCGAGCGGGGGATTCGGAGAGGGCCGCCCGGAAGGTGGAGAGTTGATCATCTACGTCATCAGTGAGTTCGACCGGGCGACCGAGGAGCTTCTGTCCGAGGTCCGGTTGAGGAGCCCGGACGGGGCCGAGCTCGCTCGCCTCTTCGGTGAGCCGCTGGACACGTTCGTCAACTCCTACCCGGTCGGCGCGAAGGAGGCCGAGGCTCTGGGGGCTCGGTACGGGCTGGAGTTCGATCTGGCCACGAGCGCCTACTTCCTTGATCCGTACTCCGAAGGCGCGTGACACCCCGGCCGCGTGGAGCGCCGGGCACGGCGCGCGGATCGGCGTCGTCCTGTTCGCTCCACGATGGCCGCCGGGCGTGGGCACCGGCCGCGGGGCAGGACCTCCCGGGTCTCACTGCTTGCCGGTGCCGACGGGGTCCACCCTGACCTGTCCGTCGGCGTCGGCGCCGACCGGGAGGCGGAGGGAGACCGACAGGGCCTTGGAGTGGGTCTCGTCGGGCGGGGTGACCTCGATGGCCGTGACGTACACGCCCGAGCCGCCGGAGTTGTTCGGCGGGTAGTGGAGGGTGAAGCGGGTGGTCTCGCCGTTGGCGAGGTTGACGACGGGGGCGTCGAGTCCGCTGCGTTCGGCGCTCAGGGGTCCGGAGGCGTCCTGGGACCTCAGGTCGACGCCGGGAAATCCCTTGAGGGTGCAGGCGTCGCTGGTGTTCCTGAGGCTGACGAGGAGGTCGCCCTCGGCCATGCCGTGAGCGGTGTCGAACGCGAGGTTCGACGTCTTGCAGGTGCCGGTGGTGATCTGCCCGTCGCCGCTCCCCTGGGCGGACTCCGAGGTGGCGGAGCCGTCGCCGGCTGCCGTGGGGGTGGTCCCGTCGGAGGTGCCGCTGTCGCCGGAGGCGGAGGACGACGAGGATGAGGAGGACGACGGCGACGCGGCCGAGGACGCTCCGGAGTCGCTCGCGCCCGCGGCCGAGTCCTCGTTCCCCTGGCAGGCGGTGAGCGAGAGGCCCGCGGCGAGGGTCAGGGCGGTGAGGGTGAGCTTCGTGGCGCGCATGGTTTCTTCCTTCGCGGTCGGTGCGGTCCGCCCGCCGTGGCGAGCGCTACTGATCATCAAGACCCGCTCCCGCCCGGGGACCGTTCCGCTCACCCGTTCCCTAATACATGCCTGTTACACGCGAGTGGGGGGCGCAGGGGTGCCGCAGCAGGGTGCGTGCCAGCCGGGCGAGAGGGGCGCGCTCCGGCCCCGTACTGCCCGTTCGGCCCGCTCGGCCCGGGGACTGGGGCCCGGCCGCCCGGCGGAGCGGTGCGCCGCCGCCTGCCGCCGCCCACCGGATCCCGGGGTTCCCGCAGCGTCCGGCGTGGACCTCCACGGCCTGCGGAGGCTGGGACAGGTCCGTGACCTGGCTCCCCTTGAACATCCTCGGCGGCACAGTCCCTTCACCCGCCGCACACCGCTTACGCCCCGAGCGCGGCCCGGTGTCGCGGCCTGGCCAGGGGCGCCGTGCCCGGGCTGTGGCATGAGTCAGCTCTTCCGCCGGTCCGCCAGTTCGTCCAGTTCGCGCATGGCCTGGCCGTGGGAACTCATCCGGCGCGTCACGGTGCCGATGGTGAAGAGCGCCACTCCGGCGACGGACACCGGCAAGGAGAGGCCGAGCACGGCTGTCGCCTCGGGCCAGTCGCGTTCGTTCGCGCAGTCGTCGCCGCGGATCAGGCCCTCGTTGGCGGTGCCGCGATCGGTGAGCAGCCGGGACTCGCACTCCGCCGGGTACTGGTCGTCGGGCTCCTCGGCCACCTCGTACGGCGTCAGGAGGAGTACGGCGCACCAGGCCCACAGCAGTGCGGCCAGGGACAGGAGGGCGATGCCCCACATGCGTGTTCTTCCGGCCTGGTCACGGAAGTCGCGGTCGAACTCACGGGATCGCATGGCGGTTGAATCTAGCCGAGCCCTGTTCGGGCGGGGAACCTGGGCCCGGTCGCGGCATCCGGCCGGACGGATCCAGTGCGTGATCAGGGCGCCGTACGCCGCAGCCAGGCGTCCAGGGTGGCGTAGTCGGCGTGCGTCAGACCCCGCCACGCCTCGACGCGGTGCAGGAGCGCGGGCCCCGGGTGGTGGTCCTTCACCCAGGCGCGGTCGGTGTCGGTGATCTCGTCGTCGACCCAGGCGAACGGGTGCCCGGCGGCCCACTCCACGAGCCCCGGGGTCTTCCAGTGCAGACCAGGCGGTGTCTGGGGAGCCGGATCCGGCCAGTCCACCAGGGGCAGTCGCGGCAGGCCGAGCCAAGGTGCGATGCAGTCGTTGGCGTCGGACATCCACGTCGTGGCCCACACCAGCTCGCACGGCAGGGCCATCAGGCGGGGGCCGTGTGCCGGGTCGATCCTGGCGGTCAGTGGATTCGCCCCGGCTTCCCGGGGCGCGTGCCCCGTCCCGTAGGCCGGGTACCCGTCCGGGAGCTGCCGACGGGTCGCTCCGAAGGGGAGGAGGGGGCCGTCGACATCGAGGAAGAGGAGGGGCAGTGCGGAACCGGTCACGCCTGGACGGTAACGACGTCCGGCCTCCGGCGCACCGCATATGCTCCGGCGCGTGTCCGGGGCCCCGGGGACGGCTCATGCGGTCAGCCGCATGCGCCCATGCGGTCAGCCGTACGTGCTGACTGATCGGCGTTCGTGGCGCTGTCCGACCATGACCCCTATTCTTATACCGGTATAGTTAGACCGGTATAGTTGTTGGTTCCGTAAGGGAAAGTGGCACATGATCGAGATCCTCAACCCCGCTCTGCTGGTCCGGGCGAAAGACGCAGGCGCCCTGGTCGCGGACATCCTGCAGACGCTGAAGGGCCGGGTCGCCGTCGGTACGAACCTCCTGGACATCGACCGGTGGACCAAGGACATGATCACCGAGGCGGGGGCGCAGTCCTGCTACGTCGACTACGCGCCGTCCTTCGGGCGGGGCCCGTTCGGCCACTACATCTGCACGGCCGTCAACGATGCCGTACTCCACGGGCTGCCCCATGACTACACGCTCGCCGACGGGGATCTGCTCACGCTCGACCTCGCCGTCTCCCGGCGCGGAGTCGCCGCGGACGCCGCCATCAGCTTCGTCGTGGGCAAGGCGCGGCCCTCGGAGAGCGTCGCGATGATCGAGGCGACCGAACGCGCCCTGGCCGCGGGGATCGCCGCCGCCGGACCCGGAGCGCGCGTCGGCGACATCTCCCACGCCATCGGCACGGTCCTCGGTCAGGCCGGATACAAGATCAACACCGAGTTCGGGGGGCACGGCATCGGCTCGACGATGCACCAGGACCCGCATGTCGCGAACACCGGACGCCCCGGCCGTGGATACAAGCTGCGCCCCGGGCTGCTGCTGGCGCTGGAGCCGTGGGTCATGGCGGACACCGCCCAACTGGTCACCGACGCCGACGGGTGGACCCTGCGCAGCGCGACGGGATGCCGGACGGCACATACCGAGCACACGATCGCCATCACCGAGGAAGGATCGGAGATCCTCACGCTGCCGACGCTGTCGCAGCCGTGAGCAGCCGCAAGCGGAGCGGCTGCCGGTCCGGTGGACCCGTGACCGGGAGGCGGAAGGCCCACCCGGCCGGCAGGCGGGGCTTCAGTCCGTACGGATGCGGTGGGCCTCGGTGACGAGTCCGCGAGGCAGCTCCGGCCCCGCACAGGCGTAGTCGATCAGCAGGTTCCGGTAGACGGGGTTCGCGAGTTCCGGCGCCAGGCCGATCAAGGTCCTCAGGTCTTCGGGCGAGCCGGAAAGGCGTGTGCGGTACGCGGCGACCGCCGCGCGCAGGGTGACGTCGTGGGGTTCGATCGCCAGCCCCCGTTCGGCGAGGCCCGTCGCTGCGGCGAAGTCGCCCTGCTCGGCCCGCACGTCCGCCAGGTCAAGGTTGAGGGACCAGTTGGCGGGGTCCAGGGCCAAGGCGCGTTCGAAGGCGGCCGCGGCCTGGTCCAGGTCGCCCATCACCCGCCATGTCGCCGCTCGTGCGACGGCGGTCCACATGACCGGCTCGACCGCATCGGCGCGGTCGCACAGGTCGAGGGAGAGTTCGTGACGTCCGCAGGCCCGGGGCAGCCGGGCCATGGCGGCCAGCGACTCCGGCACGGGATTGCGCGCGGACACCACGTCGAGGGCATGGAACCAGGGCGCGAACCGCTCCCGCATCTCGTCGGTGTCCAGGTCGTGGTCGTAGTCCAACGTCCGCAGACACGCCTCGGCCAGCGCCTCGGAACCCACCGCGTCGAGGAAGCGCGCATCGCCGAACCAGGGTGCGGCGCACCATGCCACGTCAGGACGCAGGCCCGTGACCGAACCGAGGGTCATCACCGCGTCGTCCATGTCCCCCTGAAGGAAGAAGAAGTACGCCTGCGCGAGCGCGGAACTCAGCGAGCCGTCCTCTTCGAGGAGCCTCCGGAGTTCCAGGCGTCGGTCCTGCCACAACTCGGCGAGGCTCGCGTAGGGTTCCGGAGCCGCCGGCGCCGAGGCCATGGCCCCCACCAGAAGCTTCACGGCGCCCACCGGGCTTCCGCCACAGTGCGCCATCACACCGGCGAGACCGACCCCCGCCGCCACGGCTTGTTTCGACATGGGCAGAGGGTATCCGCCGCCAGAGGTCGCGTACGCACGGGAGTTCGGGCGGTCCGGGTCGTTGTCGGTGAGGGCGGCGACGGTGCGCCTCGCCGACCGGCCGACCGGAGGCGGCGCGTCAGCAAGGGGCCTGAGATCCGGACGGGCGACTACGATTCGGCCGGTGACAGAACCGCTGATGACGGAACCGAAGCCCGCCGCGCACGGCACCGCCTGGGCCAGGCTGAGTCCGGCCACCGGGATCGACCGACGAGTCGTCATCACGTGGCTCGAATGGATCGGCTTCAACCGTGCGGCCCCCGACGACCTCCTCGTCGGACTTCTCGACCTCGACGTGACCGGCTTCCTGCACCGTGACGACCTGCCGGAAGCGGTCGTCGACGCCGCGCTCGTCCATCCGTCACGCCGTGTCCGCAGCAGCGTCGCGGAGATCCGCCGGCTCGTCCCGGACCAGTGGGACAGGCTCATCGCCGCCTCGCCGGAGCCGGATCTGCGTGAGGTGCTGACGAGAGACGCGGAGGACCAGCTGATGTCCGCGCGACTGTCGTGCGGTGGCCGGGGCGTCGCCTCCGCACCGCACCCCGACGCCGCGCCCCCGACGACGGCGGCCGAGATCGCCGCGATGGCCGCCGAGGTGCCCGACATCGAGCCTGAGGGCCTGACGATGGCGCTGTGGTGGATCGGCGCGCTGCACGCGAACGCCGACGCCATGCGTCAGCTCGCGAGATCCCCCAAGCTGCTGGTCCGCCGCAGCGTCGCGAGGGCGCCCCGGCTGCCCGCGGACGTCGTCGCGGTCCTCGCCCGCGACGAGGACCGGGTGGTGCGTCTCTTCCTGGCCGAGTCCTGCGACGACGCCCCGCCGGAGATGCTCCTTGAGGTAGCGGGATGGTGGAGTCCGAGCCTCTCGTTCCCCGACCGGCCCCGCCGCCACCCCAACTTCCCGCGCGACGGGCTGCTGCGCCTCGCGGCAGACCCGAACCCTCGCCTGCGGGCTCTCGCGCTCGACGACCCGGCCTCCACCGCCTCGCTCGTCGAGCAGTTCAGCCGTGACCCCGACCCGATCGTGCGCAGTGCCGCCGCCGAGGACCCCCGGCTCACAACCGAGGCCGCGGTCGCCCTTGCCGCCGATTCCGACCAGGGCGTGCATCTGCGTGCCCGGGCGAATCCGGTCATGCCGCCGGACACGTTGGTGGATCTCCTGCTCGATCTGGACAGCACGATGTCCGCCGTGCGTAATCCCGCCATTCCCGTCCCGGTCATGCACCGCATGGTCACGGACGCCGCCCCGCTGCTCGACGACCTGCGCCGCACGTCAGGGTGACCGAGGGGCCGGGCAGTCCGTCAGCGCAGCCCGTCCACGAAGGCCTGCCAGGCGTCGGCGCCCAGGACGAGCACGGGGCCGTCAGGGTTCTTGCTGTCGCGGACGGGGACGGAGGCGGCGCAGCCGTCGGCGACCTCGACGCATTCGCCGCCGGTGCTTCCGCTGTACGAGGACTTCCGCCAGGCAGCGCCGCCGGTGACGGTGCACTCGACGCAGTCGCCGCCGTTCGTGCCGCTGTACGACGACTTCCGCCACGGTGCTCCGGCCAGGTCATGGCTGCTTTCCATACCGTTCCTCCATCACACGAGCGATCAGTGTCGCCGAGTCCTCGGGGGAGAGGGCTGTGGCTTGCAATCGAGCGTAGCCGACCGAACGTTCCTTGATCACCTGTGGATTGGCGGTCATGTGGCCTTGGTCGTAGCTGTCGACGTAGAACAGGTCGGGATCATCGTCGAACCGAAGCAGGTTGAATGAGCCCATCATTCCGGTGTGTTGGCCTACGCGGAACGGAAGTACCTGGATCTGCACCCATGGGCTGTCGCGGAAGTCCAACAACCGCGCGAGTTGCTTTCGCATGACGTCACATCCGCCGACCTCTTGCAGTAGGGCGGCTTCGCTCAGAACGACCCACAGGGCGGGTGGCTGCTCGCCTCGCAGGATTCGCTGGCGTTCAAGGCGCGCTGCCACCATCTCGTCGGCCCTGCATGGATGATCGACGGAGAACAAGGCCCGCGCGTACTCCTCCGTCTGCAGCAGCCCGTACACCAACTGCGCCTGGTACGTGGAGATGTACGTCGCCCGCGCCTCCATCTCCGCGTACGGCTGGAACCAGGTGGGGAGTTGGCTCCGCAGGACCAGTCCGACCAGGCGGGAGAACACCCCGTCCGTGCCGAGTGCCGCGTCCAGGCGTTCCGAGAAGTCGCGGGTCGGGACCTTCTTCGTCGTCTCGATCTGGCCGATCAGCGATCCCGTACAGAAGATGATCTCGCCGAGCTGGCCCTGCCGCAGGCCGTGCGCCTCGCGTTGGCGGCGCAACTCCCAGCCGTAGTAGTCGAGGGGTGACGCGCTGGGGTCGAGGGACTGCACGTTGGCCACGGTGGGACCTCCGGCTTCAACGCCTCGCGGCGTTCGTTTCAGGTCGTAGCCGAGAGTAGTCAGCCTGCCGCACTCTGGTGACATGAATCACGTAACCGACACCCGCACCGGTGACACGGAAGCGGTCTACCGTGCCGACTTCGCGGTGGGTGAGCACTCCGCCCGGCATCTGCGCCGCATCCTGCGGCTCTACCTCACCGGCTGGGGCCTGCTCGATCTGGCGGACCCGGCGGAACTCGCCCTCGGCGAGCTGGTCGCCAATGTCGTGCGCCATGTTCCCGGGCGCCGCTGCCAGACCCTGATCTACCTGCTGCCCGCCGGGCGCGTGCGGGTCGAGGTCGCCGACGCGTCACCCCACCTGCCCCGAGCGGTCGCGGGCGACGCGCTGGACGAGGGCGGGCGGGGGCTGCTGCTGGTGGACGCCGTCACCGACAGCTGGGGCGTCGAGGCGCACGGCGACAGGGGCAAGACGGTCTGGTTCGAGTGTGCTCAGCGGGAGGAGCCGAGCTCCGCCAGCACCGCGTCGGTGAACGGCGTCCAGACCTCGGCCGCCCACGGTCCGAAGGCGCGGTCCGTGAGGGCGACGCAGGCCGCGCCGGCCGCCGGATCGATCCACAGGAAGGTGCCGGACTGGCCGAAGTGGCCGAACGTGGCGGGGGAGGAGGAATTCCCGGTCCAGTGCGGTGACTTGGAGTCGCGGATCTCGAAGCCGAGCCCCCAGTCGTTGGGGTTCTGATGACCGTATCCGGGGAGTACGCCCTTGAGGCCGGGGTGGACGACGCTCTGGGCCTCCAGGACCGTCCTCGGGTCGAGGAGCCTCGGTGCCTGCACCTCCGCCGCGAACCGCACCAGGTCGTGCACGGTCGAGACGCCGTCCTTGGCCGGTGAGCCTTCCAGGGTCGTCGACGTCATGCCGAGCGGCTCCAGGACCGCCTGGCGCGCGTACTCGGCGAAGGGGATCTCGGTGGCCTTCGCGATGTGGTCGCCGAGCACTTCGAAGCCCGCGTTGGAATACAGCCTGCGGGTGCCGGGAGGGGCCGTGACCCGGTGCTCGTCGAAGGCGAGACCGCTGGTGTGCGCGAGGAGGTGGCGGACCGTGGAGCCTTCGGGGCCAGCCGGTTCGTCCAGTTCCACCGCCCCTTCCTCGTAGGCGACCAGCGCCGCGTAGGCCGCGAGCGGTTTCGTCACGGATGCCAGCGGGAAGCGGTGCGCGGTGGGACCATGGGTAGCCAGGAGCGTGCCGTCCGAGGTGACGACGGCGGCTGCCGCGGTGGGGACGGGCCAGTTCTCGATCATCGCCAGGCTCTGCATGCGTACGAGCCTAACGGGAGCCCCTGCGGGCCCGGCAGGAGCCCGGAACCGAGATCGCCACCCGGATACGCTTGCTTGGAGTGCACTCCAAGGATCTAGCGTGGAGGCATGACGGTGATGGAGAGCACGGAGAGCGTTACCGCACGGACGGACACCTGCGCGTCGGCTCCGAAGGCGCACCCGCGCCCCGAGGGGCAGGACCGCTACACCATCAGCGAGGTCGTCGCCTTCAGCGGACTCACCGCCCACACGCTGCGCTGGTACGAGCGGATCGGGCTGATGCCGCACGTCGACCGATCCCACACGGGCCAGCGGCGGTTCAGCAACCGCGACCTGGACTGGCTGGCCTTCGTCGGCAAGCTGAGGCTGACCGGGATGCCGGTCGCCGACATGGTCCGGTACGCCGAACTGCTCCGCGAGGGCGACCACACCTTCGCCGAACGGCAGGAACTGCTGGAGGCGACCCGGCGCGACGTGAGGACGCGGATCGCGGAGCTCCAGGGCACCCTCGCCGTACTCGACTTCAAGATCGACTTTTACAGCGGCGCCCGCACGGCGCCGGAAGGGGTCTGACGCACATGAGCGACATCACCAAGATCGCGACAGCGCAGCTCGGCACCGGAGGCCCGCAGGTCGGCGTGCAGGGCCTCGGCTGCATGGGGATCAGCGAGTTCTACGGGGACACCGACGAGGCGGCCGCCCGCGACACGCTGGAAGCGGCCCTCGAAGCCGGTGTCACCCTCTTCGACACCGCCGACATCTACGGCCGGGGCGCCAACGAGACGTTCCTCGCGCCGTTCGTGGGCGCGCACCGGGACGAGATGACCCTCGCCACGAAGTTCGCGATAGAGCGGACCGACGACCCGCACTACCGGGGTGTGCGCAACGACGCCGCGTACATCCGCGAGGCGGTCGAGGCCAGCCTCCGCAGGCTGGGCACCGACGTCATCGACCTGTACTACATGCACCGCCGCGACCCGCTCGTCCCGTTCGCCGAGTCGGTCGGCGCGATGGCGGAGCTGGTCCAGCAGGGCAAGGTGAAGCAGCTCGGTCTGAGCGAGGTGACCGGCGACGAGCTCCGCGAGGCGCACGCCGTCCACCCGATCGCGGCCCTTCAGTCCGAGTGGTCGCTCTTCAGCCGGGACGTGGAGCGCAGTGCCGTGCCCGCGGCCGTCGAGCTCGGGGTCACCTTCGTGCCGTACTCGCCGCTCGGGCGCGGGTTCCTGACGGGGGCGTTCGCGGACGCGAGCAAGGACCTGGGGCAGAACGACTTCCGCAAGCACCAGCCGCGCTTCACCGGCGAGAACGCGAAGACCAACTCCGCCCTGCTGGAGCCCGTGCACAAGATCGCCGCCGCCCACGGTGCGACGGCCGCGCAGGTCGCCCTGGCCTGGGTGCAGCAGCGGGCGCAGGTGCACGGCCTCACCGTGGTGCCGATCCCCGGGACGCGTAAGCGCAGCCGTCTGCTGGAGAACGTCGGCGCGACCCGGCTGGTCCTGAGCGACGCCGAGTTGGAGCAGCTGGAACCGATCGCCGGGCAGGTCGCGGGCGACAGGTACCCGGACATGAGCAGCACGGCCACCGCGCGCGAGTAGCGGGCCCGGCAGCGGGCGGGCCACGCCCTCACGCCAGCCGCAGCGCGAACACCGCGAAGCCCGCCGCGAGCAGCCCCGCCGCTGCCCGGCGGGCGTTCGCGGTCCGGCCGCCCGCCTCCCAGGGCGCCTCGAACCGGCGGGCGTAGAGGGAGATCAGCACCAGCAGCGCCGCGAACACGGGCATCCAGGCGAGCCTGGCCAGGATCCAGCCGACGGAGTCCGGCGATGTCGTCAGGCCCGGCACCGCACCCGTCAGCCCGGGCACCGCACCGGCGAAGGAGGCGGGCACGGCCGCGGTCAGCATCGCCGTCTGGTGCCAGCAGAGGATGGTCATCGCCGACAGGTTGATCACCACGACGGGCGCCCACAGCGCCGGACGGCGCAACGCCCTGCCGATCCGGCCGTGCAGCAGGACCGCCGCACCGCTCTGCGCCGAGGCCAGAGCCAGGACCAGCAGCGACGGCGGGTGCGAGTTGGTCCGCGCCTCGCCGGGTACGCCGACCATCGACGCCGGGTAGTGGAACGCGAGCAGGAGCACGGCGAACAGGGCCCCGCCGCCCACGAGCAGGAGTCCGGCACCCCGCCGGGAGAGGCGGCCCAGCGCCCAGGAGACACCGAGCTGGTAGGCGAACAGCCAGCCGGGCAGGATGTTCAGCACGCTCAGCCAGGACGGCACGGCATCGGCGTACGGCCCGTACCGCAGGAAGTCGACGGCGGCCACCGAGCCGAGCAGCGGGGCCGCCGCCCAGCCACCGAGCCACCCGGCCGCCCGTGCGCAGTACGGGGTGAGGGCCGTGACCACGGCGTAGACCCCGACGAACCAGAGCGGCTGGATCACCAGCTTCGCTCCCGTACGCAGGGTGTCCCCGGGCACCCCGGCGGCGTACAGCACCGGGATCATCAGCGCCCACACGGCGGTCACGCCGAGCACGGGCCTGCCGAGCCTGACCATCCGCCCGCGCAGCCAGGCCCGGGTGGTGGACGGCCTGCGGCGGTGGGAGAGGACGGAGGCGTAGCCCCCGACCAGGAAGAACACGCCCAGCATCTGGAGCACCCAGCTCACCGGGGAGAACACGGCGAACGCCGACAGCGGGCTGGCGTTGTGCAGGGCGCCGTCGCCGTCCAGGGTGAAACCGCCCAGCAGCCAGTGGCCGGCGGGGACGGCCAGCAGCGCCAGGGCACGCAGCCCGTCGACCGCGCGGTCGCGGTGGGCGGGGGTGCTCGCCTCGATCCGGGAGACCAGCCGTCGCACGCTCATCGGGAGGCCCCCTCGGCGATGGCGGCGAACGCGCGGAGCGAGTCCGTGCCGGGGGCGAAGTACCCGGTGTGGCCCTCGGCGTCCTCGGCCGGCACCCGCCGCGCCCCGAAGGCCTCGTCCGCGGGGTCGGCGCCGTGTCCGAGCCCCGCCAACCGGACGTGGGGTACGTCGTCGATCCAGTCGGTGTCGTCCTTGGCCGCCCACACCCGCGCCCTGGTGCGCAGCCCCGCCACGTCGTCGGCGCGCATCCCGGGAGAGCCGAGCACGACCAGGTCCGTGGCGCCGAGCCCGGAGGCCGCGATACCGCACACCACCGAGCCGTAGCTGTGGCAGAACACCGAGGGCGCGGGCAGCCCGTCGGCGGCCAGCCCCGCGGTGAACCGGGCCAGTCGCTTCGCCCCCGCCTCGGCGAGGGCTCCGGTCGCCGCGTCCAGGCCGAGACCGACCGGAGTCGTGTACCCGGCCCAGGCGATCACCGCGCTGCCCGCCCCCGTCTCCGCGTACAGCGACCTCGCCATGCCCGCCGGAGTGCCGTACACGTCACCGCGCCGGTCGAAGGTCCCCGCGTCGATGTCCGACCCGGGTACGACGACCGACACATGACGCGCGGTGCGCAGGTCCCCGAACACCTCGGCGGCCTGGCCGCGCCCGCGCGGGTCGAACGCGATGATCTGCCGGCCGGGCGCGGCGAGGGAGGCGTAGCGAGGGTCGTGCGAGGCCCGTAGCGCACGGGCGTTGGCGCGGTAGCGGAGCTCCAGCGGCACCCCGTCCAGATTGCCGACCACCGACGGATGCCGCTCCAGCAGCTCCTGCCGCTCGGCGGCGTTCAACCCGCGGAAGAACTCCCCGACCTCCGCCGGGGTCGCGCGGCCGGGGTCGGGGAGCTCCCGGCCCAGCGTCCCGTCGGCGCGCCACGACGCGCTGCCGGGCGGCGGCCCCGTCACCGCCCGCTGGGTGTTCCCCGAGGCCCAACCGGCGGTCCCCGCCACCATCGCGGCCGTCAGTGCGACCGCGGCCAGCGTCCTCGTGAATCGGCGCATCGTGCCCTCCCTGTGACCCCGGCACACCGGTCGGTGTGCCGGGGAGGAAGGTAGGAAGACGTCGGACGGCAGGGCGTCAACCCCCGGAGCCAACTGTCGTGCGATACCGGGGTACGGGGTGTACGGGGGGACAGCCGGAGTGGTGGAGGGGGGACAGCTCTACCGCTGGGCCGGGCCGTCGGCGCCCGGGGCGCCGGGAAGGACCACCACGAACGCGCGAACGTGACCGGACCATGCCGCCCACCGAGCCATGCCGCACCGCCCGCCCCCGGGCCTTCACGCCGGGCCGTGTGCCCGCTGCGGGCCGGCTGTGTCCGGGTCCGGGCCCGCTGCCTACGGCTTTGTGCCCGCTGCCTCCCGCTTCGGGCCCGCTGCCTCCCGCTTCGGGCCCGCTGCCTGAGGCTTCCGGGCCCGCTGGGTCCGTTCTGAGCACGCGGTGTCCGGTTCCGGGCCGCTGTCCCGGCCGGCCCGTGCCGTCTCGGCCTCACGCTCCGCCCGGAGTCACCAGCCCCGACTCGTACGCGAAGATCACTGCCTGCGCCCGGTCCCGCAGACCGAGTTTGGCCAGCACCTTGCCGATGTGCGTCTTCACCGTCTGCTCGGCCACCACCAGGCGTGCCGCGATCTCCTGGTTCGACAGGCCCCGGGCGATCAGCTCCAGGACCTCCGTCTCACGCGGCGTCAGACCGTTCAGCCGCAGCGCGGCCCCGCCGGACGGCGCCGCGGGCCGCCGGCGCGCGAAGTCCGCGATGAGCCGCCGCGTCACGGAGGGCGCCAGCAGAGCGTCCCCCGCCGCCACGATCCGCACCGCGGAGATCAGGTCCGCGGGCGGGGCGTCCTTCAGCAGGAACCCGGACGCCCCGGCGCGCAGCGCCTCGTAGACGTAGTCGTCCACGTCGAACGTGGTGAGCATCAGGACCTTCGGCCGGTGGACCACCCCGGCCGGCGGGCTCAACAGCTCGCGGGCGGCGGCCAGTCCGTCCATCTCCGGCATCCGCACGTCCATCAGGACGACATCCGGATGCGTCGTCCTGCTGACCTCGATGCCCCGGCGCCCGTCCGGGGCCTCGCCCACCACGTCGATGTCGCTCTGCGCCGACAGCAGCGCGGCGAACCCGGCCCGCACCATGGCCTGGTCGTCGACGATGATCACGCGGATGGTCACAGATCCTCCGGATTCAGGGACGCCGAGGGCGGCCGCAGCGGGAGCCTCGCGGAGACCCGGAAGCCCCCGTCCGGCAGCGGGCCGGTGTCGAGCGTGCCGCCGGTCAACCGTACGCGCTCCCGCATGCCGACCAGCCCGTGCCCCGTGCCCGACACCTCCAGTGGCGAACCAGTCTGCTGGGTAGGGCCGTTGACGACCAGCATCGTCAGATGTCCGTCGGACACCGTGACCGACACCCGCGTCGGGGCCCCCGGCGCGTGCCGGACCACGTTGGCCAGTGCCTCCTGCACGATGCGGTACGCCGACAGATCCACCGCCGGCGGTACGGCCCCCCGCTCCACCGTCTCCCGCACCTGTCCGGCCAGCGACAGCTCGACCGGGAGCCCGGCCCGCACCGTCGCCTCCACCAGCTGCTGCAAGCGGTCGAGCCCCGGCTGCGGGGCCAGCTCGCCCCGGCTGCCGTCACTGCGCAGCACCGACAGCAGCCGGCGCATCTCGGCCAGCGACTCCCGGGCCCCTGCCGCGATCGACGCGAACTCCTCCCGCACCTCGTCGGAGAGCCCGTCGATCCGGTACGGAGCGGAATCGGCCTGCACGGTGATCACCGACATGTGGTGCGCCACCACGTCGTGGAGCTCCCGGGCGATGCGGGTGCGCTCCTCCAGCAGCGTCCGCCGCGCCCGCTCCGTCTCGCTGATCGTCTCCTGCTCCACGAGCCGGCGCTGAGCCTCGCCGCGCTCCCGTACCGCCTGCCCGATCACCAGCACCAGTGCGCCGAGGACGGGCAGCAGGAGGGCACTGCCGTCGCTGCGCGAGGGAGCCGCGAGGTGCAGCAGCAGCCCGGCCGCGCCCGTCGCCAGCCAGACGCCGACCACGGTCCGCCGGTTCTCGCGCAGTCCCAGGGCGAGCAGCACGAAGAGATAGCCCACGACGACCGTCGGAGTCCACGGCCAGACGGTGCCCTGCGGCTGCTCGGCATTCCCGAGCAGGACCAGCGCCCCCGCGATATCGGCGGCGAAGACGATCCACCAGGCCTGCAGCGGGCGGTGCGCCAGCATCAGCAGAGGCGCGGCCTGCCCGACGGCCAGGGCGGCGGCGATTCCGCCGGGCACTCCGTAGTCGTTGGCCAGTACCTGGATCGTGACGGGCACGAAGACGGCGGTGAGCGCCAGCACGACCGCGTACGGCAGGAGCCGCAGCCAGAAGCTCGGGGACCCGGCGAACGGAGGGGCCGGCGGGTGGGACGCGTGGGACAGCCCGTGGGCGAGCTCGCGCAGATTGCGGCGGGCGGCGCTCAGCAGACCGTCGGCGGGCGGAGGCCCGGTGGGAGAGGTGGGCATGATCCGGTCAGCGTAGGCGCGGAGCACGCCGGCCGGCGTCATACCCAGGGGTGGACCGCCGGACCTCTCGTCCGTACCCGGGTAGGGGGTCCGGTCGCCGCCCGGGGCCGCCCCGGACGGCGACCTCAGCCCCTGCCCGTCGCGTGGGACGGTGGCGCGCCGTCGGCGCCCGGGCGCCCCGCCGGGCGCGAGCCGTCCGGAGCCGGCCGCCGGGCCCGCACTACAGCTCGGCGAGCAGCTCCGTCTTCTTCGCGCTGTACTCCGCGTCGGTCACCAGACCCGCCTGATGGAGATCGCCGAGGTGGCGTATCCGCTCGGCGATGTCCGCCGGGTCGCGCCGCGCGCCGCCCACCGGGACGGGCGCGGTCGCCACGGGCACCGACTGGGTCCGGCGTACCGACTCCAGGACCGCCGCGGCGAAGGGCAGCGATTCGTGCACCGGGCCGTAGCCCAGACCGAACACGACGGCGGCCGGATCCTGGTCCGGCTGGACGCGCTCCACCGCCACGGGGCCCGCCCCGGAGACCGGATCCGTCCCGGAGACGCAGGCCTCGGAGTCCGCCGCCGTGCCGCGCCGCACCAGCCGGAGGTATCCCTCGAAGGCCTCGGGTGAGCGCCACTCGATCCCGCCCAGCTCCGCCACGGGGAACGTCTGGTCACCGGCCTTCCACTTGGCGCTCGACGCCCCCGTCCAGAACCAGCGGAAGGAGACCAGGGCCCCGTCGAAGTCCGCCCGGCCGTCGTACGCCTTGAAGTGCCTCGGTGCCTCGGGGGCCGTCACCATGAAGTGCTCTGCGGGCAGGTCCGCCTCCGGACCGAGCAGGGCGCGCAGCTCGTCGGCGTAGTACTCGGCGAGTGTCTCGCGCTCGGCGGGCAGGACCAGGCGGTAGGGATCGATGCCCTCCTTGAGCTGCCCGGCCGCGGCGGCGAGCAGTGGATCGGCACCGGGTCTCGGCACGGCGTGCAGGACCACCGTGCCCCGCTTGCCCGGGGTCAGCGTCACCGACGACAAGGCCGCGTACGGAATGCGGCGCTCACGCAGGCTCTGGAAGAGCCTCGGCGTGCGGATTCCCCGTTCGAAGCGGATGAGCACGGAGTCCGTGTCGAACTCCCAGGTGGCTTGAATTCCGGCCAGCACATCACCCATGTGCCTCATCGTATGTGGCACAGGCCCGCACGTCCCCCCTCGGTACCGGCAGAATCGCGACCAGGTAGGCAGGCAGTTCGCCGCTCTCTACGCGCGTCAGACATCCTTCTACGCGCGTCAGGCCTCTTGTCCACCGGAGATCTCGCGGTGACACGCGGAATCGGCGCGCGCGCAACTGACCGTGTCATAGGCGCCCACGCCGATCGCGGCGAAGTTGCTCAGGCTCTCTGTGCCAGGCTCGAAATAGCCGCTGTGCCCGACCGCGCCGTTCGCCGACACGATCCGCGCCCCGAAGGCCGGGTCGACCGGGTCGGCGCCGTGGCCGAGACCCCCGACCGCCATGTTCGGTACGTCCTCGATCCAGTCGTCGCTGTCCCGCATCGCCCACACCCTGGCCCGGGTGTGCAGCGCCCCGGCGCTGTCCGCCCGCATACCGGGGCTGCCCGCGACCGCGATGTCGGAGACCCTGGACGGCAGGTCACGAGCGGCCACACCGCACACCACGGAGCCGTAGCTGTGGCAGAACAGCGAGACGCCCGCCGCTCCGGGCAGCGACTCCACGAGGGAGTTCAGCCGCACCGCACCCTCTCGCGCGAGCCCGCCCAGCGCGGCGTCCATACCGATCCCGGCGGGCGCCGTGTAGTCGGCCCACGCGATGACCGCCGTACGCGACCCGGGGCGCGCCGAACGCTCGGCGCCGTACAGCGACTGCGCCATGCCGACGGGCGCCGCGTTCGTCTTCACGCCGGTGCGCTCCAGCGTCAGGAGGTTCGTGTCGACCCCGGGCACGACGACCGAGACCCGCTCGGCACGGTCGAGGTCGCCGAAGACCTCGGCCGCCCGGCCGCGGCCCGACGGGTCGAACGCGAGGATCTGCCGGTCACGGGAGAGCAGGGAGCGGAAGCGGTCCAGTCTGGCCGTGGCCTGATGACGGCCGTCCGGGGAGAGCCGGGTGTCCCGCGTCCGCTGCTCCTCCGCCGTCTCCGCCTGTGCCAGCGCGTGCCGGTTGGCCCGGTAGCGCAAGGTGACCGGCGCGCCGTTCAGGTTCCCCACGACCAGCGGGTACTTGTCGGCCAGCGCGACCTGCTGCCCCGCCGTGAGCGTCGCGAAGAAGTGCGCCAGCCGGTACGCCGGGGCGCCCACGTCGGGGAGGGCGTGTCCCGCTATGCGGTCCTTCGCCCAGGAGGCGAGCGCGGTGTCGCGCGGTGCGGTGGAGTGCTGGTGGCGCACGGCGGTCCACCCGGTGGTCGCCAGCATCACGAACACCACCGCGACGGCGAGCAGCGCGCGCCATGCGGTGAGAGTGGGGGAGGAGTCGAAGGAAGTCACTGCGCCCCACCCTAGGAGACGCGTGCGCGGCGCCGACGCAGGGGTGACACGGATCACCCGACCGCGAGGAATTACACGCCCTTTCCTCACGCTCCGTGCGCGCCGGGTCCACCCTCCGGTGCGCCGGGTGGTCGCCGGATGCCCGAAATGCACTGAGGGGCAGGGGCTTTGTGAGTTCGGCCATGCGAGGGAGATGAGGAGTACGGCACACGTGTGCGGTTCACGTAAGGGTGTGCCTACGCGGCGCGCCAGTTCCCGGAGAGCGCAGGTCCGAGCTGGTCCAGGTGGAGTTCGGTCAGCTCCCGGAGTGCCTCCACCCCGGCGTCCCTCCGGCATCCCCACAGCTGTCCGGTCAGCCGCATCACGCCGGAGAAGGCGGCGACGGCCACCCGTGGTCGCGGATCCGCGTCGAGGTCGAGCCCCTCACGCTCCGCGATCACCAGGGCGGTCTGCTGCTCCAGGCCGATGTGGCGCCGCATGTGGGCTGCGTGGAGCGCCGGCGTCGATTCGATCATCCGGTAGGCGCGCATCTGGAGTTCGGCCGTGACGTCCTCGTCGTCGGCCTCCGCGAGGGAGTTCCACGCGTTCAGTGCGGCCCGGCGCAATGCCTCGAAAGGGGCCTCCGCGGGAGGGCGTTGACGCAGTTCCGCGAGGAAGCGGGCGTCGACCGCCTCCTGGACGGCGAAGGCGACGGCCTCCTTGTTGGCGAAGTAGCGGAAGAAGGTGCGCTGGGAGACCTCCACGGCGTCGACGATCTCGTCGACGGTGGTCCGGTCGTACCCCTGCGTGGTGAAGAGTCTGAGGGCGGCGTGCAGCAGGGCTTCGCGGGTGCGCCGCTTCTTGCGCTCGCGCAGCCCCGCCGGAGCCCCTGGCACGAGAGCCCCGGGTGTCTGCCTGCGTGTCACGAGCCGGACCTCTTTTCGCTGCTTCGCCCTGCTCAGCCTACCTGTGAGCTACGTGACAGTTACTGTCTTGTGAATTGCTTTGTCAACTGTCAGAGGCTGACATAGCGTCCTGCGTATGACTAGTCAGACCACTGTCGAAAAGGCGCCGCGGGAGCCTGAAGACACCCTTGTTCCCGCACCGGCGAAAGGGCTGCGCGGCCACCCCTGGCTGACGCTCTTCGCCGTGGCCATCGGCGTGATGATGGTGGCGCTCGACGGCACGATCGTCGCGATCGCCAACCCGGCCATCCAGCAGGACCTCGGCGCCTCGCTCGCCGACGTCCAGTGGATCACCAACGGCTACATGCTCGCCCTCGCGGTCTCCCTGATCACCGCGGGCAAGCTCGGTGACCGCTTCGGCCACCGGCAGACGTTCCTGATAGGCATCGCGGGGTTCGCCGCCGCCTCGGCCGCGATCGGCTTCTCCCAGGGCGTGACCCTGGTGATCGTCTTCCGGGTGCTCCAGGGCCTCTTCGGCGCCCTGCTGATGCCGGCCGCGCTCGGCCTGCTGCGCGCCACCTTCCCGGCCGAGAAGCTGAACATGGCCATCGGTATCTGGGGCATGGTGATCGGCGCCTCGACCGCGGGCGGCCCCATCCTCGGCGGTGTGCTCGTGGAGCACGTCAACTGGCAGTCCGTCTTCTTCATCAACGTGCCGGTCGGTGTACTCGCGCTCGTCTTCGGCCTGGTGATCCTCAAGGACCACCGTGCCGCGAACGCGCCCAGGTCCTTCGACATCGGCGGCATCGTGCTGCTGTCGCTGGCGATGTTCTGCCTGATCTGGTCGCTGATCAAGGGCTCCGAGTGGGGCTGGGGCGACCCGAAGACGATCGGTTTCCTCGTCGGCGCCGTCGTCCTGTTCGCCGCGTTCGCGTTCACCCAGACGAAGGTCAGGGAGCCGCTGATCCCGCTGGCCATGTTCCGCTCCGTGCCCCTCTCGGCAGGCGTGGTGCTGATGGTGATGATGGCCTTCGCCTTCATGGGCGGCCTGTTCTTCGTGACCTTCTACCTGCAGAACGTGCACGGTATGAGCCCGGTCGACAGCGGTCTGCACCTGCTTCCGCTGACCGGAATGATGATCGTCGGCTCGCCGCTCGCGGGACTGGCCATCACCAAGCTCGGCCCGCGGGTCCCGCTGGTCGGCGGCATGGTGTTCACCGCGGTCGCCATGTTCGGCATGTCGCAGCTGAGCATCGGCACCAGCACGCTGACCATGTCCATCTGGTTCGGTCTCCTCGGTCTCGGCCTCGCCCCGGTGATGGTCGGCGCGACCGAGGTCATCGTCGGCAACGCCCCCATGGAGCTCTCCGGAGTCGCCGGAGGACTTCAGCAGGCCGCCATGCAGGTCGGTGGCAGCCTCGGCACAGCCGTGCTCGGCGCCGTCATGGCCGCCCAGGTCGACGCCAAGCTGGGCGACAACTGGAAGGGCGCGGGGCTCCCGCCGGTCGACTCCGCGCAGCTGGAGCAGGCGTCGTCCGCCATCAAGGTCGGGATGCCGCCGGTCGCCCCCGGCACCCCGCCGGAGATCGCGGCGAAGATCACGGACGTCGCCCATGACACGTTCGTGTCGGGCATGAGCTCCGCCTTCATGGTCGCGGGCATCGTCGCGGTGGTCGCCGCCCTGGTCGCCACGCTCACCAAGCGCGGCGCCAACGCCGAGGCGGGCATGGGCGCCGGCCACATCTGACCCTCCGCCGCCCCCGGCACCCGCCCCGGCGGATGCCGGGACCCGGGCGTCAACACAGCGCACCCGACAGCCCCGCCGGACGGTTCCGGCGGGGCTGTCGCCTATCAGGGTGGTCCGCCGCCCGACCCCTTCCCCGCCCGCGCCCCCGCAGGTCAGAGTGCGGACATGGCGAGCCGCCCGGCTCGCTCGACCACGGGGGTTGATCCACCATGCGTACGACCGTTCTCGCCGCCACCCTGGCGGCCACCGCGCTCGTCCCGGCCACGGCCCTGTCCTCGGGCGCCGCGCCCGCCGCCCACCACGGGCCCGCCGGACAAGAGCGCTCACGGCCCGCCCCGCAGGCCGCCCCGAAGGGGCTGGCGCCCTGCGGGGCGGGGCAGCTCTGCCTCTGGGCGAAGCCCGACTTCACCGGGGCCGCACAGGTCCACGAGCTGTCCACCGTCGACATCGAGAGCTGTGTCCCGCTGCCGTCGGGCAGCTCCGCCCAGGCCCTGGTGAACCGCACGGGACGGCCCGTCACCACCTACCAGTCGGCCGAGTGCGCCGAGACCGGGGAGTTCGAGACCTACCCGGGCGGCGGCACCTGGGTGCCCCGGTCGCCGTACACGGTCAGGGCCTTCAAGATCTGGGAGAACTGAGCCGACGGCGTCCGGAAGGGAGGGCGGCGGCGGGGCCGCCGGCGTGCGGCGGTGATCATGCCGTCCACGAGGGCCACTCCTCGTCGAGGTGAGCGTGCCGCGCGGGAAAGGCGCTGATCCGGCCCCTGTCGCTGTCCGTCCTCCGCAGGACCGGCTGGAAGCAACACCGTCATGACCGCACGACGCTCCGAGACCTGACCGGCGGGCGAACGCCGAAGGGCGGCGGGCCCGGGGCCCGCCGCCCTTCGTCCGGAACTCGTGTTCCCTACGCGTCACCACCGGCCGGGCCGGGGCCCGCGGCGGCCACGTCCAGCAGCTCGTAACGGTCGAGCGCCGTCTTCAGCGCCGAACGGTCGATCCGGCCTTCCTTCGCGAGCTCGGTCAGCACCGCCAGCACGATCGACTGCGCGTCGATGTGGAAGTAGCGGCGGGCCGCACCCCGGGTGTCGGCGAAGCCGAAGCCGTCCGCACCCAGCGACTGGTACGCGCCGGGAACCCAGCGCGCGATCTGGTCGGGCACGGAACGCATCCAGTCCGAGACCGCCACGAACGGGCCCTCGGAGCCGGAGAGCTTCCGCGTGACGTACGGGACCTGCTGCTCCTCCTCCGGGTGGAGCAGGTTGTGGCGCTCCACCTCGACCGCCTCACGGCGCAGTTCGTTCCAGGAGGTCGCCGACCAGACGTCCGCCTTCACGTCCCACTCGTCGGCGAGGATCCGCTGGGCCTCCACCGCCCACGGGACCGCCACGCCGGACGCCATGATCTGGGCCGGGATCCGGCCCTTCTCGCCTGCGCGGTAGCGGTGCACACCCTTGAGGATGCCCTCGACGTCCACGTCGGCGGGCTCCGCCGGGTGCTGGATCGGCTCGTTGTAGACGGTGAGGTAGTAGAAGACGTCCTCGCTCTCCTCGCCGTACATCCGCCGCAGACCGTCCTTGACGATGTGCGCGATCTCGTAACCGAACGCCGGGTCGTAGGAGACGCAGGCCGGGTTCGTCGAGGCGAGGAGCTGCGAGTGGCCGTCCGCGTGCTGGAGACCCTCACCGGTCAGCGTCGTACGCCCGGCGGTGGCGCCCAGCACGAAACCGCGCGAGAGCTGGTCGGCCATCTGCCAGAACTGGTCACCGGTGCGCTGGAAACCGAACATCGAGTAGAAGACGTACACCGGGATCAGCGGCTCGCCGTGCGTGGCGTACGCCGAACCCGCGGCGATCAGCGACGCCGTGCAGCCGGCCTCGGAGATGCCGTCGTGCAGCATCTGGCCGGTCGGCGACTCCTTGTACGCGAGGAGCAGCTCACGGTCCACGGACTCGTACTGCTGACCCAGGGGGTTGTAGATCTTCGCACTCGGGAAGAACGCGTCCATGCCGAAGGTGCGGTACTCATCGGGGGCGATCAGCACGAAACGCTTGCCGATCTCCTTGTCCCGCATGAGGTCCTTCAGGACGCGGACGAACGCCATGGTCGTGGCGATCGACTGCTGACCCGAACCCTTCTTCGCGGTCGCGTACGCCTTCTCGTCCGGCAGGGGCAGCGGCTTCGCCCGCACCACACGGGTCGGGACGTAGCCGCCCAGGCCCTGGCGCCGGTCGTGCATGTACTGGATCTCCTCCGAGTCGCGGCCCGGGTGGTAGTACGGCGGGTTGCCGTCCTCCAGCTGCTTGTCCGCGATCGGGATGTGGAGCCGGTCACGGAAGCGCTTGAGGTCGTCCGCCGTGAGCTTCTTCATCTGGTGGGTCGCGTTGCGGCCCTCGAAGTTCGGCCCGAGCGTCCAGCCCTTGACCGTCTGCGCCAGGATCACCGTCGGCTGGCCCTTGTGCGCCTTGGCCGCCGCGTAGGCCGCGTAGACCTTGCGGTGGTCGTGACCACCGCGGCCCAGGTGCAGGATCTGTTCGTCGGACATGTCCTTGACCATGTCGCGCAGCCGCGGGTCGTCACCGAAGAAGTGGTCACGGATGTACGACCCGGTCTCGGTGGCGTACGTCTGGAACTGGCCGTCCGGCGTGGTGTTCAGCTTGTTGACCAGGATGCCGGTGCGGTCCTGCGCGAGCAGCGGGTCCCAGGTGCGGTCCCAGACCAGCTTGATGACGTTCCAGCCGGCGCCGCGGAACTGGGACTCCAGCTCCTGGATGATCTTGCCGTTGCCGCGCACCGGGCCGTCCAGGCGCTGCAGGTTGCAGTTGACCACGAAGGTGAGGTTGTCCAGACCCTCGCGGGCGGCGATGGAGAGCTGGCCGAGCGACTCGGGCTCGTCCATCTCGCCGTCGCCGAGATAGGCCCAGACGTGCGACTTGGAGGTGTCGGCGATGCCGCGCGCCTCCATGTAGCGGTTCATCCGCGCCTGGTAGATGGCACCGAGCGGGCCGAGGCCCATGGAGACGGTGGGGAACTCCCAGAAGTCCGGCATCGACCGCGGGTGCGGGTAGCTGGACAGCGCGTGACCGGCCTTCGACTTCTCCTGGCGGAAGCCGTCGAGCTGCGCCTCGCTCAGCCGGTCGAGCAGGAACGCGCGGGCGTAGATGCCGGGGGACGCGTGTCCCTGGAAGAAGATCTGGTCGCCTCCCAGGCCGTCGTCCTTGCCGCGGAAGAAGTGGTTGAAGCCCACGTCGTACAGCGAGGCGGAGGAGGCGAAGGTGGCGATGTGGCCGCCGACGCCGATCCCGGGACGCTGGGCGCGGGAGACCATCACCGCGGCGTTCCACCGGGTCGCGTTGAGGACCTTGCGCTCGATCTCCTCGTCGCCGGGGAAGAACGGCTCGTCCTTCGTGGCGATCGTGTTGATGTAGTCGGTGCTGCGCATCTCGGGCACGGCCACGCGCTTCTCGCGCGCGCGCTCGATGAGCCGGAGCATCAGGTAGCGGGCCCGCTCACGGCCGCGCTCGTCGACGGCGGCGTCGAGGGAGTCGAGCCATTCCTGGGTCTCTTCAGGATCGAAGTCCGGGACCTGGCTCGGAAGGCCGCCAATGATGATCGGGTTGCGATCGGATCCGGAAGCCACACTGTTCCTTCGCTGTTCGGTGGTGCTCTTCGGGGCCTGGTTGCGGGCAACGTACCCCCCGGGTGGCTGCTCTACGCCGCCTCCATCGTGTACCGCGAGAGTCTCAAACGTCATCTCTACTGTGGGGTAACACAAGGTTCCCGGGCGCCGTGTCCGGGCACGAGTACCAGCAGCGCGAGGGCGGTCCCGCCCAAACCGCAACCATACGCCCAACCCGGCCAAGCGTTCCCAAAGCCCGTTCGAATCCGAATGGCGGAGCGAAACGGCATAAGCTGAGGAAGGACGTAAAGGGTCCGGACACCATTTCCGGCCCCGCAGGAGACATGCCGGACGTTGCGGCGACGTGGCAGGGAACGTCACCGTTTAGGCGGTCTCGGACGCCGGGTACTTGCGCGATTCGCCGAGCCCGTGTGGACTACGGCCAACGCCCCGCGCACGCGCGTGGCTGAAGCATTTTCCGAAACATGATCAGGAGGCAACCCGTGAGCGCGACCGCGGACCACGCGGAGGAACGGACCAACACGGCCGCAAGGCTTGGGTTCGAACCCGGACAGGTGGTCCAGGAGATCGGCTACGACGACGACGTCGAGCAGGAGCTCCGTGAGGGCATTGAGGCCACAATCGGCCAGGAACTCGTCGACGAGGACTACGACGACGTCGCTGACGTCGTCCTGCTCTGGTTCCGCGACGAGGACGGCGACCTTACGGACGCGCTGGTGGATGCCATTGGTCTGATCGAGGACGGTGGGGCGGTCTGGCTGCTGACGCCCAAAACCGGCCGAGACGGATACGTCGAGCCGAGCGACATCAACGAGGCTGCCCAGACAGCGGGTCTTGCCCAGACCAAGAGCATCAGCGCGGGCAAGGACTGGACGGGCAGCCGTCTGGTCACTCCCAAGGGGGCCAAGGCCAAGCGCTGAGAGTTCCTTCACCACCCGAGGGGCCCCCGACGGCATCACGCCGCCGGGGGCCTTCTTACGCGCGCCCGCGGGCCTGCCCGGCGCCGGCGGGAGACGCTGCGTAGGGTGGGTGTCACCCGGACGGCCCAGGCCGGGACGCGCGACATCTGCGAAGGGACGAGTTTCACATGGCGATCGAGGTCGGCACGCAGGCTCCGGATTTCGAGCTGAAGGACAACCACGGGCGGACCGTGAAGCTGTCGGACTTCCGCGGCGAGAAGAACGTGGTCCTGCTCTTCTACCCGTTCGCCTTCACCGGTGTCTGCACGGGTGAGCTGTGCGCGCTGCGCGACGAGCTCCCGAAGTTCGAGAACGACGACACCCAGCTGCTCGCCGTCTCCAACGACTCGATCCACACCCTGCGTGTCTTCGCCGAGCAGGAGGGCCTCGAGTACCCGCTGCTGTCGGACTTCTGGCCGCACGGCGCGACCTCCCGGGCGTACGGCGTCTTCGACGAGGACAAGGGCTGCGCGGTGCGCGGCACGTTCGTCATCGACAAGGAGGGCGTGGTCCGCTGGACCGTCGTCAACGGGCTGCCGGACGCGCGTGACCTGAACGACTACATCAAGGCGCTCGACTCGATCTGATCCGGACCCGTCCGGGGCTTTCCGGGGCCGCCGTACCGGTTCCCGGGCCCGCGACGGGCGGGATCCCGGGGTCTGTGACGTGGTGTGTCCGGGGATCTCCTGGCGGCGCCCGGTCAAAAGCCTGTTTTGGCCGGGAACCGGTCACTAGGATCCAATCGTTGATCCGATGCCAGAGCACGACGGGGGCGCTGGCGTCTGCCGGCCCTCTCAAAACTTTTGGAGGACTCGTGGGAGTCAGCCTCAGCAAGGGCGGAAACGTCTCGCTGACCAAGGCCGCGCCGAACCTGACCGCGGTCATCGTCGGTCTGGGCTGGGATGCCCGTACGACCACCGGCGGTGACTTCGACCTCGACGCCAGCGCTCTGCTGACGAACGCCGAGGGCAAGGTCGGCAGCGACGGGAATTTCGTCTTCTTCAACAACCTCAAGAGCCCCGACGGCTCGGTCGAGCACACCGGTGACAACCTCACCGGTGAGGGCGAGGGCGACGACGAGGTCATCAAGGTCAACCTGGCCGGAGTCCCGGCCGACGTCGACAAGATCGTCTTCCCGGTCTCGATCTACGAGGCCGAGAGCCGGCAGCAGAGCTTCGGCCAGGTGCGCAACGCGTACATCCGCGTGGTGAACCAGGCGGACAACAGCGAGCTCGCGCGCTACGACCTGAGCGAGGACGCGTCGACGGAGACCGCCATGGTCTTCGGCGAGCTCTACCGCAACGGCGCCGAATGGAAGTTCCGTGCCATCGGCCAGGGGTATGCCTCGGGTCTGCGCGGCATCGCGCAGGACTTCGGCGTCAACGTCTGAGCCGGTCCGGGGAGGTCTCCGGACACCTCAAGCTCCATCGCGTCCGGCGCCGCACCTCGTGCGGCGCCGGACGCGCTCGGCAGAGCGCCCCGCGCCCGTCAGGCGCCCGTGCTTGGCCGGAACGACCGTCCATAAGAATCGGGGAGGACACACCATGGGCGTCACGCTCGCCAAGGGAGGCAACGTCTCCCTCTCCAAGGCCGCACCCAATCTCACTCAGGTGCTGGTCGGGCTCGGCTGGGACGCACGATCCACGACGGGAGCCGACTTCGACCTCGACGCCAGCGCACTGCTGTGCCAGTCGGGCCGGGTCCTCGGCGACGAGTGGTTCGTGTTCTACAACAACCTCACCAGCCCCGACGGCTCCGTCGAGCACACCGGGGACAACCTCACGGGTGAGGGTGACGGCGACGACGAGTCCGTCATCGTGAACCTCACGCAGGTCCCGGCGCACTGCGACAAGATTCTCTTCCCGGTCTCGATTCATGATGCCGACAATCGTGGGCAGACTTTCGGCCAGGTCAGCAATGCCTTCATCCGCGTGGTGAACCAGGCGGACGGTCAGGAACTGGCACGGTACGACCTCACCGAGGACGCGTCGACGGAGACGGCGATGATCTTCGGCGAGCTCTACCGCTACGGCGGGGAGTGGAAATTCCGTGCAGTGGGACAGGGGTACGCGTCAGGGCTCCGGGGCATCGCTCTAGACTTCGGGGTCAACGTTTCGTAAAGCCGCGCACGGCGCGGGGGAGCCCCGTACTCAACCGGGGGAGACCCGTTACTTACACGATGGGGTAGCCAGTGCTTCTGAAAACCTTCGGCTGGTCGTTCGCGGTTACCGCGCTCGGCCTGGTCGCAGCGGTGTTCTACGGGGGGTGGCAGGCATTCGGCATCGTAGCGATCCTGTCGGTCCTCGAGATCTCGCTGTCCTTCGACAACGCGGTGATCAACGCCGGGATCCTGAAGAAGATGAATGCCTTCTGGCAGAAGATCTTCCTCACCGTCGGCGTGCTCATCGCGGTCTTCGGCATGCGGCTGGTGTTCCCCGTCGTGATCGTGGCCATCAGCGCTCAGCTGGGGCCGATCGAGGCCATCGACCTCTCGTTCAACGACCCCGACCGGTACAAGGAACTGGTGACGGACGCCCATCCGTCCATCGCCGCCTTCGGTGGCATGTTCCTGCTCATGATCTTCCTCGACTTCATCTTCGAGGACCGTGACATCCAGTGGCTGCGCTGGATCGAGCGTCCGCTCGCCAAGCTCGGCAAGGTCGACATGCTGTCGGTCTGCGTCGCGCTGATCGTCCTGCTGGTCGCGGCCATGACGGTCGCCACCCAGGCGCACCAGCACGGCGGCGGGCACGCGGACAAGGCGTCCACCGTCATGCTCTCCGGCATCGCCGGTCTGATCACCTACCTCGTGGTCGGCGGACTCTCCGGGTTCTTCGAGGGCAAGCTCGAAGAGGAGGAGGAACGCGAGCAGGAGGCGGAGGAAGAGGCCAGGAAGGCCGGCAAGCCCGTCTCCGGTGTCCTCCTCGCGGGCAAGGCCGCGTTCTTCATGTTCCTCTACCTCGAGGTCCTCGACGCGTCCTTCTCGTTCGACGGTGTCATCGGCGCCTTCGCCATCACCAACGAGATCGTGCTGATGGCCCTCGGCCTCGGTATCGGCGCCATGTACGTCCGTTCGCTCACCGTGTACCTGGTCCGCCAGGGCACCCTGGACGACTACGTCTACCTGGAGCACGGCGCGCACTACGCGATCGGCGCCCTGTCGGTCATCCTGCTCGTCACCATCCAGTACGAGATCAACGAGATCATCACCGGTCTCGTCGGCGTCGTGCTGATCGGGTGGTCCTTCTGGTCCTCGGTGCGGCGCAACAAGGCGATCGAGGCGGCCGGCGGCGACGGCGACGGCGGCTCGGATTCCAAGGCGGAAGTCTCCTCCGGGGTGTGACCCGGTAGGGATTGAGGAACGCTCTCTCTGCGGGGCGGCCCACGTCGGCGTTCTCGGGAAACACCCGGACCCGGCCCGGTGGCCGCCCCGCAGTGACGTGCGGGGCGTGTGGGGCCGTATGTGCGGGGCCGGCGGTACTACCGATATGTGTGGGGGTTGGGATGGCCTTCTGGGACGGCCTGTTTCCGCGGCGGGCGTCGCAGTTCGAGTCGGGTAACTCCGCGACGAACTCGATCGTGCTCTCCAAGCGCAATGCCACGGTCTCGCTGAACAAGCAGGGCGCGCTCTCGGGCAATCTGCGCGTCAACCTGTCGTGGCGCATGCGCACGTCGGACATCGGCGGCAGATCACGGCAGAGCGGTCGGCTGCTGCGCCCGCTGAAGCTCTTCCAGCCCGACGTGGTCCAGGCCCACACGCAGGGGATGGTCAACGTCGACCTGGACCTGGGCTGCATGTACGAGCTGGCGGACGGGACCAGGGGGGTGGTCCAGCCGCTGGGCAACCTCATCGGTGACCTGAACGCGGCGCCGTACGTCAGGCTCAGCGGGGACGACCGGTTCGGGGCCCCGTCGGGTGAGACCGTTTACGTGAACCTCGACAAGCGTGACGAGATCAAGCGCCTGCTGTTCTTCGTCTACATCTACGACCAGACCCCGGCCTTCGACCGCACGCACGCCAAGGTGACGCTCTACCCGGGCAACGGCCCGCGCATCGAGATCGAGCTGGACGAACGGGCCCCGCAGGCCCGCTCGTGCGCGGTGTTCACGGTGGAGAACGTCAAGGGCGAGCTGATCGTGCGGCGCGAGGTGAAATTCGTGTACGGCTTCCAGTCGGAGCTGGACCGGATGTACGGCTACGGCATGCAGTGGGGACGCGGCTACAAGACGCGGGCCTGAGTGCGTGCCGTCAAGGGCGACCGCGCCGCCGGTTCACGACCGGAGGAACTGCGGGCCTTGCGGGGGAAGCACGAAGTTCGGGTCGGCGGCGTGCGCCGCCGCGGCGGCGGGCTGCGGGTAACCGTAGGCGGGCTGGGCCGCGGCGGGCTGGGGGTAGCCGTACGCGGGCTGCGGCGCGGCGGTGGGCTGCGGGTAGCCGTAGGCCGGCTGGGGGGCCGCAGACGGCTGCGGGTAGCCGTAGGCGGGCTGCTGGTGCTGGACCGTCGCCTGGGAGTCCGGCGCGGGCTGCTGGTGCTGGACGGTGGCCTGGGAGTCGGGCACGGGCTGCTGGTGCTGGACGGTGGCCTGGGAGTCGGGCACGGCCGCCGGGCCGGGCTCGGAGGCCGCCTCGGCCTCGTCCACGGAGATCCCGAAGGCGGTGGCCAGCCCGACGAGGCCCGTCGGGTAGCCCTGAGCCACCGCGCGGAACTTCCAGCCGTCACCGCGCCGGTACAGCTCCCCGCAGATGACGGCGGTCTCCTCGCCGGTCTCCGCGCGCACGTCGAAGACGGCGAGCGGCTCGCTCTCGGCGGATGCCGCGTCGTACAGCGATATCCGCAGGTCCGTCACACGCTCGAACGCCGCCTCGTCGCAGGACGCGGCGATGACCACCTGGTCCACGGAGGGGTCCAGCGCGGACAGGTCCGCCTCGATCGTGTCCGTGAGTCCCTCGGGCGCGCTGCGCTTGGGCAGGCGCCGCACGAGGCCGGAGGGGTGCCGCGGCTGGTTGTAGAAGACGAAGTCCTCGTCGGAACGCACCCGCCCGTCGGCGCCGATCAGCAGGGCGGAGGCGTCCACGTCCGGGACGCCGGCGCCCGGGGTCCAGCGCAGCACGGCCCGTACGGCCATGGCGTCGAGAGGGACGTTCGAGCCCTTCAGCATCGCGTGCGTCATGGCGGTCATCCTGCCTGCTCGGGGAGCGTCCGGACAACGCGGGGGTACGGACTAGTAGGCCAGGGCCCCTTCGCGGGGGGCACGGAGGCGCGCCGCGCGGGAGTGGGATACGCCGGGGACATCCGAAGTTCATACGGCTGGGGAACCGGAGACACCCACCCGAACGTACTATTACCGGCCATACGTTTATCCGGTCTCTAAGGCAGTACGGGGGAAACACATGCGTCATTTCGGGCATATCTCGTCCGCTGTCCGGGAGAGTCTCTTCTTCAGGGAGCCGTGCGAATTCGACGCGGGTTCCTCCCCGCACGTGCTGGCCGCGGCGCTGGGGGCCACGCTCTACAGCCCCGCGACCCGGCCCCGGCTGGCCGACGACGTGATCAAGCAGGCCCGTGGGGGAGTCGTCTCCATGGTGCTCTGCCTGGAGGATTCCATCGACGACGCCGAGGTGGTCGGTGCCGAGGCCAACCTGGTCCGGCAGTTCGCCGACCTCGAGACGCGGGGCGCCGAAGTGCCGCTGCTCTTCGTCAGGGTCCGTGAACCGGAACAGATCTCCGACCTGGCGCGGCGACTCGGAAGCTCCGTCCGATTGTTGTCCGGATTCGTACTTCCGAAATTCACCGAGGAGCGGGGCGAGCTCTTCCTGGAGGCACTCACCGCCGCGGAAGCGGACAGCGGACACCGGCTGTTCGCCATGCCCGTCCTCGAATCGCCCGAGCTGCTGCATCTGGAGAGCCGGAGCGACACCCTCTCGGGAATCGCCCGCACCGTCGACAAGTACCGCGAGCGGATCCTGGCGCTGCGGCTCGGCGTCACCGACTTCTGCTCCGCCTACGGCCTGCGCCGGGCGCCGGACATGACGGCGTACGACGTCCAGATCGTCGGCGCGGTCATCGGCGACGTCGTGAACGTGCTGGGCAGGGCGGACGGCACCGGCTTCACCATCACCGGACCCGTGTGGGAGTACTTCCGTCTCCAGGAGCGGATGTTCAAGCCCCAGCTGCGCCGCAGCCCCTTCGCGGGGCAGGCCGAGGAGCTGCGCACCGCGCTCATCGAGCACGACCTGGACGGGCTGCTGCGCGAGATCGCCCTCGACCGGGCCAACGGGCTCCTCGGCAAGACCTGCATCCACCCGTCCCACGTCATGCCCGTGCACGCCCTGTCGGTCGTCAGCCACGAGGAGTACAGCGACGCGCAGGACATCCTGCGGCCCGAGCGGGGCGGCGGCGGGGTGCTGCGCTCCGCGTACACGAACAAGATGAACGAAGTGAAGCCGCACCGCGCCTGGGCGGAGCGGACCCTGCAGCGGGCGGAGGTCTTCGGTGTGGCACGCGAGGACGTCGGCTTCGTCGAGCTCCTGGCCGCCGGCGTGACGGACTGAGCGCGGACATGGGCGAGCACCGGCGGGCACACGAGCACATACGGGAAGAAGAGGCAGTGGACGTGGAGTGGTCGGGTAACTGGGTCGCCGGGCGGCTCGGGGTGGAGCTCGTCGGCGACGGGGAGATCCGGGAGCTGCTGGGCCTCGCCCTGCGACGCAACCCGAAGCGCGCCCATCTGCTCGTGTCGAACGTCCTGGGCAAGCACGTGCCGCAGCGGCCGTCGGTCGTCCACGGCGCGGGCTTCGAGCTCGGCGAGCGGGTACGGGACCTGCTGGGCGAGAGGGAGGCCCGCCGGGCCGTCGTCCTCGGGTACGCCGAGACGGCGACCGGCCTCGGTCACGCCGTCGCGGACGGGCTGGGTGTGGCCCCCTACCTCCACTCGACCCGCCGCCCCGTGGACGGCGTCGCCCAGGCGGGCGGTTTCGAGGAGGCGCACTCGCACGCCACCTCCCACCTGCTGCTGCCCGAGGACCCGGACCTGCTGAGCGCCGGCGCTCAGGGTTCCCCGCTGGTCCTGGTCGACGACGAGTTCTCCACCGGCAACACGGTGCTCAACACCATCCGCGCCCTCCACGCGCGCTACCCCCGGGACCGGTACGTCATCGTCGCGCTGGTGGACATGCGGTCCGAGGCCGATCAGGGGCGGCTCGCGGAATTCGCCGAGGAGATCGGCGCCCGCGTCGACCTGGTGGCCCGGGCCCGCGGCACCGTGCGTCTGCCCGACGGGGTCCTGGAGAAGGGCCTGAGCCTGGTGGCCGAGCACGACGCGGCGCACACGGCGAGTGGAGCGGAGGAGGCTCCCGCGCCCCGGTCCCTCCCCGCCCGCATCGCCCTCGACTGGCCGGCCGGTGTGCCCGACGGCGGTCGGCACGGATTCACGCCCGCCCACCGCGCCGCTCTGGAAGCAGCCCTCCCCGCCATGGCCGGCCGTATCGCAGATGCCCTCGGCGACGCCCGCAGGGTGCTCGTCCTCGGCTTCGAGGAGCTGATGTACGCACCCCTGCGCCTCGCCACCGCCCTGGAGGACGCCACCACGGCCGAGGTGCGCTACTCCACCACCACCCGCTCGCCCGTGCTCGCCGTCGACGACCCCGGCTACGCGATACGCAGCCGCCTCGTCTTCCCCGCCCACGACGATCCCGCGGACGGGCCGGGCGACCGGTACGCCTACAACGTCGCGGGAGCCGGATTCGACGCCGTCCTCGCCGTCGTCGACTCCGCCGCGGACACCCCCGCCCTCCACGCCCCCGACGGGCTGCTGGCCCGGCTCGCCGCACACACCGGCCAGGTCCTGCTCGCGGTCGTGCCCTCGTACGTCCCGTCACCGGCCTCCGGGCAGACGTCCGGACGGGCGTCCGAGAAGGCCTCCGACCTGTCCTCCGGACGGGCGTCCGACCTGTCCTCCGGACGGGCGTCCGACCTGGCCTCCGACCTGGCCTGCGACCGGGCTTCCGGACAGGCACCCGACAAGGCCTCCCGCAGGGCCTCCGACAGGCAGGAAGCCGCCATGCTGCCCGAACCCCTCCGGGGCCCCGCCTTCTCCTCCTACGCGGCGGACGACGTCGGCTGGCTGCTCCAGGACCTCTCGGACACGCCCCTCGAGGCGCCCACCGAGGAGCGCGAGGAGGCGATCCAGAGCGGCGGCGCGCACTACGCCGAGTCGCTGCCCGTCGAATACCAGCCGAGCCCGCAGTACCAGGAGCTGTTCAAGGCGGCCCTGGACGCCTCGGCGGCCCGGATCGCCCGTGCCGTGGGCACCGTCACCGAGACCGTGCTCGCCGAACGGGGTCCGCGCCCCGTCCTGGTCTCCCTCGCCCGCGCCGGGACCCCGGTCGGCGTCCTGATGCGCCGATGGGCCCAGCACCGGCACGGCCTCGACCTGCCGCACTACGCCGTGTCCATCGTCCGGGGCCGCGGCATCGACGCCAACGCCCTGCGCTGGCTGGCCGCCCACCACGACCCGGCGGACGTCGTCTTCGTCGACGGATGGACCGGGAAGGGTGCCATCACCCGCGAACTCGCCGCCGCCCTGGAGGAGTTCGAGGGGTTCAACCCGGAGATCGCCGTACTGGCGGATCCGGGCGGCTGCGTACGGACCTACGGGACCCGCGAGGACTTCCTCATCCCGTCCGCCTGCCTCAACTCCACCGTGTCCGGGCTTATCTCCCGTACGGTGCTGCGCTCCGACCTGGTCGGCCCGCACGACTTCCACGGCGCGAAGTTCTACCGTGAGCTCGCCGGCTCCGACGTCTCCGGCCTGTTCCTCGACACGGTCGCCGCGCGCTTCGACGAGGTCGTCGGCGCCGTGGACGCCGAGGCGAAGGAACTCCTCGCCGCGGACCGCGCACCGACCTGGGAGGGCTGGGCGGCCGTCGAGCGCATCAGCGAGGAGTACGGCATCCACGACGTGAACCTGGTCAAGCCCGGCGTCGGTGAGACGACCCGGGTGCTGCTCCGCCGCGTTCCCTGGAAGATCCTGGCCAAGCGGGGCGCGGGCGCCGACCTCGACCATGTGCGGCTGCTCGCCGAGCAGCGCGGCGTACCGGTCGAGGAGGTCGGGGAACTCCCGTACACCTGCGTCGGGCTGATCCACCCCAAATACACCCGCGGCGCCACCGGCGCGGACGGCACGGCGGTGACGGCGAAGTGAGCGACACCGTGAACACGCCTGTGGACGCACCCCTGGACGGCCCTGCGGCCGGGTCCCCGAGCACCGCCACCGTGGACCCTCCGGCGGCCCCCTCACAGGGTGACCGCGTGACCCTGGTCGCCAGTGACCTCGACCGCACCCTCATCTACTCGGCGGCGTCCCTGCAGCTGACCATGCCGGACGAGCAGGCCCCGCGCCTGCTCTGCGTGGAGGTCTACGGCCGGGCGCCCCTCTGCTACATGACGGAGACCGCCGCCTCACTGCTCGACGAGCTGGCCCGCACCACGGTGTTCGTCCCGACCACCACCCGGACCCGGGAGCAGTACGGCCGCATCCACCTGCCCGGCCCCGCTCCCCAGTACGCGATCTGCGCCAACGGCGGGCACATCCTCGTCGACGGCGTCTCCGACCCGGACTGGCAGGCACAGGTGGCGGGCCGGATCGCCGACGAGTGCGCGTCCCTCGCCGAGGTCCGCGCCCACCTCCGGGCCGCGGGCGACCCCTCCTGGCTGCTCAAGGAACGGGTCGCCGAGGACCTCTTCGCCTACCTCGTCGTCGACCGTGCCGCCCTTCCCGAGGGCTGGGTGAAGGAGCTGTCCGCCTGGGCCGACCCCCGGGGCTGGACCGTCTCGCTCCAGGGCCGCAAGATCTACGCCGTTCCCAAGCCGCTGACCAAGAGCGCCGCGATGCGCGAGGTGGCCCAACGCTGCGGTGCCACACTGACGCTCGCCGCCGGTGACTCCCTCCTCGACGCCGACCTGTTGCTCGCCGCCGACAGGGCCTGGCGCCCGGGCCACGGCGAGCTCGCCGACTGCGGCTGGGGCGCGCCCAACACCGAGGTGCTCAGGGAACGGGGCGGAGCCGCGGGCGAGGAGATCCTGCGCCGCTTCCTGCGCGCCGCGGGCTCCCGGCGGACCGTGGGCTGAGCGTTCCGCTCCGGAGCGGCTGAGCGTTCGGCTTCGGAGCGGCTGAGCGTTTCGCTCCGGCGTAACAGCCGAGCGGGAGCGAGCGATCTTCGGCAAGCTGTACGGGTCACCGAGACCAAGGGGATCCGTATGACACAAGGCAACCAGACCAAGATCACCGATGAGCTGTACGCCTACGCCCTGGCCCACAACCCGCCGCTGGACGAGGTGCAGCGCGAGCTCGTGGAGACCACGTACGCCGAGCTGCCTCACCATGCGGGCATGCAGTCCGCGCAGGAGCAGGGGCCGCTGCTCGCCTTCCTCGTACGGCTGACGGGCGCCCGGCACATCGTCGAGGTCGGCACCTTCACCGGCTTCTCGGCGCTGTCGATGGCCCAGGCGCTGCCCGCGGACGGCGTGCTGATCGCCTGCGACATCTCCGAGGAGTGGACGGCGTACGGCCAGGAGGCATGGAAGAAGGCGGGAGTGGCCGACCGCGTCGACCTGCGGATCGCGCCCGCGCTGGACACCCTGCGCGCGATGCCGGCCGAACCGCACATCGACCTGGCCTACCTGGACGCGGACAAGGACAACTACATCGCGTACTGGGAGGAGCTGGTCCCACGGATGCGCCCCGGCGGGCTGATCGTCACCGACAACGTCCTCTTCCACGGGGGCGTCACGGATCCGCTGGCCACCGGGGCCACGGCGGCCATCAGGGGGTTCAACGACCACGTGCGCGCCGACTCCCGGATGGACAGCGTGCTGCTGACGGTGGCGGACGGGCTGACGCTCTCACGCCGGACGTGACGGGCCCGCCCGACGCCGGGCGGAGCGGAAGTCCCGCCGGCCCGGCGCGGCGGCCGTCAGCCGCAGCAGCCGCCCCCGCAGCACCCGCCGCCTCCGCCCCCGGCCGTCGACGGGGCGGGAGCGGCGGAGGCCGACGAGCCGGATCCGCCCACGGCCACGGTGGAGAGCAGTTTCACGGTGTCCTCGTGCCCGGCGGGGCAGGAGGCGGGATCCGACGACTCGGCCATGGGACGGCTGAGCTCGAACGTCTCGCCGCAGGGGCGGCAGCGGTACTCGTAACGAGGCATGGCCCAAGATTAGAGCCTCTTCGGCCTCGCGACCTCGGGCATCGGGGCGAGTGCGCGGCGCTCCTCGCGCGACACCTGCTCGGGATGGCGGGCCCGCCAGTACGGATTGTCGTGGGGCAGACCTCCGCTGACCCGCCCGTACATGCCGAACATCATCAGCAACAGCCCGGCCACGAAGCTGAACAGCACGTTCTGCATCTGGAACGCCAGGAAGTTCATGCCGGTGTCCAGCAGGGCCAGATTCACGAATCCGCTGAGGATGAAGAGGATGCCCAGGACCATGTTCAGGGTCGAGGCGAAGTTGCCTCCGACGACCATTCCGACGAAGAGCAGCAGCCCGGCACAGATGGACAGGATGCTCAGCGCGCCGTTGGTGTTGAGACCCGCCACCGTGTCACCGCCGGTGTCGAAGAAGCCGATACGGTCGATGAGCCCGAGGATGCCGAAAGCGACGAGCAGCAGGCCCATCAGGCCGGCCCCCACCCGGTAGACCTGGCTGAGGCGGTGGTCGACGGGCAGATGCTCGTCGAGGGGCGTGGCCTTGCGGCGGGAGGGCCCGCCGCGGCGGCCAGTGGGGCGCAGGACGTGTGTGGCCATGACGGCCTCCTTCGGCGGCGTGCGGCCAGGAACGCCTCAGCGGAAGCCGCTGGGTACTACCAGGATCGGCCCGTCGGCCGCTAGGGACAAATCAGACAGTTCCGATCACCGCCGGGCACTCGGCCCAGTGCGTCACTTATGACCGGGGCACTCCGTGGATCCACGGGCGGGCCGGATCCACGGGCGGGTCGGATCCACGGGCCTGGTCCCCTCGGGCTTGAACCCACCGGCCGGGTCCACGGGCCGGGTCCACGGGCGGGACCCCCTCGGGGCCCGATCCACCGGCCTGATCCACCGGCCTGATCCACTGACCCGATCCACTGACCCGATCCACTGACCCGATCCACTGACCCGATCCACTGACCCGATCCACTGACCCGATCCACTGGCCAGGGGGTGCGCTCAGGCGCCGCCGGTGCCGAGCTCCTCGCGGATCGCGGAGACCACGCGGTTCGCCGTCTGCCGCACCGCTTCCGTCTCGGTGAGGAAGTGCCAGTAGTCGGGATGGCGCCCGTCGAGCCCGGCGATCGCACGGTCCAGGCGGGCCACGGCGTCGTCCAGCGGGCGGGCGTGGCGCGGGTCGGGTGTGTTGCGGCCGGCCATGGCGAGGCGCTGGGCGTCCCGAATCGCGAACCGGGTGCGGTCCGTCTCCGCCTGTGGACTCTTCGCCACCGCGTCGAGCTTCTGCAGTCGGTCCCCGGCGGCGGACACCGCTTCGTCGGTCGCGTTGAGCAGCGCCCGGACCGTACTCAGCCGGGAGGTCGCATCGGCCCAGCGCTGCTCGGACCGTGCCCCGGCGGCCTCGGCCAGCTTCGCCTCGGCCTGCCGGACGTTCACCGCCGCCTGCTCGGGTACCGGCTGCAGGTCCTGCCAGCAGGCAGCCGAGAACCGCCGCCGGAGCTCGCTCAGGACCGGCTCGACCTGTCCGGCGCGTGTCGTGAGCGCCTGCGCCCGGGTACGCAGGGAGACCAGCCTGCGATCGATCTCGGCCGCCCGCTCGGGAAGCCGGACCGCCTCCGCCCGCACCGCCTCGGCGTCCCGCAGCACCTGGTCCGCGCGCTGCAGCGTCTCTGCCACGCCGTGACGCCCCGCGCCCTGGTTGAGCTTGGTCAGCTCGGGGGCGAGAGCCGCGAGGCGGGCAGCGAGGTCATCCGCCCGAAGCCCGGAGGCCCGCACCGCGTCGAGGGCGTTGCTCGCGGCGAGCAGCGTCTGGCGGGCCCGCTCCACCGCGGGGGCGAGCCGGGCGAGCTGGGTCTCCGCGCCGCTGAGCAGCGTCCCCAGCCCCTGGGCGAACCGGTCGAGCTCGCCCTTCACCCGTACGAGCTCGTCCTTGGCCCGGGTCAGCTGGGTCCGCGCTCCGGCCGCCGCCGAGGGCTCCAGGTCGTCACGGTCGAGGTCGTGGGCGTCGACCGCCGTGATGTATTCGTGGCTGACCTCGTCGATCCGCCGGCCCAGCGCCGTGAAGTCCTCCGCCGCCTTGCGCGCGCGGGGAGAACTGTCCACGGCGGTGATCGTCTCGATCGAGATCCGCAGATCCCGCTGAGCGGTGTCCAGCTCGTAGAAGGCCTCGGCCGCAGCGTCCTTCGCCGCCTGCGCGTCGGCACGCTGATTCTCCCCGCGCCCCCCGAACCAGCGCCGCGTGCCGCCACCGGCGAAGGCGCCGGGCAGCGCCGCCACGGCCAAGGGGACCGGCAGCAGCATCAGCACCAGGACATCCCTGACGGCGGAACCGACACTCGCTTTCGCCTGCGGCCGCGTGTGTGTCGCCGTCACATCCCTCTCCCGTGCCGATTCGACCTGCCCGGTTCATTCTCGCACCAGTTAGGACGAACGCACGGGCCGGTTAGTTCGCACTTCGGACGGTGACTTCGCCGTTGTCGCTGCGCGCCTTCACCACGTGTTCGCTGCTGTCGCTGCGGGGGACGTCGACGGACACGTCACCGTTGTCGGCCTCCGCGGACACCGCGTACGTGTTCTTCCCGGCAGGCAGGTCGACGGAGATGCTCCCGTTGTCACTGACGGTGTCCACCAGGTCAGGGACCCGGGTGAACCCGAGCTGGACCGACCCGTTGTCCGAGCGGGCGATCACGGACCTCCCCGAGATCCGCTCGGCCTCGATCGAGCCGTTGTCGGCGTGAAGCTCCAGCGGCCCGGAGACGTCACGCACGGCGACGCCCCCGTTGTCGGCGGAGATCTTGAGCGGAGTGGTGAAACCGGTCGCGGTGACCTCTCCGTTGTCCCCCTCCACGGCGAGCGAGAGCCCGCGAGGCACCTTCACCTCGTGGTGCGCTTCACAGTTGCTGATCATCGCCTTGCACTTCACCTCGAGCGTCAGCGTGTCCCCCTCGAGCCTCCACGCCGGGTCGGGCCCACTGCCCAGCACGACCCACCCGTCCACCCGGCGGGTCACCTCGATCTGCTCCACGTCGGCGGGCACCAGATCCAGGGTCGAGTTGCCGGCCTCGATGGTGAGCGCCTTCCCGCTGAAGGCGAACGACTTGTGCTCGGCGGGGGAGTCCTCCGCGTTCGCGCTGCCACAGCCGCTGAGCGCGGCAACGAGAAGCGCGGTCCCTGCGACGGCCACGAGGGCGTCGGTGCGTCGTGTGCGGATGGCCATGGTTCGAGTCCCCCTGAGAGCAGCGTTGCCGATGTGGCACCACCGTACGTACGCACCCGCCCCCGGGACGATCCGGACGGCTACCGTCTCCAGGGTGGGGATATCCCCCGCATCCTTCCCGGTCGGGGAGCCGGCCGGGCGGGCAACCGGATTGCCGCGGGGGGCCGTGGGCCATGTAACCTGTTGCCTCATCCACGGGTGCGTAGCTCAGGGGTAGAGCGCTGCTCTTACAAAGCAGATGTCGGCGGTTCGAAACCGTCCGCGCCCACCAGTGCAAAGGCCCCCAACCGATCATGGTTGGGGGCCTTTGACATCTACTTCTGACATCAACGGGCGTGGTCATCCACGGTCGGGACGCTGCCGCTTCAGCATGCGGTCCAGGTTGGGCGGCTCGATCGGACGGCCGGTGCCTCTCAGCCGACAGCAGGGCTAGAGCGTGTCTCTTTGATCGGCTGGTCAGTTGATCGGACGTGTCTGTCCGATTAGTGATCACTGATGCGATGCGGGACCGGATCGAGCCGCTGATGCCGGCCGATCCGGTCCGCGGTTGACGATGGGCCGATCACCGCCGAACCTTAGAAGCCATCGCGTGGAAATACCGCACCTGCTCTCCCTGGCGGGACCTGCTGGACGAGCTCGGCTCGTTCCGGACCGCTCACAAACGCCTGATCAGGTGGGCTATGGACGGCACCTGGGAACGCATCCTCGCCGCAGTTCTGGCAGCAGCCGACGCTGATGCCGACAGCGGCTGGACCGTTTCAGTGCGTTGTGGCAATCCGGATCTCGTTCGAGGTTTCCGGCGGCGGGTGATCGTCTGGACGGAGGTTCGGGTGCGGTCTCGGGCATGAAAGAACGGGCTCCCTTCCAGCAACCCCAACATCGACGTCATCGCGCACCCCTCGACGATCAGGCGGAATCAAGACGCGGGATCTCTCCCTCCTCCGAGCGAAACCATGCCTGACCAGCGGAGTTCAGCGATCATGTTCGGTTGAGACACGGCTACTGAGGACAAGCCAGCGGTGGTGCGCCGATCTGTGGGGCGTTGCCTGATGTCATCGCACCAGCTCTCCTCATAGTTCGGCGTCGCCCCACTCCTTGACGACCACCTCGTCACCGACTGACAGCTTCCCCGGCGTGATCACGGAGAACTTCGCGCCGAACACTACGCCCCCGCTCGCCGCTCGCCGGTAGCCAGCGAGCGTGCGCAAGGGCTCCGGCCCCTGCCGCGCCCCAGCCCCCTGCGCAACCAGGGTGACGGCACAGCGCACCGCGAGCTTGGCATAGCCCAACTCGGCACCGCCGATGGTGATGCGGCGTGCGTGGTCCTCGGCGTGCGGCAGTGCCGTCCAGTCGCCCTCCCCCTCGCTCTCGTGGCTGTCGACGACGATGTTCGGGCGGAAGCGGTTCATCGACACGGGTGGGGCACCTCGCTCGGCCATCCGCCGGTTGAGGAGGGCGAGGGAGGCGCGGGACAGCAGGTGCACGGCACTGCTGTCGGCATAGCCGGACGGGCCAGGGATCAGGCCATCGGCGATCCGGTCATGTTCCGGCGGCACACGGACCAGACGACTGGGGGTACCGAGGACCTCCGAGAGCCAGGCGGCGACGTCGTCACCCTGATCGATCCCCTGGAAGGCGGTGCCGAACAGATCGACGTCACGGCGTGGCGCGGACGTCGTCACGTCGAGACGGACTGTGCCGTGACCTTCCACGCTGTCGTCAGACTCGAGTGTGAGCCGGGTGCCGTCGGCGCTGACGGCGGGCCGGATCAGCGCGAGGCGAGGGTGCCGGCGCTGCGTGCGGAAGATTCCGTCCTCGCTGATGACCATGAAGCTGCGGTCGTGCGCGAGGCCCGCCGGCGTCAGGAGCGCATCGCTCATGGACGTGCCGGCGCACCCCTTGACGGGATAGAAGATCAGATTCACAACGTTGGCCATGTGCTGCCCCCTTGAGCCCCAGGACTACCGGCGGGTTCCATCCCCCGAATCAGGATCGGATCCCGAATTCGACCACCATCACAGAGAAGTCCTGTGTCGTCGGTGGTAGGACCAGGCCACCGCTGCCAGGAGCGGGCCCCACAGCAGGAGTGGTGCGTAGGCGGCGACGAAGAGGGCTTCGCCGGCCGAGATGCCAGGATCCGGACTGGGGGAGGTCAGCAGTCCTCCGAAGAAGAGGACCCACCACAGGAAGGTGACCGCGAAAGCTCCCAGCGAAGCTGCGAGGACCGCGATCCTGTGGTCGACTGGGCGGCCTCCGAGAAACGGAATCCAGCGGGGCATCACTTCCCCCCAAGGCCGTACCAGGCCCAGCGTGAGGTAGGAGGCGACTTCCGCGACCGCACCGATCAGCAGTACGTAAGCCAGGCCGATCAGAGGGGAGTTGTGCGGGAAGGCGGCGAGAAACTCTTCTTGCTCCATCACCCCGACCGGCACCCCGAGCACGAGCGCGACGCGCCACACCCCGGAGGGGACGGTTGACCAGGCAGCCCCACGCGCGGCACGCACGGCCCAGCGCGGAGGCGGCGGGACCGGCAGCACGCGGGATTCGGGCGGGGCGGGATCCGGCGGCGTCATGATGCGAGTCTCTCGCACCGCCGGGCCCGGCACGTCAACCTGCATGATGATCCGCCTCCACCGCACAGGGGAGCACGGCCAGCAGTGCTGGGGCGCGCGGAGGGACGCTGAACCATCCATCTCTTTAAGCCAGGTCATGCTGATGGGTAGCGATCTGTTCAGTTGCGGTCGGCCACGCACTACGGTTGCGCCAAAGGCGTTGTGATCAGTGCGCGCTGTGCACAGGAGTGTGGATGCAGCCTCTGTATGCGGTCGATTTTGACGTGTCGTCGACGCGCGGAGTTTCCTTTGACGTGCTTGGGCAACTGCGTGAGCATCTTGCTTCGTGGCTGAACAGCCCTCCTAGCGGCGGGCCTACGGCAGCGGACCTGATCGTCACAGGAGAGGCGCTGCTGGCTGCCAAGCCGCCAGGCCGTGAGCAGAGGCAAGTGCACTGGTGGGTTGAAACAGGCGACGTTGCTCAGGCGCTGCGGGTACGTCTGTCGCATTCGGTCGACAGTGGTGCGCGGTTCGTCACGCAGGTGACGCTGGCCAAGGTCTCCGATCAGGTGTCGTTGCGGGTCATGATGGGACAGGAGATCCCGAGTGGTTGGCTAGCTCCGATCCAAGACCCGTCGTTGTACCGGCCGAATGTGTTGGGCAGGGTATGCGGGGACGAAGCGCTTAGTCTGCGCACTCTGAGCCAGGTGGTGACCGGTCGGTTCGAACCGATCCGCCAGAGCGAGGAGGTATCGGTGCTTTCTGAGTCGCTGGCGGCCCCCACCCGGCTGCCCGCTCTGGTTATTCAGCCACGGGACGAGTCAGCGTGGCAGCTCGCCAGGCGGGCGTCGTCCCAGCTTGCCGGCCTGGCTCAGGTCGTCACTCTCAACTACGCAACCAGCCGTGCGCTTTCGCGGGAACTCCCTGAACTGCAGGTCCCCGATGGCGGGGCTGTTCTGGTCTGGCCCGACCTCCGGCTGTCCCATCCGCGCTATTCCCGGCCCGAGATCGCCGTCGAAGGAATGGTCGAGCACTGGATGCGGACTCTGGCGGAGCTGTCCGTGCTTGCGCGCGGCTCCGACCGGGGGTGGGACGCGGCGCGGCAGTCGGCGCGCGCGACTGCTGCCCGAAGGGCGGCTGCCCAAGTCGGGGAGGCCCGTCGCCTTGGTGATGCGGTGGCAGAGCGGGCGGCACTGGAGCAGCGCGTACGTGAGCTGGAAGAAAGCGTCAGCGACTGGGAAGGGCTGGCCATATCGGAGGCGGCCCGGGCGGATGAGCACGTGGCCAAGGCTGCTGACGCGGCCAAGTTTGAAGAGGATGCGACGCGGTGGCGCAAGCTCTATGAGCAGGAACGCGTCTCCATTGGTGCCCCTTCAGCACCGGTGGACCCGTGGGCGACTATCCCTGACTTGCAGAAGGGGGTCGCGGCTCCCACATACCGAGCGCTGGAGGCGGCGTCGGAGGGCCGGATCGTGTTCACGCCCAACGGTGAGCGGAGCTGGAAGTCAGATCAGTACCGCTTCCATGAAGAAATGACTGAACAGTTGATCTTGCTTGCCAAGGCGGCAGCAGACCTCTATGAGCAGCCGCAGCCGTCTATGCCGCGCCTTGACGAGTGGTTCTCCACCCAGCATGGGCTGAGAGTGGCAACGAGCGATCTGACCATTAAGAAGGATCCGAAGATGCGGTGGGCCTCCTACGGGGGTAAGCAGCATGACACCCTGCCGCATGTGAAGGTGCGGGACGGGGTTTCACACAGTGATTGCGGACGCATTCACTTCGCCCTAGACCCCGAAAATCGTCGCTTCATCGTTGACCACGTAGGCGTAAAGAAGTACTGACTGGCCTTGCAGGGCTACTCATGCGGCGCATCTGACATCAATGGCTGACGTCAACACCGGTGGTCGAGGGCAGCGTTACGCGGTCACGAGCGGCATGGCAGTACCTGGTAGCAGGCCTCATACAGCTGAGCCGAGCGAACGTGCAAAGCAGATGTCCGCGGTTCGAAACCGTCCGCGCCCAGCAGCCAGAACGCCCCCGCAGCAAGCCGCTGCGGGGGCGTTGACGGTAGTAGGTGACGGCAGCCCTCGGCTGCGTCGCATCGGGCGTCCGCAGACACCTTCTCCACGGGTCCAGGCGCCGCGCAGCCGCCGCGGGTGCCGCACCCCCAGCCGCGGGCTGTCTCTGCCCCCGGCTGGCCCGTGCCGGGCGGCGGCACACCGGTGGAAGGCGGTACAGGCAAGCGCTGACCGGATCAGCGGAGGGGCCGGGGCGAGCTTCTCCACGTCGTCGAGCAGACCTCCGAAGCCTCATCCGCCGCCGACGGCGTCGACAGCCCGGGGAACGGCTGACAGTCGTCACGGCGGGCCAGGACACCAGCGGGCTGCTTCAGGACGCGCTGCGGGGCGTTGGTACTCTCCGCACCTGCTACGGCGAGGGGGAGATGGGTCGTGGGAACAGTACCGTCGAGCTCTCCGAGCCGCTGGCCAGGAGGAATTGGGTTCGGAGTCCTCTTCGGCGGACTGACCGCGGTGGTGTCCACTGCTGCGATGGGGAAGGCATGGGCTGCCTGTGGCATCGGCAACGGCGTGGCCAATGGCATGACTTTGCTGTTTCTCGCGCCTCTCATATGGATTGCCGCCGCGCTTTCGTGGGTGATCCTGTTCAGAACCCTCGGAAGACGTCATCGCAGGAGCGCCCTTGCCGCTGGGCTCGTTTTCACCCTGTGGTTCACCTGGTTCCTTGTCACATGGCTTGGCATGCCGGACTCCTATCCCGCCCCGTTGTGCCCAGGAAACATCCCGCCCTGGTGGCCGGACCTCATTCCGGCATGACGCCTGTGACGTCACGCAGCGAGCAGGCGCCGGACACCACGGTGGCTGTGCCACGACCGTTCACCGGACCGTCCAGGCGGAGCTGTCGTCATCGTGGTCCGACCGCTGCCCGTCCGACGCCGTGGGCTTGGCCGCTGGGCGTGAGGTCCGCCTCTCCGATGCCCGGGACCGAAGACTCCCCGCGACGGTACGTTGTCGACCATGGCCACCCAGATCCTCACCTTGGTCGGCGTCCTCGTCGGCGCTCTGACTTCGTACTTCGCGACGTCCATGGCTGAACGAGCGAAGTTCCGGCGGGAGATGGCCACGCGATGGGACGAGCGGAAGCTCGACACGTACATCGAGTACGTGACGTGCATCAAGGAGATTCAGAGGGCCGCCATGGCCGCCGGGCGGGCCCGCGATCAAGGGGAGGACTCGGCTGACGCGTTGAGTGAGATGGAGGCGAGCGAGAACCGAAGGTCGATCTTCTTCGAAACCTTCGTCCTGCTGAGCCACGAGAAGGCTGCCACCGCCGCTCACGCGGTCAATCAACGGACGTGGGAGCTCCTCACGGTGGCCCGGGTCCCCTCCAGCGGCCTGGCTGAACTCCGGCCGATTCCCTTGGTGGAGGTGCTCAACCTGCTGCACGAGGCGGCACGATCGGATCTGACCATATCGAGCAGCGTCCCCGCCCGGTGAGTCCTGCCCGTGCCCCGGGCCTCGCGACGCGCAGCAGGCGTACCGGCGGGAGGGCGGCCGTCTGGTGGAGCCGCGGTCGGCCGTTGGTCGGGCGAGCTGGTCATGCCTCGCCCTGCCTCGCCCGTAGAGGTCGCCGCGCCTGATCCGCACGGCAGCAGCTCAGATCAGTCCCTCAGGCTTCTCCTCTTCGAGTCCACGAGAGGAGGCGTGGGTGCGATGCTGATCTCCGCGCGTGGCCGGACCGGTCGCGGGTATCGCGCACCGGGTGCGATGGGTAGCTGGGGAGCAGAACTTGATCGGCATAGTGGGCCCAGGCGGCGTGTTCGGCGCCCTGTTCGCGTGCGCTGTCATCGCCGGGATCGCCGCTGCCGCTGTCTGGTGGTTCACTACGCGCGGTCGGTAGGGCGTGGTCGCGACGAGAGGGCCAGGCCGGCCGGCCCAAGGCGTGTGGAGCCAGATCAGGTCCGTGGGCCGGGCGGAGGCGGGGCCGACGGGAGCTGCCTGCTACCGGGCCGAGAGTGAGAGCGGCGACCACATCGACCACCCCCCGGTTCACCTCGGTCGCGGTCCTGGACGAAGGCGGCTACGAGGTCGTCCGCCGCGAACACGATCGGGCCGCCCGCAGCATCAGCGCTCGCCGGCCCCTGTGTTGTCTCCGCGGCGTCGCACGTCTGCGGCCTGTTGCCGTGCTGCTGCCGCCTCCGCCCTGGCTCTGTCCCGGTCCTCCTCGAAGTCCAGCACAGGGACCAACGCGTCCAAGGCCTCAGCGATCCTCGCTCGCCAGTCGGCGAACTCGACGGAGTCCGCGTCCGGTGGCTTCTGCGACTTCACCGAGCGGAGAACGCGCAGGGCGCGCTTGAGCGCGGGGTCGACCACGGGGCTTCCTTCCGGGGAGATCCGCGCCCGTGCGGCGCGCGGGCGCGGGCGCGAGTGCCGCACGCTCACAGGTGCTGATAGAAGCCACCGCCCTCCTCGTTCGGCTGGAGCGGTGCGAACTGCCGCAGTTCACCGCCTCGTAGCATCCACAGGCGGAAGAAACCCTCCTCCTGGTCCATCACCATCAGCTGGACCAGATGGGGCTCGCGCCATGGCGCCTCGAACACTCGACGCCTGAGGGCATCGAGGTCGGCGTGGTTCAGAACGCCCGCCCACACCTCGCACTCGGGCTGTTTCCAACCGCCCCACTGGTTGGTCCGGGGGGCGGTCATCAGATTCAGGAAGCCCACCCCACGGGACTCCGGCCGGACGTCCCGGGGCGCTTCCGTCCGCAACCACTCGCTCAGCCCCTCCACGTTCGCGCCGTCGGCCATGTCGACCGAGATCATCACGTTCGCCACCCAGCTCATGCAGACCGTTGTACCGGAGAAGGGCGGGCAGGTCCGCTGACACCTTTGCCCGGGGCCGTACGGCTCATCGTCCGAAATCCCTGTCGGTTCGAAGCCACGCGGTGGAGGGACCCGTCGGAAGGCGGCTCGATCAGCCTGATCCGCGTAAAAGAGAGGGAGTTCGGACGGTGGCCGTGGTCAGGGGGACCTGTACGTCACCACCGCGCGGGCCGCCGGGCCACGGAAGGCGTCCGGGTTGATGTCCGAGCGTTCCACCAGGACGCTGACGAAGGTGCCGCCGTACATCCACGCGGGGCCCCGGAGGGCGGGGCCGCACAGGCCTTGGGGACGATCGGGTTCGCCGTCTCCCAGCCCGTACGCACCGCCGTCCTGCTTGTCGAACGGGGGCGCGCCCTCGGCGAGGAGGCCCGACCGGTGGAGGAACTCCGGTATCCGGCTGCTCCGGAAGGAGACTTGGGCGGTGCCGTCCTGGGTGAAGTAGTGAACGTCCGAGGCGTCGTCGGGGAGCGGCGCGTTGCCGACGCCGGGGAAGTCCGACAGCGGAGCGTCGCTCCCCTCGCAGGCCCTGGCGTCGCCGAACGGGTGGAAGAGGTCGTCCTGGAACAGCCAGACGAGTCCCCCGACCGGGACCGCCAGGACGAGCGCGACGACTCCCAGACGTCGGAGCAGGCGTCGTCGCGGCCGGGGTCTGCTGCCGGGTGCCGCGTCCTCCGTCTGCGTGTCTGCTCTCCCCGAACCACCCATGAACGCCCCCTCGGTCGTGCACGCTCTTCATGCGGACGAGCGGAGCCTACGCCGGTGGGTCCGCTCGCTCAGACCCGCTCCAGCGGGCGGTGGGGGCCCGGCGGGAGTTCGGCCTCGATGGTGTCGTGGGGGCGTACCGGGCCGCCGTGGAGGACCACGGCCATGATGCCGGACTTGAACGTGAAGTCCCCCGAGGCCGGGTCGATGGCGAAGACCTCGCCGAGCAGGCCCTGACGGAAGTCGTTGATCTTCGCGCACGGGTTGCGCAGGCCCGTCACCTCCACCACCGCCTGCGAGCCCAGGTGCAGGAGGGTGCCGGTGGGGAGGGCGAGCAGATCGATGTGCCGGGTGGTGATGTTCTCGCCGAGGTCGCCCGCGGCGACGGCGTAGCCCTTGAGGGCGAGTTCGTCGAAGAGCTCCTCGTGCATCAGGTGCACCTGGCGCAGGTTGGGCAGGTCGGGTTCGTACGTCATGCGGAACTGGTGGCGGATCGTGCCGCCCGCGTGGACGTCCCCTTCGACACCCAGCCCGGCGAGCAGGGTGACGGACTCGCGCGTGGGCTTGCTGAACGAGTACGTCGCGTTGCTGCTCACAGCCGTGATCACGCCTGCCGTGTTCCGCATCAACGGGTCCCGGGGCCCAGGCGGCCGAGGATCGTGGCCCACGGAGGCTCCCGGTCCGCCGGCTCCTGGCGTGGTTCGTGCAGTGGCCAGACGTCCGCCCCGTACACCAGGTCCACGCCTGCCCTCCGCAGTGCCTCGACGTGGCACTCCCACGCAGGGTGGCGGGCGTGTGCCGCGTTGATCCTCGGGAACACCACCACTGGGACGCCGATCGTGCCCAGAGCTTCGCCCACCTGCGTGAGCGCCTGGTTGTCGGCGATGCCCGTGGCCAGCTTGGCCACGTAGTTCGCGCTCGCCGGTGCGACGACGTAGCAGTCGGCGACGGGGTGCGGGCGGGGTTCGGACGGCAGGCGGGGGGTGTCGCGTACCGGCAGGCCGGTCAGGGACTCCAGCCGTCCGAGCTCACCGTCGGCCCTCAGCCACCGGCCGGCGTTCGGGGTGAGCGTGACGGCCACCTGCCAGCCCAGGGCGATCGCCGGCTCCACCAGGCCGCTGCGCAGCCCCTGGACGCCGTCGGTCGCCGTGCCCACGACTCCCAGCACGCCGCGCCTTCCCACACTCACCGTTCCTCCACCATGTGTCGTACGCCTTCCGGGCCAGCAGTACAGCAGAGACCCACCGCGACCGCGGCGGTTCAGTCGGGGACGCCGAGATCCCGGCGCATGATGCGGTGCATGGCGGCGAGCTTCGGATCTGCGGCTTTGATGTCCAGGAGCAGTTGCCCGGCCGTTTCGCCGTCGCGGGGCAGCCCGCGGTCGATGCGCTTGAGCGCGGCGTCCGTCCCGGCGAGGACCACGTTGAGCTCGCGGGACGCGTCGAGGACGGATTCGGGAACGATCATCTGGGCCTCGGCGTACCGGTCGCGGTAGTCACGCCGGCCCTCCTCGAGGCGTGCCCGGTCGTCGTCGGTGAGGACCCCGTCGCGGGTGCGGTGCAGGGCGTCCTTGAGGAGCGTGTGGAAGTGGCCGGTCGCCCGGTTCATCGAGATGTAGGCAGCGCGCCGCTCCTCGAAGAGCCGCCGCTCCTCCTCCACCTGCCGCTCCGCCGCACGCTGGCGACTCGTCACCCGGCTCGTGAGCACCGGTGCGAACAGTGTGCCGAGCACTCCGAAGACCGCGGTGATCATGGCGGCTATGGCGGCAGTCATGCCGGCGACCCTAGCGAGTCCGGTGGCCCAGGGGGCCAACAGGGGCCTGTCAGGCCGGAAGACGCCGGTGCGGCGATGCCACCAGGTGGGGGCCGGCCGTGCGAGGGCGGTACGCGTCGAGTCGCGGAGCCCGGCCCGACGCGTACCGCCGGGGAGCCGGACCTTCCGCGGGCCCTGCGGCACCGCGGCCCCGCGGCACCGTGTCGCCGCGTCCCGCGAAGCCGAAGCGGCCGGCTGCGCGGCACGCGCGCCCCGGCCGATGCCTGGCGCCCCGGCCGCCCCCCACCGCCCCCGGGATGCGCGTGGGCAGGCGGCGGGGGACGGTGGAGGCATGTCCGCACTTCCGCCTGTGATCGTGTATCCGCCCTCGCCGACCGGAGGGCGGCGGGTGACCGTGCGTGGGCAGATCGTCGGGCTGGCGCACGGGCGCGGGGACGTCGCCTCGTTCCTGCGGCGTGCCGGGCTCGCGCAGGGGGCCGACGAGATCGACCTGGACCAGCCGGAGCTGATCGAGTGGCGAGGCGGAGATCTCGACACCTGGAGGTGAGCCCCGTGAGACGTCGTGGAGCACGCCGGCCCGAAGCGTCACTGGAGCCGCCCCCCGGTTACTACGGGGCCGGTGGAGAGGCCCCCGACGCCGTGCGGCGGGGACTGGTCCTGGACTGGGTGGTGACCCGGCGCGTCGCGGCCGGGTGGCGGGTGGAGTCCCGTTCCGGGAGCCAGGCGGTCCTGGTGCGCGGTGAGCCGGTCGACCACGTCCTGCACGCCTTCCTGACCGTCTTCTCGTGCGGTCTGTGGGGTCCGGTGTGGGCGGGCCTGGCGCTGACGAACAAGGTCGAGCGCGTGGCGGTCACCGTCGACGCGCTCGGGCAGGTCGTCACCGTGGGAGCGGCCTGAGCGGGGCGGGCCGTCACCCGAACGGGCGCGTCGGGGTCGTGGCGCGGGCGACCGGCGCACAGGGTCGGATCTGCCCGCAGCGGTGCGGGACGGTTCGTCGAGCGGAGGACTCCCATGGCCCAGTCAGCATCCGAACCCGGCACCCCGCGCCCCTCCTCCGCCGGCCCCGGGAGCCCCTGGGCGGCGGGCGGGGTGATGTTCGCGGGGGTCGTGCTCCTCGTCGACGGCATCCTCGCCATCGTCAAGGGGATCGCGGGCATCGCGTCCGACGAGGTGTACACGCGCGTCAGCAACTACACGTTCGCATTCGACGTGACCGCCTGGGGCTGGATCCACTTGGTCCTCGGGGTGCTCCTCGTGTTCGTCGGATGGGGCATTCTCAAGGGTTCGGCCTGGGCCTGGGGCGTGGGCATCGTGCTGGCCGCGCTGAACCTGATCGCCAATTTCGTCTGGCTGCCGTACCAGCCGGTGTGGGCGATCATCTCCGTGGCGCTCGACACCTTCGTGATCTGGGCCCTGTGTTCCCACCGGGCGAAGCCGGTCATCTGACGTGAACCGCGGGCGAGGTGGCATGGAACCGGACGCGATCACGGGGCTGGCAGCCGAGGCGTACGTCTACGGGTCGCCGCTCGTCCGGCAGCTGTCGGCGGTCCAGGCGTGCCTCCAGGAGGGGTGCGGCGCGCTTGCACCCGCGCCGTTCAACGACTTCGCCCATGCCGACGGGCCGGCCACGCCCGGCACCCACGTCCCGTTCGCCCCGGCCGACCTCGTCGACGCGCTCGCCCAGCTCGACCTGTCCGGGGGGCCGGTCAGGCTGCACGTCCCGGACACCGCCGGTGCGTACTACGTCCTGCAGTTCGTGGACGCGTGGGGCAACGCCTTCGCCTATCTCGGCCCCCGGGCGACCGGTACGGGCGAGGGGGACTGGCTGATCGTGCCGCCCGGCTGGTCCGGCACCGTGCCGGACGTGGTGTCGGGGGTGATCGACGCGCCCACCTCGGTCGTCTCCGTCGTCGGCCGCCTGGCGTGCGACGGCCCGGAGGACATGCCCCGGGTCAGGGCGCTGCAGCAGGAGCTCACCCTCACGCACCTGGGCGACCGTGCCCACCGGACCGGGCTCCCCGCGACCGAGTCCGGGGTTCCGGGGGAACTGAGGTTCTTCGAGGAGCTCCGGGTGTGGATGGCGGACTTCCCGCCCGCCGCCCCCGACCGTGCGTACCAGGACCGCTTCCAGCCGCTGGGGCTCCTGGAGGAGGGCATCTCGCCGTACGTGTCGGCGGGACCCGGTCTCGTACGCGCTCTGGGGCGGGGGCTCGCGCTGGGCAGGCTGCGGGTGGAGGAGGCGGCCCGGCGGCCGGCGACCGCAGCCGACGGCCCGCCGGGCGCCTGGCAGACGGTTCCGCACCTGCGCGACCACAACCTGGACCACCTCGGTGTCGGGACGCTCGGGTCGCCGGAGTGGAGGATTCCCGACCGGGAGGCGTCGTACCTGGTGAGGGCGGTGGCCGCGCGGCGCGGGCGGTGGCTGCCCCATGGGTACGAGGCGGTGTACGCGCACACGTCCCGTGACTCCCGGGGCCACTCGCTGACCGGCTCCCATCGCTACGTCGTACGCCTCGCACCGCCGCCACCGGTCCGGGCGTTCTGGTCGCTGACCGTGTACGACAGCCCGGGCGGCCACCTGGTCGCGAACGCGGCGGACCGCTACGTGATCGGAGACCGGACGCCGGGGCTCGTGTACGGCGCCGACGGCTCGCTGACGCTGCACCTGTCCGCGGAACGGCCCGAGGACCCCGGTGCGGCCGCGAACTGGCTGCCGGTGCCGGCCGGCGCCTTCCGGCCGCTGATGCGCCTGCACCTGCCCGGCCAGGCCGTTCTCGACGGGAACTACGTCCTCCCGCCGGTCGAAAGGGCCGGGGGCGGCCGGGCTCCGCGGACGCGCCGTGGGTCCTGAGGGGGCGTTGTCAGTGGTGCGTCGCACACTGGAGGTATGTGCCGCAGCATCAAGACGCTTCGTCCGCCCGCCATCCCCGAAGAGGCCACCGAGGAGGAGATGAGAGCCGCCGCCCTGCAGTACGTCCGCAAGGTCTCGGGCTTCCGTGCGCCCGCCGCGCACAACCAGGAGGTCTTCGACCGCGCCGTGGCCGAGATCGCCGAGGCGACCCAGCGGCTGCTGGACGGCCTGGAGATACGGGGCGCCGCCGCCCGGGTCTGAGCGACCGGGTGCTCAGGTCCCGGCCGTGGCTCCGGCGGCCGGGGCGGTGGCGGCGTGCGCGGGACGCCGGACGACCAGCGCCGCCAGCGCTCCCGCGAGGAACAGGGCGAGGACCGAGACGGCCGTGCCCAGCCAGCCCGCGCCCAGCCACTGGCCGCCGAAGTAACCGAGGCCCACGCTGTAGACCGCCCAGGCCACCCCGGCGACGGCTGACCAGGGCAGGAACTCCTTCACCTTGCGGTGCGCGGCGCCCGCGCCCAGGGAGACGACGGAGCGTCCGGCCGGGGCGAAACGGGCGATGACCACGAGCGCCCCTCCGCCACGGCTCAGCGCGGCGCCCAGGCGTTCCTGTGCGGAGGTGAGACGGCGGGACCGGGCGATGGCCCGGTCGAGCCGGTCGCCGCCGCGCCAGGCGACGCGGTAGGCCACGAGGTCGCCGAGCACCGAGGCGGTGGCCGCGCAGAGGATCAGCGCCAGGAGCGAGGGCACCTGCCGGGTGGCCTCGCCGGCCGCGGCGGTGACGGTGGTCGTGCTCGCGGCCGCTGCCGTGGCAGCGGTGATCACCAGCACGCCGCTGGGGAGGACGGGCAGGAAGACGTCCAGGAGTACCGAGAGGGCGACCACTGCGTAGATCCATGGGCTGCCGGTCAGCGCGCCCACACTCTCGAGCACTTTTCTACTCCCCGATCCCGTGTTTCCGTGTCAACGCCGCGACGTCGCAGGGGAGCGGCAGGAGCGGCAGGGTCAGCTGTACAGCGTACGCCTGCCGTGCACCCGGTTCACCTGGTATTCGCCGGGTGGGCGGCTGATGTTGCGCAGGTCACGTACGACCCCGGCCCCCCTCGGGAGGAGGGGGGCCGGGGCGTGGGGAGTGTGCGGTCAGACCGAGACGGCCTGGGCCTTCTCGTGCGTGGGCGCGCTCCCACGCGCGGAGCCGCCGCGCGAGGAGAACAGCCGGTCGACGGCCACGGCGCCGGGGCCGGTGAAGACAAGCAGCAGGAAGGCCCAGCAGAAGACCGCCGATGCCTCGCCGCCGTTCTGCAGGGGGAACAGCGACTCGGGCTGGTGCACCTTGAAGTACGCGTAGGCCATCGAACCGGAGGAGACCAGAGCGGCGATCCGGGTGCCGAGTCCGAGTGCGACCAGGGTGCCGCCGACGAGCTGGATCACCGCGGCGTACCAGCCCGGCCAGGTGCCGGTGGGCACGGTGCCGCCGCCCATGGAGCCGCCGAGGACCCCGAAGAGGGAGGCGGCGCCGTGGCAGGCGAAGAGGAAGCCGATGACGACTCGGAAGAGACCGAGTGCGTAGGGCTGTGCCCGGTTGAGACGTATGGACATGGGAGGTGGGGCTCCTTCGGTTTGGGGACGTGAAACCGATCGGGGCCCCTCAGGTTAGGGTGACCTCATTATTACTTGCAAGTTCAACATTCTGTCGACTGGCTGAAAACGGATCAGTCGTCAGGGGTCAGCGAACGCTCCAGGACGGTCTCGAACCGTGCCCCCGTGGGTGTGGCCCTGGCCTGAACCAATGTCAGCGCAGCTTTCCGGCCGCGCAGGGTGAGGGTCATGAGCTGATTGCCGAACCACGGCCCGCCCGTCTTGCGCCAGCGCATCGGTGGGCGACCCGTCCGGCCGTGGAGTGCCAGGGCGCGCCCGAGCCACCGGCCCGCCCGGCTCCAGCCGAACCGGAATCCGGTTCGCATGTATCCGGGGACGGAGTTGTGGACGGGGGAGCAGGTCAGCTGCAGGACGTGCGCGGCGGGAGTGCCGTCCGGGGTGGAATCGGACCACTGGGGCTGGGCGACGTACGCATGGTGCACATCGCCCGACAGCACGCATATCGTCGCCGGTGCGTCACGGATGCGCCCCGCCTCCCTCAGCAGCTCCGTCAGGCGGCGGAAGGAGTCCGGGAACGCGGCCCAATGCTCCAGGTCACCGGCACGGCGCACCTTCTCCCCGCGGCGTGCCCAGCGCTCGCCCCGCTCCCCGCGGCACAGAGCCGCGTTCCAGGTCTCCGTGTCGTGTATGAGGGGCGGCAGCAGCCACGGGAGCGAGGTTCCGATCAGCAGGTGGTCGTAGGCGCCGGGGTCCGTCAGCATCTCGTCGCGCAGCCACCGGGCCTCCTCGGCGTGGAGCATCGACCGCTGCTGCTCCTCCAGGACCCGGGCCGCCCGGGTGTCCACCATCAGCACCCGGACTCGGCCGAAAACACGCCGGTAGCTCCACCTGGTCCGGGTGGGGTCGGCGTCGGCCGCGGCGGCGTGGGCCCGCAGGGTCTCGGTTCCGTCCGGGGCGGCGCGTACGGCCGCGTACACGGGGTCGGCCTCCAGGGCGTCGGGCGAGAGGTTGCCGAGGTGCTGATAGACCCAGTACGACATGAGCCCGCTGACGATCCGCTCGTGCCACCACGGGGTGCGCCGCATGTCCCGCACCCAGGCCTCGCTGGTGTTCCAGTCGTCCACGACGTCGTGGTCTCCGAACGCTCCGTTCTAGTGGTTCTACGGAGCAAGCCACATGGCAGCAAAACCGCAGGTCAGCGCGGGTAACTTCACCAACTCGCTCGGGGATGGCATGAACAACGCCGCCCCCCGTGCCCTGTCAGCTATCCGTCTTAGCGTTCTGACGGACGAAACCACCTCACCCGAACGCCAGCGCACCGCCAACCATGCCGCCGCCGCAGCCATCGGCGCACGCATCGTTGGTGAAGCCGTGGACCTCGGAGTCAGCGCGTCCAAGACAACTCCCTTTGAACGTCCGGAACTTGGTTCCTGGTTGGGGCGTCCGGACGAATTCGACGTCATCGTGTTTTGGAGGCTTGACCGCGCGGTCCGTTCCATGGCCGACATGTCCGCGCTGATCTCGTGGGCGCGCAAGCACGGAAAGCGTCTCCTGTTCGCCGAGGGCCCCGGCGGTGCGCGACTCGAATTGGACATGGCCAGCGTCGTTGGTGAACTCATCGCAACGCTTATGGCTTTCGCCGCGCAGATGGAAGCCGAGAGCATCCGGGAGCGCGTCGAGGGTGCACAGGCTGCACTTCGCACAATGCCGCTCAGGTGGCGCGGCTCACGTGCCCCGTACGGCTATCTGCCCACCCCGCTGGAAGGTGGCGGGTGGACTCTCATTCCTGACCCGGAAGCCGTCAAGGTCATTGAGCGCGCGATAGCAGCACTGGTTAGCGGATCGACCGTGAACAGCATTGTGTACGCGCTGAACAAGGCTGGGGTTTCGTCACCGACCGACCGATGGTCGGAGCACAAGGGGCGGGAAATCAAGAGGGCGACCCGCTGGAATTCCGTCACACTCGCGCGCATTCTGCGGAGTGAGACTCTGATCGGCTGGAAGCTGAGTAACGGAAAGCCGGTGCGCGACGGCGAGGGACGGCCGGTCATGGCGACACGGGAACCGATCCTGACCCGCGCCGAATACGACAGCGTCCAAGCGCTATTGGATGAGCGCAGCGTGAACAACACCGCCCGGCGAGACACAAACGCGCTGCTGTTCGGTATTGCCCACTGTTCATCCTGCGGCGGACGGCTGTATCTCAACTCGCAGGAATCCAAGCCGGGGCAGCGTCCGACCTATCGCTGTGGCGCTTCGGCCCGTGGCGAGGTCTGCGAAAACACTGTCAATATCCGGGCGGACTGGATCGATGAATACGTGGAACAAGAGTTCCTGCGGCTGACCGGCGGTCTCGAAATCACTCGGACTATCCATCACCCTGGATACGACCCGGCCCCCGAAATCGCGGCGACGCTGGCCGAGTATGAGGCGCACCAGGAGCAGCAGGGGCAGCAGCGGAGTTCGTCCGCAAAGGCAGCGTGGCAGAAGCGGGCAGACGCCCTTGACGCCCGACTCGCCGAGCTTGAAGAGACTCCCGCCGTACCGGCTTACGTCGAACGGATCGATACCGGCCGCAGGTTCGCCGACGAGTGGCAGGCTGAGGACACAGCGGGCAGGCGCGCAATGCTCACGGACGCCGGGGCGTTCCTCGCTGTGAAGCCCGGCCGTGCCGGTGGGTGGCGGAGTCTCGATAGGTCGCGGGTGGACCTGACGCTTAGGGACAGCAGGCTTGCCGATGCTGCCGACTACCTAGGCGCGGCTCACGCTGACGCCCTCTAGCCACACCTGAACAACAGCGGGCCCCGTTCGGAGAGATCCGGGCGGGGCCCTTTGCTATGCCCTAGGAAGCCCTGTACGGCCCCGTGAGCGCCTTACAGCCACAAGGTGGGACCGAGTACCGGCGATGCCCTGCGAGGCCGTTAGGTGGGCGCACAGAGCCTTTGAGTGAAGCGGCAGCGAAAAGGGCGGTTACACAGCGGGGAGGGGGTGAGTGTGTCGAGTGCTGTTCCTGAGAGAGAAATCTTTCGGCCCGTGGAAAACCCCATTGGGAAGAAACTTTTAGTTCAGAATCAACACTCAACACCACCCCAAGCACAATAACCCCAGGTCAGAGAGGGTTTAGAGGTGTGTCGTTTTCTCTCGGGCAGTGCCGAACCCCTCCCGCTGAATGGCGATTCCGGCCCGGTCGAATTGCCCACCTTTCCATTCAATGTAACGAAACGGTAACGGTAGTCCAGCCGGCCTCGATATTGCGGTGAAATCCACGCAACCCCCTTAACGAACTCGCTCTCTATAGGTGTGGGCATACGAGCGCGTGTCCCGCTCGATCACCTAGGAACGTTCCCAGGTGACCCACATTCTCGCCCGTGCGCTACCGGCTCCCGTCCCCTCTCTTGGCGGTTGAGTCTGCGCATGTGTGGCGTGACCCTCTCGGTTGATCCGTTCGCCCGGCAATCGAGAGGGTCATTCTTTTCCCCTTTTGTCACAGACCAGAAAGGGGGTTGCTGCGTGACTGCCATTTCTCTCTCCCGCTCCCGCTGTCGCATCTGCGGCTCACGGTTCCTGGACATCCGCCACGGCGGCATCCCGTCCGAGCACTGTTCCCAGGAATGCAAGCGCATTGCCGCACGCATTCGCCAGCGTCGGCACCGATCGGGGGGCGTGACCAAGTGCACGTAATCACCCTACGAATTGATCACGACGTAGCCATTTCGCTACTCGCCGACGACCCGGCCGCGTGGACCATCGCCACGGCCTTTATCCGTGGCCAGGCAGCGGACGTAATCGCCGGTCGCCCGACCCCCCTTGCCGAATTGCTCGCTGATCTCCGGAGGCTCACGCGTGACGACACCAATTGAGCCCGTGCCGATGTGCACCGTTGAAGACGTAGAGGCCCGAATGGGAACCACGTTCAATGACGCCGATCGGCTCATGATCAGCACGGGAATTCTCGATACATCAGCGCTGATCGACCTAGAGGCAGCGTGGGACGTTCGCCCCGATCCGCTGCCCTATCTGTTCTCCATGATTTCCGCTCAGGTCGTCATTCGTTGGTTTCGGAACCCCGAGGGCTACCGGTCGGAGATGGCCGGTGAATATCAGTACCAGTACGGCGGGGCCTCCTCGCTCGGGAAGCCGTCCCTAACCCGTGAGGAAAAGCAGCAGATCGCGCGCTACCTCGGTCAGGACGGCATTACGTCGGTTGCCGCTGGCGCTGATTTCGACCTTTGCGAGCGGGCGCAGATCGTTCCCGCATTCCGTTCCCGAACCTATTGGGGGTAATCCATGAGCTTCCTAGATCCCAGCGCAGAGACCGAGGATCAGCCGGACATTGACCCGGCCGCCTTTGACGCCGAGGACACCGAGCTAGTCAGCCTGGCCGAGCAGCTACGAACGCAGCTTGAAGAGATCGACGGTAAGCGCGCTGATATCTCAAAGCGTCGCACCGAGGCAGGCCCGTCCCGCGCTCAGATTCGTGCCGAGTTCATGGACGAAATGAATCTCTTCGATGATGACGATGACCCGATGCCGGCTGGAATCAAGCGAATTCTTGATTCACACGTCAAGGAATGGCAGCGGACTTACCGGGAACGGGCCCGAGATGGAAAGCTCCCAATGAGTCGCAAGGACAGCGGCGGTATCGCTGGCACTGGCATTGAAACTCACGCACTCATGGGTGACAAGTTCATGCCGAAGGTCACGCGCGAAATTGACGACTGGTTCACCAATCGCGCCAACTCGCGTAACCGTCGGGGTGCCGATGCGGTCAATTACGATCCCGCACTAGTTGAGCGGCTTTACGAGCAGACCCGTACGGGCCGTAACCCGATGACTCTCGGTGGTGAGTAATGGACGTTTGGCTATCCCCTGACGCGCGCCATTCTCGCCCCGACGGCCCCGAGGGGATCGACTCGCCCACCATGGGCCCGGTCCTCGGAACCATCCTGGAAAAGTACCGTGCGACCAACCCGCGACTAGTGCGCGTCGAGCAGTACCTACATGGCCACCACGCACCGGCGTACATGCCCGAGGAAGCGGCTACCGAGTTCGGCGTATTCCGAGAGCGCAGCGTGAAGAACTTCCTTCCGCTGGTAGTTGATGCCGTCGCGTCGAATCTCTACGTTGACGGGCTCCGTGCGGCCGGTGGAGGCGACAACTTCCCTGTCTGGGAGTCCTGGGACCTAAACGGCATGGTGGAGGCTCAGACGGCCGTACACCGTGACGCGCTGGCCTACGGCGAAGCCTACGTGCGGGTTCTTCCTGGCAACGGCGGGCCCGAGATTGAACCACTCTCCCCGCTGTCCGTCACGGCGCTGTTCAAGCGCACCAACGACCCTTATCCGATCGCTGCGGCCGTCCACGGAACCACCTTTTCCGAGGGCAAGCGATTTGCGACCATTGACCTTTACGATGACGCCTATGTGTTCCGTCTGGTCAGCAAGGAAGAGGGCGACGCGTCCGGCGCGTCCGATTTCGTGGTTGTGGAACAGCTAAAGCACGGGCTTTCGCATTGCCCTATCATCCGTTTCCGCAATATGGCGTCCACGTCTCCCAATGTCCCCTCCCTCGGGGAGGTTGAGCCGCTGATTCCGATTCAGGACAACCTGAACAACATCGAGCTATCGACGGCTATCGCGATCCAGTACGGCGCGCACCGGCAGAAGTGGGTAGCTGGCGTCAATGCTCCAAAGGATGGCCAGTACGACGTAGACCTATTCGGCCGGATCAAGAAGAAGAGCGCCGTTATGTTCTCGGCCGCTCGGCTGCTGATCTTCCCCGACAAGGACACCAAGACCGGCCAGTTCGATGCAACGGATATCGGTCCGTATCTCGACGCGTACAACAACACCGTTAAGCACCTGGCCGCTATTGGTGCGCTCCCACCGCATTACCTATCCGGCGACATGATCAACCTATCCGCCGAGGCTCTAGCGGCTGCTCAGGAATCGCTACAGCGCAAGGTCGATGACCGTAAGCGCGCATTCGGTGGCGCGTGGCAGCGTGTATTCCAGACGGTGGCCGAGCTAATGGGCGAGATCCTGCCCGCTGATGCTGAGCTTGTATGGCGTGACACTGCTCCCCGTAGCTTTGCGGCGACCGTGGATGCTCTCGGCAAGATGGTGTCGGCAATGGCTGTCCCGGCCGAGGCGGCGTGGGCAATGGTCCCCGGAATGACCCCGGCGCAGCTTGCGGAATGGCGTCTACTCGCCGAGCAGATGGACCCGCTAACCAAGATGGCTAACGCGATGGCAAAGTCCGTGCTACCGCCCGAAGTTGAGCCGGTGGCAGCATGACGCAAGCGGACATCGACCGCGCGTCTCGGGCCTACTACAACGAGCAGCTAGCCATCTCCGGGAGCCTCGCACAGCGGCTTATGGAGTGGTGGGCAACGCTTAGTTGGCGTGCGGTTGATTCCGACCCTGACGCGCTGTGGAAGACCTACCGCGACATGGTGAGTGAGAGCCGGGACCAGTCTTACGAGGCTGGCACCCGGTATCACAACCGAGTTCGTGAGCTAGCCATAGGCGAGCACCTAGGAACGTTCCCAGGTGGCCAGCGAGACACTGTCTCGGAAGCACGTCAAGCGGCGGCATCGTATTTCGTCCACGCTGCCCCGGTTACTCGGGAGACTCAGCGGGGACGCCTAGACGATCCCGAATTCCTCGCAGAGCTTGACGACGTTATGTCTCGCGCTGGCACGAACCTTGCGCGTGATGGTGGCCGACTGGCCGAGCAAGGCGGACGGGATGCGCTGGCAGATGCCCGCGAGAACGACCCCGAGGTAATCGGCTACTACCGCAAGACGGATGCCGACCCTTGCGGATTCTGCGCAATGCTGGCCAGTCGTGGCGCTGCATACAGCGAGAGCCGTAATGCGTCCCGCTCCACCCGGTCCTATGTGGCCGAGGACAACCCGGATCAGTACCACCCGGATTGCCATTGCCAGACACTGCCGCTATTCCGTGGCGTCTCATTGCCTGCCGAGGATGAACGCAAGCGCACTGAATATCTCCGGCGCTGGAACGAGACCGAGGGTTCAGGCGAAGCACAGATGCGCAACTTTATGCGCGCGTTCAATGATGAGCGGGAGGCCGGTCGTGTCGTGGGCCAGCAGTGACCGGCGCTCCCGTCTTCCCGCCAATTGGGCGCACATTCGCAGGCTGGTAATTCAGCGTGACGGGGGTGCCTGTCGGGCGGTGCTACTCGATACCGGCCAGCGATGCGGGGCGTATGGCAGCGACGTGGACCACGTAGTCAGTGGCGATAACCACGCCCTGGACAACCTGCAATTGCTGTGCCGATGGCACCACAAGCAGAAGACACAGGCTGAGTCAGCAGCAGCGAGAGCAGCAACGCCCCGGCCGACAACACAGGTGGCTAGGCAGGACAGAGAACCGCCGCCATTCCCTTGGTGATCCTCGCCGCATTCGCCGCTGGCTCCCGCACACATTTCACGTTGAGTCACGGCCGGCTCGGGGTGCTTCCGTGGAATCCAAGGCGCGCCCTGGGCACCCCCTCCTCTTGAGGTCTCTTCTTAACCGTAACCGTGTAGGCGCTCGGGCTCTACGGGTCCAGGGGTCGCCCAAGCTGCCCGCTTGCCTTGGATTCCACGGAATCCCCATCGGGGTCATCACACAGCGTGTCCACCACCTAGGAACGTTCCTAGGTGCTTTCGCTACCTATTCCATTTGGGGGTTCCCCATGGGCGCTCACGGCCCTATTCCAAAGCGTTCCGATATGCGTCGGCGCACCAATGAGCCTGCCGCTCCGATTACTCGCGCTCCCGCTGGCGACCGGCCACAGCATCCCGAAGCCGACCCGAATTGGCACCCAATCGCTATCGAGTGGTTCGAGTCGCTGTTTGAGTCCGGGCAGTCTTTCTTCTATGAGCGCTCGGATATCGCGCAGGCTCGATACGTAGCCGAGGCTATGTCCCGGAATCTCAGCCAGGGTCAGCGGATCAGCGGTCAGCTATTCGCGTCGGTCATCAGCGCTGCCGGTGAACTGCTCACGACCGAGGGCGCTCGTCGTCGCCTGAATGTGGAGCTAACCAAGTCCGGCCCGGATGACATCGACACCGGCCTAGATGAACTACTTGATTCGTATCGGGATGGCTGATGGAGCCGATACGAACGATTCCCGATACGGTCCCCGCACCGAATCGCACCCTAGGTGATATCGCTATCCGCTGGTGCACTCGTTACCTGCGTCAGCCGGACGGCCCGGACGCCGGTGATCCGTGGCGATTCACTCGTGAGCAAGCGCGCACCGTGATGCGCTTTTATGAGCTTGACGACAACGGCTCTTTTGTCTACCGACAGGGAACAGTACGGCGGATCAAGGGTGCCGGTAAGGACCCGTTCGCTGCCGCGCTGTGTGCTTTCGAATTCGTCGGACCCTGCCGGTTCTCTCATTGGGATGCCAGCGGAAACCCTGTGGGAATCTCGCACCCTGCCGCATGGGTTCAGGTCGCGGCCACGTCCAAGGATCAGGCACAGAACACCATGGCTCTGTTTCCTGGCATGTTCTCGAACGATGCTCTTTCCGCGTATGGAATTGACCTCGGTAAGGAGATCATTTACAGCGGCGTGGGCGGCCGGATTGAAGCCGTGACAGCGTCGGCCCGTGCGCTGGAAGGACGCCGAGCAACCTTTACCCTGATGAATGAGACTCAGCATTGGGTCAAGTCCAACGGTGGTCATCACATGGCAATGACCATTGCGGGAAATGTGGCCAAGTCTCGTGGCGGTGGTGCTCGAACTCTTGAGATTACGAACGCCCCCTTGCCGGGTGAGGACAGCGTGGCCGAGCGCACTTATCACGCGTGGTCTAAGTTGCGCGACATTAGCCCGGATACCCCCCGCCTCGCTGGGTTCTATTACGACTCGATCGAGGCTCCGGCTTCCGTGGTCCTCGGTGATCGGGATTCTCTCCGCGCTGGCATCATCGCCGCCCGAGGGGATGCCGATTGGCTGGACGTGGATTGGATTATCTCCACCATCTACAGCGGCACGTATCCCGCATATCAGTCGCGCCGAATGTTCCTAAATCAGCTAGTGGTTGATGAGGATTCGCTGATTGATCCGCAGGATTGGGATGCACTCACCGTCTCGGACCGACTGGCCGATGGTGACCGAATCACGCTCGGGTTCGATGGCGGCAAGACGAATGATGCGACAGCGCTAATCGCTATGCGCGTCTCCGATCGACTCATTGAACCCCTGGGTATTTGGGAAAAGCCGGACGGTCCAGCCGGCGAAAATTGGGAGGTAGACCGCGAGGCTGTAGAGGGTGCCGTGCACCACGCATTCGAGCGGTTCGATGTGGCGGCATTCTTCGCTGATCCTGTGCAGTGGGATGGCCACGTTGCCCGATGGTCCGAGGAGTACCGGGACCGATTCGCTGTGCGGGCGTCTACGGGCTCAGCAGTGGCGCGCCGGATGGATGGCTCGGGCGGTCAGCTCCGAGAGCTCACAGACGCCAATGCGCGCCTTGTGGCTGCCATTGAGAACGGCCACGTTCGGCACATCGGAAACGAAACGCTGCGACGCCATGTGATGAACGCTAAGCGGTGGCCGAACCGATACGGCGTCAGCTTCCGTAAGGAGAACCCCAACTCCCGCAAGAAGGTTGACGGTTACGCCGCTTTGCTGCTCGCTGATCTCGCTCGCACCCGGCTGGTCGAGGCTGGCAAACTGGAGATGGAGCAGCGCGACGGCCGCATGTTCTTCGGCTGATCACCTAGGAACGTTCCTATCTGCCCCCGATGGCTCTTACTGTCGGGGGCATTGGCGGATCACGCTGCCTCGGTCGCCCGCCGCAGAGCCTCTTTGTGCTCCCAGGACCAAGGGGCATCACGCAGTTCCTCGGGCAGGCCATCGAGACCGGTTCGCAAATGGTCGGCCGCCTCGCTGTGCCTTCCCAGCGCGAGAGTGCAGATTCCCATATTGAGCCGGTTAAAAGCCGGGGTCAGCCAATAGGCAGTCTCGGGCGGGGGGAGTGCGGCGGCTGCATCCATGAGCCTTTCGGCGTCATCGACCATGCGCAGCGCTGCATCCAATTCATTCATCTCGGCCAGCCCTGCCGCAGCCTGGAGATAGTCACCGATTCGCTGTGCAGGATGCGCGCCCGGCGTATTCGCTGCCGCACCGAACCAGCGGGCAATGCCATGCGGTCGCCCTTGCTGTCGGGCAATGTAGCCCTTGAAGTTCAGCGCTTGTGCCGCAAGGGTTCCATTTCCCGTTTCGTCGGCAAGGTCCACGGCGTCATTGAGCAGCCGGACACCTTCGCTGTGCTCGCTCGTTTGGGCATACAGCCACCCGGCGAACTGCACCCATTCCGACGCCACGTCAGCTAGGCGGTCCCGATGCGGTCCCCGTGCGGCGCGCAGCATTCGGGTAACTTCCCGCATTTGCACCATGGTTGCGGGAATGACGCTGCTCGGTTGCGCTTTATCGTCAAGGCGACGATAAGCGGCTAGGACTCCGGCCAATGCGTCCACGGTTCCGGCGTCAAGGCGGGAAGGATTCTCCGCGCTATGTGCCACCCGAGACGTTTCGTCGTCATCCAGAAGTGTTGCGGCAAGTGCGCCACCGGCACCAACCAGGGAATCCAGCGCCAATGCCAGATTCTCGGACGGGTGCTGTTTCCCATTGAGGACGCGCGAGAGATACGACGGGTCATAGTTCATTGCCCGCGCGGCGGCTTTCATGCTGTATCCGCTGTCCCGCAGTGACCGGCGCGCAACGTCGGCGAAATCGTCACTCATGGTGGAACCTCTGGGGGTTGACTGGTGGTGGGTCCAGGATAGTCAACGCCGGTCAACTCCCGCGTGACGTCTGCCTATCGGAACATGCCAGCATGACCGAGCCGACGCGGTACAGCACGGGGACCGTTGAACTGCCCTTGCGGTTAGCCGACCTGGAGCCCACGCCCGTTGAGGGATGCGCGGGTTGCGTGGAGCTGGCGAACGTTCGTGATCGTGCCCGAAAGGGTGGCGACTGGACGACCGTGACCGACTGCAACATCTTTCTTCGCAGACACCCGGAAGGGCACCAGTGAGCGTGAGAGCGGTAGTGCGTTTCGTCAATCACACGATTCGTCGTGCGCCGGAAGGCGGGGTGACATATGAGGCGTTCTGTGTGGCGCACCAATGCGGCGCGGAGTCCGGCCCGCTGGATGACCAGGAAGCCGCGCAAGACTGGTGTCTGCGACATACGGGGAAGACGGGGCACGACCTGTTCCGGCGCGTGTTCACCGACCATGCGCGGGTGACCCGCGAGGAGTAGGCCCCGGTCCGCTGTGGCTACCCAACTGCCCCATGGCTACAGCCATTTGCGCTGGTCACGGACGCCTGTACGCTAGAACCTCCAGTTAGATGCGTTCGGATCGTCGAAGATCATGCAGGTGGGGACCGTGGAGAGCAGCCACCGCACGTCCGGGTCACGCCAGGACTCGTCGTAGAGGTGGGTGTACTCCTCGTAGTCCGCGACCTCGGCGCCCGGTGCCTCCGTCAGGTCGCGGCGCGCCGCGAGCCGCTTCCGGGTGGCCCCCGACGTCTCGTCCGCGTACACCTGGTCGCCGAGGAGCAGGAGGACGTCGGGGCGTACGGCGTCGGGGTCGGCGGCCAGACGGACCGCCAGCGTGTCGAGCGCGTCCGGGCCGATGGGGTCGTGCCCGTGGGCGGGCGGGGCGGCCCAGCGGCAGGAGCCGAAGGCGATCCGGACCGGATCCGCCTCGTCCGGCCGGGGTACGGCGGGGGTGGTGATGGTGCTGGGCGGGAAGGAGGAGTCCTCGGGCGGCCAGACGCGGCGGCCGTCGAGCAGCACCTCGTAGGGCGTGGTCGAGCCGGCCGTCAGGCCCGTCACCACCACCAGGGCGTAGTGGTGCCCCTCGACGGCGAAGGTGGGGGAGGTGCCGGACGCTCCGTCCGCGCAGCGGACCTCCGCCGTGCAGGGCCTGCTCGCCTCCACCCATACCGTCGCCCGGGAGCCGGACTCCCAGTCGACGTACCTCAGCAGCGGTCCCAGGCGTAGCCCGGCCATGTGTGCCCTCCTCGCGTCGCCGTCACCGGTGGCTCCGAAGGGTACGGAACGACGGAGGAGGGCGGATAGGTCCGCCGGGCGGGAGGGCCGGTCAGCAGCCGTTCAGGACGGACTGCAGGCTGCTCTTCTCGGTGGAGTCGACGCTGAGGCCGTAGTAGTGCTTCACGTGCACCCAGGCGCGGGCGTAGGTGCAGCGGTACGCGGTGCGCGACGGGAGCCACTCGCCCGGGTCCTGGTCGCTCTTGGACTGGTTGACGTTGTCGGTGACCGCGATGAGCTGGGGGCGGGTCAGGTCGTTCGCGAAGGACTGGCGCTGGGCGGTGGTCCAGCCGCTGGCCCCGGAACGCCACGCCTCGGCGAGCGGCACCATGTGATCGATGTCCAGGTCCCCGGAGGCGGTCCAGGTGGCGCCGTCGTACTCCGAGTACCAACGGCCGCTGGTCGCGGCGCAGGAGGAGTCCTGGACGACGCCGGTGCCGTCGCGCTTCAGCACCACTTCGCGGGTGTTGCAGGCTCCCGACTGGGTGATCCAGTGCGGGAACTTGTCGCGGCTGTAGCCGGACGAGGAGCCTTCGGTGGAGACGGTGAGCTGACTCAGATACGAACGGGCGGTCGAGGCGCTGACCGGGGTGGGCATCGCGGCCTGGGCGGTGGGGGCCGTGAGGAGCCCGGTGGTTGCGGCGAGCGCGGCCGAGGCGGCGACGACGGCTATGCGACGCGCGTAGATACCGGACATGTGAACTCCCTTGATGTGGGGGGGCGTTGAGCAGCGACCTGCGCGGCCAGGCCATCGTGACGGCGCCGGGTTTCGGTGGGGTGGTCGCCAGGTAACAGAGTGGCGACATGCGCACGTCACATCAAGGGGTAGGACAATAGCTCTGACGTCCCGTCCGAAGGTTGTTCGAGGAGCGGAGTTGACGGATCGACGGTTCGGGGCCGGCCAGGGCGCACCCTCTAGGGTGGCCGCGTGCTGCTTCCGGTCAGTCCCACGCTCGGCGTCGTGCTCGCCGTGCTCCTGGTGTCCGCCGTCGTCGTCGCCGCGTGGGCCTCGCTCGGCCGGTCCCGCGAGATCGCCGTCGCCGGGGTGCGGGCCGCGGTCCAGCTGACCGCCGTCTCCCTGCTCATCGGCTGGGTGGTGCGCTCCACGGGGCCCCTGCTCGGTTTCCTGACCCTGATGTTCGCGGTCGCCGTACGGACCGCGGGCCGGCGGATCACCCGTAACCGCACCTGGTGGTGGGCCGCGCTGCCGATCGGCGCGGGCGTCGCGCCTGTGGTCGTGGCGCTGCTGCTCACGGGGCTTCTCCCGGTGCGCGGCATCGCGATCGTCCCGGTCACGGGGATCCTGATCGGGGGAGCGCTCACCGCGACGGTGCTCGGCGGGCGGCGCGCGCTCGACGAACTCGGGACGCGACGGGGTGAGGTGGAGGCCGGGATGGCGCTGGGCCTGCTCGACCGGGACGCCCGGCTCGAGGTCGCCCGTCCCGCGGCGTCGGACGCGCTGCTGCCGGGGCTGGACCAGACCCGGACCGTGGGGCTCGTCACCCTGCCCGGGGCCTTCGTCGGCATGCTGCTGGGTGGCGCGTCACCCGTGGAGGCCGGCGCCGTGCAGCTCTTCGTCCTGGTGGCACTGATGGCGGTGCAGGCGGTCGCCGTCGCGCTGGTGCTGGAGCTGATCGCCCGGGGGCTGCTGCACCGGGACTGATCCCGGGGCGGGCCTCACCCGGGCCGTGGCCGGTCCGCTCAGACCGCTTCGACGTGCAGCCGGATCGAACCGTCCGCACACGCTTCCACGCGGAGCCGCGTCAGGTCCTCGACATGGGCGTCGGGGGAGAGGGCTGCCGCGCGCGGGCCGACGCCCACGACCCGCATGCCGGCAGCGCGGCCCGCCGCGATGCCCGCCTCGGAGTCCTCGAACACGATGCAGTCCGCCGGGGCGAAGCCCAGCTCGGCCGCGCCCTTGAGGAAGCCCTCGGGGTCGGGCTTGCTCGCGGCGACCATCTCGGCGGTGACGCGCGTCTCCGGCATCGGCAGGGCCGCGGCCGTCATCCGGGCCTGGGCGAGCGCCTCGTCGGCCGACGTCACCAGCGCGTGCGGGAGGCCGGCGATGGACGCCATGAAGGCGGGGGCGCCGCCGATGGGCACCACGCCGTCCGTGTCGGCGGTCTCCTCGGCGAGCATGATCCGGTTCTCCGCGTAGTTCTGCTCCATGGGGCGGTCCGGCAGCAGGGCGGCCATCGTGGCGTAGCCCTGGCGTCCGTGGACCACCTTGAGCGCCGCCACGGGGTCGAGGCCCTGTGCGAGGGCCCAGCGGTGCCAGCAGCGTTCCACCACGGCGTCGGAGTTCACGAGGGTGCCGTCCATGTCCAACAGGAGGGCGCGGGCTTCGAGGACGGTGGCCGGCATCGGCATGCTCCAGAACGCGGGGGCAGCTCGTGGCTGCGTGAAGAAAAAACAAGTAGCCCCGCCCGCCGGTCAGGGAGAACGGGCGGAGGCTACTTTGTTCCTCCACGATACAAAAACATGCGCCGGAACGCCAATCCGACGGCCGTGGGCGTCACGGGGCACGCGTCCGCGGGGTCAGGAACGGCGCCCCCTGCCGTCCGTCTGCGACTCCAGGGCGCGGCGGGTCTCCGGCCCGTAGACACCCGAAGGGTCGTCCGTGACCGACACCCACCGCTGGTAGTCGGCGACGGCCCGTTCCACCTGCTCCGAGTACGTGCCGTCCTCCGGCCCGCGGTAGACCCAGATCTCCTGCAGCCTGCGCTGGAGCTCGGCGACCTCCTCGCCGCGGTCCCCGCGCCGCAGCGTGTCCCCCGACGCCTCCTCGACGGGCGGGGGTGCCGCCGCCGTGGTGGGTGCCTTCGTCGCGGACGCCGAGGGCGACGGCGACGCGGGAGCGACGGCCGAACGCGAGGCCGACGGGCTCGCCGTGGGAGTGGGGGAAGCGGAGGGTGACGCCGAAGCCGAAGCCGACCGGGACGGTGTGGCCGACGGGGACCCGGGCGGGGACTGCGACACCGACGCGGCCGGCTCCCCGCTCGTGTCCGGCGTGCTCGTCGTGGCCTCGGGCAGCGCCGCGTCCCGGCTGTCCCCCTGGTCGAACAGGCCGCCCGCGAAAGCGGCCGTGCCCACCACCGCGGCCACGGCCGCCCCCACGGCGAGCGCGGCGAACGGACGCCGGCGGCGCGGTTGCACGGGGTCCGGCCCGCTGCCCGCGTAGGCCGAGGCGGTACGCCTGCGGGTCCCGTCCGCGACGACGGCATCGGGCAGTGCGCCGGGCGTGCCCCCCGGCCCCCCGTCCGGCGGGCCGTCCAGGAACAGCGGCATCGTCGTGGCCGCCGCGGGGGCGCCCCGGTCCTCCGCGTCGCTGTCCAGCCTCACGTACGGCCTGATGCGCAGCGGGTCGAAGTCCTCGGCCGCGGCGATCTCCGCGGAGCGGGCGTCCCGCCCTGCCGCCGTGATCTCCGCCGCGCGGGCGTCCCGCCCGGTCCGCTCGGCCGCGCCGGCTCCGCAGGCGCACCTCGCCCCGGGTCTCGCGCCCTGCTCGCCGCCGCACTCCGGGCACTCTTGTCCGGCCATCGTGGGTTCCCCTCCCCTGTGAACTGCCTGCGATTATGCAGCCCGCCGCGGCCTGGCCCAACGCCCGTACCGCTGCTCGGCAGGCCATACCGCCGCATAGCGGCCAGGATGGGGTGAAGCGGACCCGAGGAGATGCCCCATGGCCCAGCAGTTGAGCCCGCCCCCCCTGGACTCCGGCGAGGGGCGGTCCCGGCGGAATGTCCTGGTGTCCATCGGCGCGCTGCTCCTCGGCATGCTGCTCGCCGCACTCGATCAGACCATCGTGTCCACCGCCCTGCCCACGATCGTCAGCGAACTGGGCGGCCTGGACCACCTGTCCTGGGTGGTGACCGCCTACCTGCTGGCGGCGACCGCCGCCACCCCCCTCTGGGGCAAGCTCGGCGACCAGTACGGGCGCAAGAAGCTCTTCCAGACGGCCATCGTCATCTTCCTCATCGGCTCCGCGCTCTGCGGCATGGCCCAGAACATGCCGCAGCTGATCGCCTTCCGGGCCCTCCAGGGGCTCGGTGGCGGCGGGCTGATGGTGCTGTCGATGGCCATCGTCGGAGACCTCGTCACCCCGCGCGAACGGGGCAAGTACCAGGGGCTCTTCGGTGCGGTGTTCGGTGTGACCAGTGTCCTGGGGCCACTGCTGGGCGGCCTCTTCACCGAGCACCTCAGCTGGCGCTGGGTCTTCTACGTCAACCTGCCCATCGGTGTCGTCGCCCTGCTCGTCATCGCCGCGGCCCTGCACATCCCGGTCCGCCGCACCAAGCACACCATCGACTACCTGGGCACCTTCCTCATCGCCTCCGTCGCCACCTGCCTGATCCTCGTCGCCTCGCTCGGCGGGACCACCTGGGCCTGGGGCTCCGTGCAGATCATCGTGCTCGCGGTCCTCGCCGTCGTCCTGCTCGTGGCGTTCGTCGCGGTCGAACGCCGGGCCTCCGAGCCGGTGCTGCCGCTGAAGCTGTTCCGCAGGAGGACCTTCAGCCTCGTCGCCGTCATCAGCTTCGTCATCGGCTTCGCGATGTTCGGCGCCATGACCTACCTGCCGACCTTCCTCCAGGTCGTGCACGGCATCACCCCGACCATGTCCGGCGTGCACATGCTGCCGATGGTCCTCGGCCTGCTGATCACCTCGACCGGCTCCGGCCAGATCGTCAGCCGGACGGGCCGCTGGAAGGTCTTCCCGATCGCCGGCACCGCGCTCACCGTGGTGGGCCTGCTGCTGCTCCACACGCTCTCCGAGAACAGCTCCACCTGGACGATGAGCCTCTGCTTCTTCGTCTTCGGTGCCGGACTCGGCCTGGTGATGCAGGTGCTCGTCCTCATCGTGCAGAACTCCGTCGGCTACGAGGACCTCGGCGTCGCCACGTCCGGGGCGACCTTCTTCCGGTCCATCGGCGCATCGTTCGGCGTGGCCGTCTTCGGCACCCTCTTCACCAACCGGCTGACCGGCGAACTCGAGGACGCGCTCAGCGGCCGGTCCCTGCCGCCCGGCCTCGACGCGGGCGCCCTGGCCGCCGATCCCCGGGGCATCGGCCGGCTCCCGGCGGATCTGCGGCCCTCGGTCCTCAGCGCGTACTCGACCTCGATCACCGACGTCTTCCTCTACGCGGCACCCGTCGTGCTCGTGGCGTTCGTCTTCGCCTGGTTCCTCAAGGAGGAACCCCTGCGCGGCTCCGTGACGGCACCCGACAGCAGCGAGACGCTGGCCTCGAACCCGGTACACCGCTCCTCGTACGACGAGTGCGCCCGCGCCCTGTCCGTGCTCGCCACCCGCGAGGGGCGCCGGGAGATCTACGAGAAGATCACCACGAAGGCCGGATACGACCTGCAGCCCGCCGCCAGCTGGCTGCTGCTGCGCATCAGACGGCACGGCACCGTCGAGCCCGGCCGGCTGGCCGAGGTCGCCCCCGTGCCGCTGCGGGTGATCACGTCGGCCGCCCGTCAGGTGGAGGGGCAGGGCTATGCCCGGCGTGAGGGGATGCAGCTGGTGCTCACCGAGAAGGGCGCGGAGGCCGTGGTCCGGCTCTCCGCGGCGCGTGAGGAGTCGCTCGCCGAGCTGCTGGGCGACTGGTGGGGCCCGGACCGGCCGACCGACCTGGTCCGCCTGGTGTCGGAGCTGTCCGCCGAGGTGAGCGGGTCGAGCAAGGAGCGGCCGCACATGCCCGAACCGCGCCGCGACCACTCGGCGGGCTGACGTACCCGGTGGGCTGACCCCGGTGGGCTGACGCACCCGGTGGGCTGACCCCGGTGGGCTGACGTACCCCGGCTGGCTGACCCCGGTGGGCTGACGTACCCCGGTGGGCTGACCGCTGCGGGTTGCGAACCGCCCGGCCGCCGGGCGCGCTCACAGCTCCTTGGCGAACCAGTGCTCGGCGTAGGGGCCCTGGTTGAACGCCGGCACCTCCCGGTAGCCGTGCTTCGCGTACAGTCCCCGCGCCTCCACCAGGTCGTTCCGGGTGTCGAGCCGGATCCACCGCACCCCGTAGGCCCGCGCGGCCGCCTCGACGCCGGCGAGCAGCAGGCCGCCGCCCCCCGTCGAGCGGAACGCCGGGCGGACGTAGACCCGGGTCAGCTCGGCCGTCGCCGTGTCCACCAGCCGCAGGCCCGCGCAGCTCGCCGGCTTGCCCGCGTACCGGCCCACCAGGAACTCGCCGGTGGGCGCGGCGAGCAGGTCGACGCCGTCGTCCCTCAGGCCGTCGTCGATCTCCCGTGTGGTCGCCGGCCGGCCCCAGTAGCGGCCGGCCACCTCGGCGTAGTAGTCCCGCAGCAACAGGGCCGCGTCCGGGGTGGCGAAGTGTTCGGGGTCCACGGTCCAGGTCATCGGGTCATTCTTGCTGTCACACGACCGTAGGACGAACCAATCAGGTGCAGGGGGCAGCGATGATGAGGGACCCGTTCGTGGAGGAGGCCGTCCGGCGGCTCGGAGCACGGTGGGTACGGGAACTGGAGCGGCCCGGCGGCGGCTTCGTGTGCTCGCCCGCCGGGCTGTGGCTGGCCATGACGGCCGTGGCGGCGGGGGCCCGTGCGGAGACGGCCGAGGAGCTGCGGGCCCTGCTCGGCCTGGCCGGCCGGGAGGCCGCGCCCGCGGTGACGCAGGCGGCGCGGGACTGGGGGCGCACCGAGGCGCTGCACGTGGCGACCAGGGTGTGGAACACGGCGCCGCTCCACCCGGAGTACGAACGCTCGCTGCCGGACATCCCGTTCGGCCCGGCCGACGCCGCGGAGATGGACGCGTGGGTGCGCGAGCGGACCCAGGGCCTGATCGGGCGGCTGCCGCTGGACGTCGGCAGCGACGTCGCGCTCGCCCTGGTCAACGCCCTGGCGCTGAAGGCGTACTGGGAGCTGCCGTTCGCCCCGGCCCGCACCCGGGAAGTCCCTTTCACCGACGCGGCGGGCGCCGCCTCGCCGGTGGCGACGATGCACGCCTCCGTCCCCACGGGGGACGTGTGGACGGCCTCGGGCGCGCAGGTCGTCGAGCTGCGCTGCCGGCGGGCGGCGGACGGCGCTCCACCGGCACGGGTCAGATTCGTCCTGGGGGCGCCGGGTGAGGGCGCCTCACAGGTCCTGCCCGCCGCGTGGGCGCCCGAGGAATCGCGGGTTCCGGTCGACGCCGATTCCGTGACCTTCGGCTTGCCGCGCTTCACCCTGCGGACGCGTGTGCGGGTCCACGGACAGCTGGCGGCGCTCGGGGTGCGGCTCGCGACCGACGCCGCCGCCGCGGACTTCTCCGGCCTTTCGCCCGTCCGTCTCCACATCTCCGAGGTGGTCCAGGAAGCGGTGGTGAAGATCGCCGAGCAGGGGGTGGAGGCCGCGGCCGTCACGGTCGTGGCCACGCGGGCCGCCGCACCGAGGCCGCAGGCCGTGCGGCACATCGCGTTCGACCGGCCCTTCGGCGTGGTCGTCCTGGACGGCTCGTCGGACGTGCCGCTCTTCGCCGGCTGGCAGGCGGACGTACCCCGGTACGAGGAGGAGTGAACCCGGACCGGGACGGGTGCCGACCCGAGCCGACCGGCGTGCCACCCAGCGGTATTCGGGCATTCTTTCGGCAAATCAGTGGTGACAGTCAGGCGAAGAGGGGGTTGATTGTGTCTACCTCATAGGGCAATGCGAGGCTTCATCCGCACATACCCGGGCCGAGGGGACAGTGCATGCGAACGGGAGGGTCGGCGCAGCGTGACTGATGTGGAGCGCAGTGTGCGGGGGGACGCGGCGGCGGATCCGGGGGCGAGGGCAGCGGTGGCCAGAGCAGTCCTCTGGCTGCTCGTCGGGGTCCTGGCGGTGCGGCAGGTGGCGGTGGTGCTGCGGACACCGCCCGGGGAACGCCTCACCGATCTGGAGACCTGGACCGGCGCGACAGGCGTCCTGCACATGGCGGGATCCCTGTACGACCCCGGCCGGTTCACCGGGACGCCGTTCGCCGGGCTGGTGCTGAAGCCGCTGACGGTCTCGGCCGAGGAGGCCCTGGGTGTCGTGTGGACCTTCGGGTCCCTGCTGCTCGTCGCCCTGCTCGGCTACGTCGCCGTCCGGGCCCTGCCCGCACCGGTGAGCCGGCGCACCGCGTTCCTCGCGGCGCCCGTCGCGATCACCCTGCTGATGGTCTCGCTGCCCGTCCGCAACACCCTGTTCCTGGGCCAGACCAGCATCCTGCCCGTTCTGCTGGTGCTCCTCGCCTGTTTCGCGCTGCGGGGTGAACGCCTCCCGGGTGTGCTGACCGGTGTCGCCGCGGCCTTCCAGCCGGCCGTCCTGCTCTTCGCCGTCCTGTTCTGGCTCACCGGCAGACGCCGGGCCGCCGTGAGCGGGGGCGTCACCTTCGCCGTCTGCACGGCCCTGGCCTGGGTCGTGATGCCGCGTGACTCCTGGGCCTACTGGGTGCACCACCTCGCGGGTGCCGGACTCGGCGACCGCCCGGACAGCCTCGCCAACCAGTCCCTGCACGGCGCGCTGCTGCGGTTCGGGCTCGAAGGCCCCCTGGAGATCGTGCTGTTCCTGGCCCTGGCCGCCGCCGTCGTCGTCCTGGGGCTGCGCCGCGCGGTCCGCTACGCGCGGGACGGGCAGCTGCTCCTGGCCGTCGCCGTCACCGGCTGCGTCGCCGTCGCCGTCTCACCCACCGCCTGGCAGCACCAGCTGCTGTGGGTGCTGCTGGCCGTCGTCGGCCGCGTCGGCACCCGGGCTGCGGACCGGCTCGTGTGGCCGGCGGTCGTGGTGCTCGTCCTCACCCTGCCGGGGAAGATGCTGCTGCCGAACGTCGGCGTGGTCCTTCCTCTGCGTGACAACGTGCTGCTCGTCGCCGCGCTCGGCGCGGCCTGTGCCGTGCCCTTCCTGTCCCGCACCTCGCCCCACTGGCAGCGGGCGATCCCCACGGAGTACGCGAGGCCGGTGCCGGCGCGCTTCGCGTGGGTGCCGCTGCTGCCGTTCTGGCGGCGGGTGCTCAGCCGCCCCAACCTGCTGCTGGAACTCCTGCTCATCCGGGTCGTCTACTCCGCGTACGCGCAGGTCCGGCTCGCGGCGACCGCCGGGCGCGGCACCGCCGAGGAGCACGGCCGGCAGATCCACGCCGCCGAGCAGTGGCTGCACATCGACATCGAGCACTGGGCCAACCACGCGGTCGTCACCGTCCCCTGGCTGCGCGACTTCTTCGACTACTACTACTCGACGTTCCACTTCATCGTGCCCCTCGCGATCCTCGGGGTGCTCTACGTCCGCCGTCCCTCGGACTACCGCTGGGCCCGCAGCTCCATCGGCTTCGCCACGGTCCTCGCCCTGCTCGGCTTCTGGCTCTACCCGCTGGCGCCGCCGCGTCTGATGCCCGGGCTCGGCTTCATCGACACGGTCCACGGGGTGCAGGACCTCGACAGCCCCGACTTCGGGGCGCTGACCGCGATGACCAACCAGTACGCGGCGATGCCCTCGCTGCACTTCGGCTGGTCCCTCTGGTGCGGCGTGGTGATCGCCCTGCTCGCGCCGAAGGCGTGGATGAAGGTCCTGGGCCTGCTGCACCCGCTGTTCACGGTCTCCGCCATCGTCGCCACGGGCAACCACTGGGTGCTGGACGCGGTCGGCGGTGCCGCGGTCGTGGCGGCGGGCTTCGGCCTGACGTACGCCCTGGCGGGTCCGCGCAGGCTCCTGGCCGGCACCGGAGAGGCAGGGCCGCCGGAGCGTGAGGCCGGGGCCGCCGCCGGGCAGGCCGTACCCGAACCGGCGGGCAGCAAGGCGTGACGCCCGCGGACGGGCCGGAAGGGGGCCGGGGGAGGGTTCTCCCAGCACCCCTTCCGGCAGGGACCGCCGGTCAGGCCTTGACCGACACCCCGGCCTCCACGGCGCTCCCGCTGTTCCGCTCGCCGAGGTGCTCCGTCGCCACATGGGCCGTCTCGCGGGCGGAGAGCGCGGCGACGACCGGCGGCAGGCAGAGCGCGGCGGCGAAGAGCGCGACGCCTGCCCAGTTGTCGCCGTCGGGGCCCGCGATCTGCGAGGCGAAGGCCACGGCGAAGCCGGCGATGGCGAAGCCGGTCTGGGTGCCGATCGCCATGCCCGAGAGCCTGACCCGGGTGGGGAACATCTCGGCGTAGAAGGCGGGCCAGATGCCGTTGGCCGCGCTGTAGACGATGCCGAAGACCAGCAGGCCCGTGACCAGCACCAGCGGGAAGCTGCCGGTGGATATCGCCCAGAGGTACAGCGGCATCGCCACCGCGCTGCCGGCGGCCCCGACCAGGAAGACCGGCCGGCGGCCGACGCGGTCCGAGAGCCGGGCCCACAGCGGGATGGCGCCCAGGGCGACCACATTGGCCAGAGCGCCGACCCACAGCATGCCGGTGCGGCTCAGACCGACCGCGTCGCTGGTCGCGTAGGACAGCGCCCACACGGTGAAGACCGTGCTGACCGTGGCGATCACCGCGGCCGCGACGACCCGCAGCACATCGGCCCAGTGGTCGCGCAACAGCACGGCCAGCGGCATCTTCGCCACACCCTCGGACGCCGCCTGCCTGGCGAAGACCGGGGTCTCCTCCAGGGTGCGGCGGATGACCCACCCGGTGACCGCGACGGCGACGCTCAGCCAGAACGGGATGCGCCAGCCCCAGGACAGGAGCTGTTCCTCGGGCAGGGCGGCGACCGGGATGAAGGCGAGGGTCGCGATGAGCTGGCCGGCCTGGGTCCCGTTGATGGTGAAGCTGGTGAAGTAGCCGCGCCGGTGAGGCGGCGCGTGTTCCAGGCTCATGGAGTTGGCGCTGGCCTGTTCGCCCGCCGCCGAGATGCCCTGCATGATCCGCAGGAGGACGAGCAGGACGGGTGCGGCTCCGCCGATCTGGTCGCGGGTGGGCAGACAGCCGATGAGGAAGGTCGAGAGACCCATCAGCACCAGCGTGAAGACCATGATCTTCTTGCGGCCGAGCCGGTCCCCGAAGTGTCCGAGGAAGAGCGCCCCGACCGGGCGGGCGGCGTAGGCGACTCCGAACGTGGCCAGCGACATCAGGGTCGCGTTGGCCGGATCGGACTCGTCGAAGAAGACCTCGGGGAAGATCAGCGCCGCCGCACTGCCGTAGATGAAGAAGTCGTAGTACTCCAGCGCGCTGCCGATCCACGCGGCGAGCGCGGCCTTGCGGGGCTGGGCCCGCGGCTCGGGCGGGGGACCGGCGGAAGGGTCGTGAGCGGTCACGTCGGGCTCCTTCGGGGGACGTTCCGTGCGGGGAGGGGAGCGGAACCGGCTAATTAACGCACCAGTTAGTTAGTTGCGGATGGCTACGGATGGTGTGAGGAGTTGACGTGCCTGTCAAGAGGCCGCACAGGATCCGGGCCGGGCGGCCCGTGCCGGGCCCGGTCCTCCGCCGTTCCCCCGCCCCCGGGAGGAGCCGGGTTTCTAGGCGGCCCGGTCGGCCGTGAGGTACGCGATGATCATGTCGCCCAGCATGGTCCGGTAGTGCTCGCGCCTGCCGGTGTCCACCAGGTCGCGGCCGAAGAGCGCCCCGAAGGTGTGTCTGTTCGCGATGCGGAAGAAACAGAAGGAGCTGATCATCGCGTGCAGGTCCACGGCGTCGACGTCCGCGGTGAACAGCCCGGACTCGCGCCCCGTGTCGAGGATGCGCCGCAGCACCTCGATCGCCGGTGAACCGATGCGGCTCAACTCGGCGGAGGCGGCGATGTGTTCGGCCTCGTGGATGTTCTCGATGCTGACCAGGCGGATGAAGTCGGGGTGTGCCTCGTGGTGGTCGAAGGTCACCTCGGCCAGCCGGCGGACCGCGGCCACGGGGTCGAGGTGGTCGACGTCCAGCAGCTGTTCGGCCTCCCGGATGCGGCTGTACGCCCGCTCCAGCACCGCGGTGAACAGCTGCTCCTTGCCGCCGAAGTAGTAATAGATCATGCGCTTCGTGGTGCGGGTGCGGGCGGCGATCTCGTCGACCCGGGCGCCCGCGTAACCGAGGCGGGCGAACTCGCGCGTCGCCACGGTGAGGATCTCGGCCCGGGTGCGCGCCGCGTCACGGGTCCGCACGGCGGGCTGGGCGGGGCCTTCGGTGCTGGTCATCCGGATCCTTCGCGGCAGGCGGTGCGTGCTCGCGATTGTAGGGCCGGTGCCCTGGGCGGCTGATCGGGCCCGGGGTCTTCCCTGGAGGGCCGTCTTTCGGTATGACTAACTAACCAGTCCGTACATTAAGCCGATGGATCCACGGGAGGTGAACGATGCCGAACGCCCCGGTCCCGCCTCCAGGCGTCCCCGTCCTCGTGCTGAACGGCCCCGGTCTCGGCCTGCCCGGACTGCGCGAGCCCGATGTGCACGGCACGGACACGCTCGCCGGCATCGACGGACTCGGCCGCGGCACCGCGGCAGCCCTCGGGCTGCGCGCGGACCGCGGACGGGGCAACCATGAGGCGGTGCTGATCGACGCCGTCCACGAGGCCCGCACCGCGCACCGGGGCATCGTGATCAATCCCGCCGGACACGGCCACACCTCGGTCGCCGTCCGTGACGCGCTCGCCGCCGTGGACCTGCCCGTGATGGAGGTCCACCTCTCGGACATCCACCGTGGGGAGGCCTCCCGCGGCCACAGCCACGTCCCGGCCGTCGCCGGCACCGTCATCTGCGGGGCGGGTGCCCATGGACACGCCCTGGCGCTCACCCACCCCGCCCAGCTCCTGGAGGACAACCGGTGAGTCCGGACTCGTATCTCGTCGGCCTCATCGGCTCCGGCATCGGCCCCTCGCTCAGCCCCGCCCTCCACGAACGGGAGGCGGACCGGCAGGGGCTGCGCTACCTCTACCGCCTCATCGACATCGGCGCGCTCGGTGTCCCGCCGGAGCGGACCGGAGAACTCGTCCGCTCCGCACGCACCATGGGCTACGACGGCCTCAACGTCACCCATCCCTGCAAACAGCAGGTCCTCGCCCACCTCGACGCGCTCTCCCCGCAGGCCGAGGCGCTCGGCGCGGTCAACACCGTGGTGTTCGACGGCGACCTCGCGACCGGCCACAACACCGACGTGACCGGCTTCGCCGCCTCCTTCGCGCGCGGTCTGCCCGACGCGCCGCTGGAGCGGGTGGTGCAGCTGGGGGCGGGGGGCGCCGGCGCCGCCGTCGCCCACGCCCTCCTCGGACTCGGTGCCGGGCGGATCACCGTGCTGGACGCCCTCCCCGAGCGGGCCGCCGACCTCGCGGCCTCCCTCAACCGCCACTTCGGACAAGGCCGGGCCGCCTCCGCGGACCTCCTGGACATCGCGGCACGGACGGCCGGAGCCGACGGCCTGGTCAACGCCACGCCCATCGGCATGGCCGCGCATCCCGGGCTTCCGCTCCCCGCCGATGTGCTGCACCCCGGGCTCTGGGTCGCCGAGATCGTCTACCGCCCGCTGGAGACCGGCCTCGTGCGCACCGCCCGCTCCCTGGGCTGCCCCACCCTCGACGGGGGAGGCATGGCCGCCTACCAGGCCGCCGACTCCTTCCGGCTCTTCACCGGCCGCGAACCCGACACCGCCCGCATGCTCGCCGACATCGCCGCCCTCACATCCGCGCGCTGAAGCCCCGCAGGAGGACCGACATGCGCACGTCCATCGCCACCGTCTCGCTCAGCGGAACCCTCACCGAGAAGCTCACCGCGGCGGCACGCGCCGGCTTCGACGGTGTCGAGATCTTCGAGAACGACCTGATCGGAAGTCCCCTCGGCCCCGAGGAGATCCGGGACCGGGTCGCCGATCTCGGCCTGACGATCGACCTGTTCCAGCCGATGCGCGACATCGAGGCGGTCCCCGCCGACGAGTTCGCCCGCAACCTGCGGCGTGCCGAGCACAAGTTCCGGCTGATGCGGCGGCTCGGCGCCGACACGGTCCTGGTCTGCTCCAGCGTGTCGCCGTACGCCGTCGACGACGACGCCCTCGCCGCGGAGCAGCTGCGCCGGCTGGCGGACCTCGCGCAGGAGTACGGCATCCGCGTCGCGTACGAGGCGCTGGCCTGGGGCCGCCACGTCAGCACGTACGACCACGCCTGGCGCATCGTCGAGGCGGCCGGCCACCCCGCCCTCGGGGTCTGCCTGGACAGCTTCCACATCCTCGCCCGGGGCTCCGACGTCACGGGCATCGAGGACATCCCCGGCGACAGGATCTTCTTCCTCCAGCTCGCCGACGCCCCGCAGATGGCCCTGGACGTCCTCCAGTGGAGCCGTCACCACCGCTGCTTCCCGGGCCAGGGCGATCTCGACGTCACGGGAACGGTGCGCGCCGCCGTCCGCGCGGGGTACCGGGGACCCCTCTCCCTGGAGGTGTTCAACGACGTGTTCCGGCAGGCGGACGCGGGCCGCACCGCGGTGGACGCGCGGCGCTCGCTGACGCTGCTCCAGGAGTCGGCGGGCCTGGCCGAGCCCCCGGCGCCGGTCGTCCCCACCGGCTTCGCCTTCGTCGAGATCGCCACGGCCGACACCGCGAGGATCGCTCCCCTCCTGACCTCGCTCGGCTTCTCCCGTACGGCCAGGCACGCCGGGAAGCCGGTGGACCTCTGGGAGCAGGGAGAGGCCCGCGTCCTGGTCAACACCGACACCGGCAGCAGCAGTCCGGAGCCCTCGCTCACCGCTGTGGGCCTGGAGAGCCCCGACCCGGCGGGAGCCTCCGCGCGGGCCGAGTCGCTCCTCGCCCCCGTCCTGCCCCGGCGCCGCGCCCCGCAGGACGCCCCGCTGGACGCGGTGGCCGCACCCGACGGCACCGCGTTCTTCTTCTGCGCCACCGACCGCTCCGGCGCCTCCGGCTGGACCGGTGACTTCGCGCCCGCCCCGCACACCCCCGACCCCATCGGGATCACCCGTGTCGACCACATCGCGCTCACCCAGCCCTGGCACCACTACGACGAGGCGACCCTCTTCCACCGGGGGGTGCTCGGCCTGCGCCCGCACGCGAGCGTCGACCTCGCCGACCCGTACGGACTGCTCCGCAGCCGCGCCGTCAGCAACGAGGACGGCACCGTGCGCATCGCGCTCGGCGTCGGGGCCTCCCCCACGCAGGATCCGGCCCGCGGAGGGAGGCCCCAGCACGTCGCACTGGTCACCGACGACCTCGTCACCACCGTCCGCCGCGCCCTCGCGGCCGGTGCCCGGCTGCTGCCGGTTCCCGCCAACTACTACGACGACCTGGACGCGCGCTACGCGTTCGCCCCGGGCGAGCTGGACACCTACCGCGAACTGGGCATTCTCTACGACCGTGACGAGAAGGGGGAGTTCCGGCACTGCTACACCGTGACGACCGGCCGGGTCTTCTTCGAACTGGTCGAGCGCACCGGCGGATACGACGGATACGGGGCCAGGAACGCCCCCGTCAGGCTCGCCGCCCAGCACGCGCTGGCCGAATGATCAGTCCGCGCGGGCCTCGAAGCCGGCCCGCGCGTCGAAGGCGGCGCGGCGGGTGGCCCGGCGCAGGGCCCGCAGCAGGGTGGGACCGACGGCCAGGGTCAGGGCCACCGTGAGGACGGCACGGCCCAGGTCCCAGCCGAGCGAGGTCGCGGTGCAGTACGCCAGGAAGCGGACCAGGTTCTCGGTGAGCGGGTCGCCCGCGACGAAGGAGATCCCCGAACCGAGCCCCGGCACGATCGTCCAGCCGTACAGGTTCATCACCGTGCCGTACGCGAACGCCGCCGCGAAGCCGTACGCCGCCAGCATCAGCAGCTCACCCCGGCCGCGCAGCCGGTCCGGGGCCGGCAGCAGGCCCGCGCCCATGGTGAACCAGCCCATCGACAGCATCTGGAACGGCATCCACGGCCCGACCCCGCCGGTGAGGAGCGCCGAGGCGAACATGGTGACCGAGCCGAGCACGAAGCCGAAGCCGGGGCCCAGCACCCGGCCGCTCAGCACCATGAGGAAGAACATCGGCTCCAGACCGGCCGTCCCCGCGCCCAGCGGACGCAGCGCCGCCCCGACGGCGGCCAGCACCCCCAGCATCGCGACGGCCTTCGCGTCCAGACCGGAGTCCGCGATCGTCGCGACGACGACCGCCACGAGCAGCACGAGCAGAGCGGCGAACAGCCACGGCGCGTCCTCGGCATGAGCGAGTCCGGAGTCCGCCCCGGCCAGCAGCGGCCAGCCGAACGCGACCAGTCCGACCGCGCTGACCAGGACCAGCGCGGCCACGGCACGGGGGCCGAGCCGGACCGGACGGACGGTGCCGGAGCTCATGCGAGGCCCTCCAGGGCCGTCCGGACCTGGGACACGGTCAGCCACTCCCGCGGCGCGAGGATCTTCGAGGTCTGCGGGGCGAACGCGGGGGAGGAGACCACGACCTGCCGGGTCGGCCCGTCCGCCACGACCTCACCGTCGGCGAGGATCACCACCCGGTCCGCCACTTCCGCCGCCAGCTCCACGTCGTGCGTGGCCAGGACGATGGTGTGGCCCTGCTCCGCCAGCCGCCGCAGCACACCGACCAGCCGGGCCTTCGCCGCGTAGTCGAGACCGCGCGTCGGCTCGTCCAGGAGGAGGAGCGGGGGCCGGGCGGTGAGCACCAGGGCGAGGGCCAGCGCGAGCCGCTGGCCCTCGGAGAGATCACGGGGGTGGACGTCGTCCGGCACCCCGGGCAGCAGCTCCGAGACCAGCGCCCGGCAACTGCCCGCGGGCGCGCCCGCGTCGGAGTCCGCCGCCGCGCACTCGGCCGCCACCGTGTCGGCGTAGAGAAGGTCGCGCGGTTCCTGCGGGACGAGCCCGACCCGGCGCACCATGTCCTGCGGCGGGGTGCGGGACGGCTGCAGACCGCCGACGAGGACGGAGCCCGTGGTCGGCGCGGTCATCCCGACGAGCGTGGTCAGCAGGGTGGACTTGCCCGCGCCGTTGCGGCCCATCAGGGCCACGGTCTCGCCCGGCGCGAAGGACAGCGTCACCCCGCGCAGCGCCTCGACCCGCCCGTGACGCACCCCGAGCCCCTCGATCCGGGTGGCGCCGCCGCCGCCCTGCGGGGGCTCGGCGGGAGCGGTGCGCGGGCGACGGCCCAGCAGCCGGTCCAGGAAGCCGGGGCGGGCCGCGGCCGGAGCGGGCGGCGGGGCCACCGAGGCACCCGCCGGGGCCTGGCGCGGGGGCGGCTCCACCCCGTCCAGCCGCTCCCGCAGCTCCACCGCCCGGCGCCGTGCGTCGCGCACCGAGAGCGGCAGCGGGTCCCAGCCCACCAGCCGGCCCAGGGCCACCACCGGGGGCCGGACCGGCGAGAGCGCCATGATGCCGGCGGGCGGGCCCATCACCGGGGCACCGCCCGGCGCGGGCAGCAGCAGGACCTGGTCGGCGTACTGCACGACACGCTCCAGCCGGTGCTCGGCCATCAGCACCGTCGTCCCCAGGTCGTGCACCAGGCGCTGGAGCACCGCCAGGACGTCCTCGGCCGCCGCCGGGTCCAGGGCGGACGTCGGTTCGTCCAGGACCAGGACCTTCGGGTGCGGGGTCAGGACCGAGCCGATCGCGACCCGCTGCCGCTGGCCCCCGGAGAGCGTGGCGATCGGCCGGTCCCGCAGCTCGGCGAGACCCAGCAGGTCCAGCGTCTCCTCGACCCTGCGCCGCATGACGTCCGGGGCGAGGCCCAGCGATTCCATGCCGTACGCCAGTTCGTCCTCGACGGTGTCCGTCACGAAGTGGGCGAGCGGATCCTGACCGACCGTGCCGACCAGATCGGCGAGTTCACGCGGCTTGTGCGTGCGGGTGTCCCGGCCGCCGACCGTCACCCGGCCGGTCAGGGTCCCGCCGGTGAAGTGCGGCACGAGGCCGGACACGGCGCCCAGCAGAGTCGACTTGCCGACACCGGAGGGGCCGACGACCAGCACCAGCTCGCCCTCGGGGACCGTGAGGTCGACGCCCGACAGGACGGGGTGCCCGGCGCCTTCGTACCGCACCGAGACGTGCTCGAACCGGATCATGAGCGCTCCTTGGAGTCCGAGGGGGAAGCGGGCAGGGGTGCCACCACGGCGGGCAGCAGTCCGATCAGTACGGCGGCGGCGGGCCACAGCGGAAGGACGGGAGCGGTGAGCGGCACGACACCGGGGCGCAGGGCGTCCGGGGCGGCCGCGCCGGCCCAGATCATCGCCGCCGCGACGGCCGCTCCCGAGGCCGCGACGAGCCAGGCGCGTACGCCCCAGCGGTCGGGCCGGTAGCGGGTACGGACCGAGCGGCGCCCGCCGAGCCTGAGCCCGGCCATCGCCGCCGCCAGCCCGGCAAGCAGCAACGGCAGCCCGTGGACGGCACCCTCCGCGGCCAGCAGCCCGTACGTCCCCGCGCACACGCCCAGCAGTCCGCCGAGGGTGAGGACATGGGTGGTACGGCGGACGGCGGGCGGGACCTGCGCGGTCCGGCCGTAGCCCCGGGCGTCCATCGACGCCGCCACGGCCACCGAACGCTCCAGGGCGCCCTCCAGCACGGGCAGCCCGATCTGGAGCACGGCCCGGATCCCGCCGGTCGGGCGGCCGCGCAGCCGGCGCGCCGTCCGCAGCCGCGCCACGTCGGCGACCATGTTCGGCGCGAACGTCATCGCGACGACGACGGCGACCCCCACCTCGTACAGCGCGCCGGGCAGGGACTTCAGCAACCTGGCGGGGTTGGCCAGCGAATTCGCCGCGCCGACGCAGATCAGCAGCGCGGCCAGCTTCGCACCCTGGTACAGCGCGAAGACCAGCTGCTCCGAGGTGACCCGGCCGCCGATCCTGACGCCCTGAGCCCAGCCGGGCAACGGCACCTCGGGCAGCGTGAACAGGGTGTGCGCACCGGGGACGGAGGAGCCGAGGACGACGGAGAACACCAGCCTCACGGCGACGACGGCCAGCCCGAGCTTGATGAACGCGCCGTACGAACGGGCCCACGGGGCGTCCGTGCGCCGGGCCGCCACCACGTAGCCCGCCACCCCCACCAGCAGCCCGAGCAGCAGCGGGTTGGTCGTTCGGGACGCGGCGGTCGCCAGCCCGAGTGCCCACAGCCACCAGGCCCCGGCCGGAACCGCGTTGGCACGGGTGGCCCCCGGGGCGCGCAGGGCAGGGCGGAGCCGGGCCGGGCCGGTGGAGCGGGTCATCGGCGGCGGCGGGCCTGGAGCACTGCGGCGACACCGAGCACGAGCACCGCGCCCACGCCGGTGAGCACACCGGCCGACGGGCCGCCGCCGGAGCCGCTGCCGCCGGAGCCGCCGTCGTCGTCGCCGGCGGCGGCGTCGTCGTCGGAGGGGGAGACCTCGGCCGTGCCGCCGGCCTTCTCCGGCCCGTCGTCCCCGGTCCGCTCACCGCAGCCCGTGCGCGGATAGCCCGAGATCGCGCAGAGCATCGCCGAGCTGTCGTACCGCAGCGGTTTCGCCACCGAGGCGAGTGCCTCCGCCGTACTCGCGTCCGGAGCCACCTGGGCACAGGCGGTGCGCGGTGCGGGCGGCTTCTCACCGTCCGGCGCGTCCGCCGCCGTACCCGGGTCGATGACCAGCGCGATCCGCTTGCGGCCGTCCTTCGCCGGGGTGTCCGCGCAGACGGCCCCGAAGTCCGGGGCGCGGCGCGGCCGCGCGGAGTCCTGGGAGTCCGCGCTCACCGAGAAGCGGAACCCCTGCACCGCGCCGTCGTCCGGCCGGACCACGGAGGGACCCTGCGTGGCGTACGTCCACCCCTTGCCGCCGTCGCTCTCCCAGAACGACCAGTAGCGGTACCCGGCGGCCTGTGCGTTTCCCGCGCCCAGCACGGCGAGGACGGTGCCGACGAGGAGAAGGAGCGCCGCCTTGCCCAGCGGGCGCCTCACAGCTGCTGGTTCTTCCGGCGTCCGCTGAGCAGGAAGCCGATACCCGCGCCGAAGGCGAGACCGATCCCGACGATCCACCAGATGCCGAGGCTCTCGTCGTCGCTGCCGTCGTCCTCGGGAGTCGAGGGCGCCGTGGCGGCCGGCGAGGGCACGGCGGTGGCGGCGGGTGCAGGGCCCGTCGCGTTGAGCTGCCTGACGAGGTCGACGCCGCCGAAGTCGCGGGCGTCGCCGCCGGTCGCGTGGGCGGCGAGCACCAGCTGGGCGGTGGCGGCGGGGCCGCCCTCCTTGGCCCATCCCTGCGCGTGCTTCTTCAGGTAGGCGACCGCTCCGGCCGCCTTGTCCTTGTGGCCGGAGGCGGCCAGTGCCACGACGGCGTCAGCGGTGTTGCCGAAGTCGGGCTGCGGGTCGGACTCCTCGGCGCCCGGCATGGGCGGGAGGTCCAGGTGCCCGGACCCGGCGAGCGTCTTCGCCAGGTAGTAGGCGCCGTTCTGCGCGGTCTGCTCGACGGTGAGGCCCGTGCCCTCGTGACAGGCGGGGGCCTTCACCGCGTTGGCGTTCCCCGCGGCCATGCCCTTGCCCATCGCGCCGATCACCGCGGCCGCCGTGGCGTCCGCGTTGGCCGTGAGCTTGCCGTCCTTGTCCGGCTGGTAGGCGAACGCCCCGCCGTCCTCGCCCCCGCAGGGCAGAGCGAAGCTCTGCAGCGCGGTGTACGGGGTCTTCCCGTCCGCCTTGGTGACATCGGCGAGCGGCACGCCGGCCCGCCCCAGCGCGCCCGTCACCACGGCGGTGGAGTTGGCGTCGCTCGGGCTTCCCGGGTTGTATCCCCAGCCGCCGTCCTTGTTCTGGACGGACTTCAGCCAGCTGACGCCGTTGTCCACGACCTCGCGGTGCACGCCCAGCTCGACCATCGCCTGGACCGCCGCCGCCGTGGCGTTCGTGTCCGCGACGGTCTTCGCGTCGCAGGGCCGGGAGGCGTCGCGGTACGAGGCGAAGGCCCCGCTCGCGCACTGCTGGCCCACGAGCCAGTCCACCGACCGCGTCGCGGGGGTGACCAGCTCGACCTTCTGGGCGAGGAACGCCAGCGACTGGCGCCACACCCCGTCGTACGTCGGGTCCTTGGTGCCGTACAGCCCGTCCGGAAGGTCCGGCGCGGAGGGGGACGGGGAAGGACTCGGCGCGGCGACCGCCACCGGGGCGGCGGCTCCACAGAGCACGGCGGTGATCGCGAGCGCTGCCGCGCGGCGGCGTACGGACATGGCGGGCTGGGCCTCTCGAACGGGGTGTGCCCTGCTCGAGCCGGGCCGAGCGCTCGGGGAAGGGGCGGTGCCGGATTCGCACCGGCTTCCCCCTGTACGGGCAGGATGACGACCCGCCCACTCTACCGGGGCACGTCCGACGCCTTCGGGGCGGACAGCCGCACCTCGTCGGTCAAGGGCCTTCCCAGCAGGTCAGAGCCCATGCGAGGATCCCGCGGGGGTCACACGGGCGCGTGCCCGTGGGGAGGAACGACCTGGGTGGGAATCAGCAGTGCGCAGACGAAGGACGGCGGCCGTCGCCGCGGTGGCGGCCGGATTCATGACGGTGACGGCGGGCTGCGGCCTCGTGGGGGACGAAGAGGTCCTGCCTGCGAAGGCCACCCGGGAGCCCCTTCCCCCGCTCACCGCGGGGGCGGTCGCCGACGAGATAGCCGGACTCGCGCGCGCCGGAGGGCTCCCGGCGGGTGACACCTCCGGTGCGGGAGAGCCGAAGGGGGCCTGGCGCACGTGTGTGGCGCCCTGGGACGGCGAGGCGCCGACGGCCGGGGCCGCCGGCGCCTTCGAGGCGACGGTGCTGAGGTTTCGGCAGCACGACTGGGAGATCGTCTCCAGCCACGCCGAGCGGGACGTCACCTACCGCACCCTCGCCAAGCGGGGCTGGAAGCTCTACGCCCGCTACCGCGCCGAGGCGGACCCCGGAGCCCCACGGGCGCTGTCACTCACCGCGGTGGAGGACGGCTGCGAGCTCCCCGGGAAGATCCGGCGCGCCTACGAGGACCCGGCCTGACAGCCGGAGTCGGCGATCACGAAGTAGCCCGCCGGTGACTCCCTGAGGGTGTGGGTGACGAAGACGTTGTACAGCCCCATGTCCTGTTCCGAACCGTTCGCCCGGGCATGACCTCCCGAGGTGTGCGCCCGGCCGGCCGTCACATGGGCGTAGTTGGTCGCCGTGAAGCACTTCGCGGGGGCCGTACCGCCCGAGGTCGTCGCGGTCACGGCGGGCGAGGCGGCCCCGGCGGCACCCGAGGAGTCGGTGGCCGCCACCGTGTAGCGGTAGGCGGTGCCGGCGGTCAGCCCGGTGTCCGTGAAGGACGTCGAGGCCGTCGTGGCCACCTTCGCCCCGTTCCGGAACACGGCGTACGAGGCGGCGCCCCCGACCGCGTTCCACGTCAGTGAGGCGGTGCTGCCCGTGACCCCGGTGACCTTCAGGCCGGCCGGGGCCGGCAGCCCGTCCCCGCCGCCCGGGGTGCCCGTGTCCAGGCCCCAGAACACGCCCGTGTGGTACGCCGAGCAGATGGTGTTCAGGAAGTACGCGGCCGTCGAACCGCAGCTGTCCGCTCCCGACCCCGGGCTCACCGGCAGCCCGTGCCCCATGCCGGACACCGAGAACGTCTCCACGGCCGGCTGTCCGGACGCGTCCTCGTAGACGCTCCGGGTGGTGCCGCCCGGCAGGGACTCGGTGCGGGCGGGGGTCTGGCCGATGCCCCAGACGTCGGTCCACTGGTCGCGCAGCGCCGTGGCGTTGGCCGGGTAGACCGTGTAGTCCGAGGTGCCCTGCCAGATCGCGACCCGGGGCCAGGGGCCGTTCCAGCCCGGGTGGGAGCCGCGGACCTTGTCGCCCCACTGCGCGGGGCTGAGCTTCTGCGGCCCGGTCTGGCAGCCCGAGGCGGCGGCCTGGCTGGTGGCGCACTGCGCGGGGAGCCCGGAGGCCACGGAACCGCCGGCGAAGACGTCCGGGTAGGCGGCCAGCAGATCGGCGGTCATCCCGCCGCCCGCCGAGAGGCCGGTGACGTACACCCGGCGGCCGTCCGAACCGTACGTCTGCTTCGCGTACTCGACCATCTGGACGATGGACGCCGCCTCGCCCCTGCCCCGTGTGCTCTCCGCCTGGTCGAACCAGCCGAAGCAGGAGAGCGCGTTGTTCGCCGAGGTGGTCTGCGGGAAGACCACGTCGAAGCCCCACAGGTCGGCGTACTTCGGCCAGCCCGAATTGGTGTAGTAGGCGTTCGCCGACTGGGTGCAGCCGTGCAGGGCGACGACGAGCGGGGCACCCGCGGACACGGAGTCGGGGGTGTAGGCGAACATCTGCAGATTGCCGGGGTTGGAGCCGAAGCCGGTGACCTGCTGGAGACCGGCGGCCGCGGGGGCCGGGGCGGCCGCCGAGGCGGGGACGGCCTGAGTGGTGAGCAGGGGGAGCACGGCGCAGACGGCGGCGGCGGCGACGCGGCGGAACAGGCGTCGCAGGATCGGTGGGCGCACGGTGGGGCCTCCTCATCGGACGTGCGGGCGGGCGTGGCGACTGCTGCCGGAACCTATGAGCCGGAGGCCCCGCCGCCCATGTGGCAGAAGGACATCCGCCGTCCACCGCTGTGTGCGGCGCTCCTCTTGCGCCCGCCCCGGGGCCGCTCCCGCACCCGCTCGGGCCCCGCCGGACGCGCGCCGGGCCCGGCGGCCCGCACCATGTGCGCCGCCACCATGCGCCTGCCCCCGGGTGTGTGCACCGGCCCCGTGTGATGCGGACGGCGACGTCCTTACGGTGACGCCCATGCAGACTTCCCGGACCTCCGAGCACGACCCCCTCGCCCCCTCGGCCCTCGCCGGACGCACCGCCCTGGTCACCGGGGCGGCGAGCGGCATCGGACTGGCCTGCGCCGAGGCACTCGCCGCGGCGGGAGCCCATGTGCACGTGGTCGACAGACAGGGCGACGCCGCCAAGGACCTGGCCGGACGGATCGGCGGAACGGCCTGGGTGGCCGACCTCTCCGTGGCCGAGGCGGTGGACGGACTGCCCGCCGACGCGGACATCGTGGTCAACAACGCGGGGCTGCAGCACGTGGCTCCCGTGCACGAGTTCCCGCCGGACCGCTTCACGCTGATCCACCGCGTGATGGTGGAAGCACCGTTCCGCATCTTGCGCCGCACGCTCCCCGGCATGTACGAACGCGGCTGGGGCCGCGTGGTCAACATCTCGTCCGTTCACGGACTGCGCGCCAGCCCCTACAAGTCGGCCTACGTCTCGGCCAAGCACGCACTGGAGGGGCTCAGCAAGGTGGTCGCACTCGAAGCGGCGCCGCACGGGGTGACGAGCAACTGCGTCAGCCCCGGCTACGTCCGCACGCCCCTGGTCGAGGACCAGATCGCGGACCAGGCCCGCAGCCACGGCATCTCCGAGCGGGAGGTGGTGGGACGGGTGCTCCTGGAACGCAGTGCCCTCAAGTCGCTGATCGAGCCGCGCGACGTGGCCGGGGCAGTCCTGTGGCTCTGCGGGCCCGGCACCGGCCACATCACCGGAAGTTCCCTCACGATGGACGGCGGCTGGACCGCCAACTGACCCCGCCCGACCCAGGAAGCCCGGAGAACGATGGAAGCCGGAAGAACGATGGCCGCACATGTCTGAACCGTCCCCCGCCGCGGCGGCCCTCCTGGCGCGCCTCCTCGACCTGCTGGCCGACGACGCCCCCGCCGAGGAACTGGGCGCCGTCACCTCGGAGGCCAGGGCCGCGGGTGTGCCCCCGGCCGAACTGGCCGAGGTGGAGCGGGCGACCGCCACCGCCCTGCGGATCAGGGGAGCCCTGCGCCAGCACCGGCGCAGGGAGCTCCAGCTCACCGCGCTCTTCGACACGGCGGGCGACCTGGCGGCCTCCCGGGACCTGGGCGACGTGCTGAAGGCGATCGTGCGCCGGGCCAGGATGCTGCTCGGCACCGACACCGCCTATCTGACGCTCCCCGACGAGGAGGCCGGGGACACCTACATGCGGGTGACCGACGGGTCGGTGTCCTTGCTGTTCCAGCGGCTGAGGCTCGAACTGGGCGAAGGGCTCGGCGGGCTCGTCGCGCAGACCGCCAGCCCGTACGCGACCCCCGACTACCGCACCGACGAACGCTTCCGCCACACCCGCAACATCAACGCCGGTGTGCTGGACGAGGGGCTCGTCGCCATCCTCGGCGTACCCCTGCTGCTCGGTTCCAGCCGGGGCGGGACGGGAAAGGTCATCGGCGTGCTCTTCGCGGCCGACCGGGCCGCACGGGTCTTCAGCCCCGACGAGGTGGCCCTGCTCTGCTCGCTCGCCGCGCACGCCGCCATCGCCATCGACACCGCCCGGGCCCTGGACGACACCCGGACCGCCCTCGCGGAACTCGCAGGGGCCAACGCGGAACTGGCCGAGGCCAACGCCGCCGTCCGCGCGCACTCGGCGGCCATGCGGCGTGCCGAGGAGGCCCACGACCGGCTGACCGACCTGGTGCTGCGCGGCGGCGACGTGAGGGACGTCGCCGCGTCCGTCGCCGGACTCCTCGACAGTCCTCTGACCATCCACGACCCCGGAGGGCGCCCGCTGGCGGCCGTACGGCCCGACGGCTCGGGCCTGGCCGTCGACAGCCTGGACGCCGGATGGCTCGCCGCGACCGCCGCGGAGTCCCGCCACGGGGCGCGCGCCGTGCACCGGGACGGCCGGTGGATCTGCGCGGTGCTCGCCGGACAGGAGCTCCTCGCCGGCCTGGTGCTGCACCGGCCCGGCCGGCTCGACGACTCCGACCGGCGGCTGTTCGAACGCGCCGCCGTCGTCACCGGTCTGCTCCTGCTCCTGCGCCGCACGGTCGCCGAGACGGAGAACCGGATACGGGGCGAGCTGATCAGCGACCTGCTCGGCGACCCGGAGCGCGATCCCGCCGGGCTGGCCGAGCGGGGCCGGAGACTGGGCATCGACCTGGACCGGCCGCGTCTGCTGCTGGTCGCGGAGGCGGGGGCCAGGGAGAAGCTCGGCGGCGCCGCGATGCGGTATCTGTTCGGCGGCGACATCCACGGGGTGAGCGCCGAACACGCCGGCACCATCGTGCTGCTGATCGACTGCGACGGCAGGAGGATGCCCGCGGGGGACGCCGCGCGCGCCGCCGCTGCCCAGCTCGGCCACCTCGTCCAGGCACCCGTCACCGTGGCCGGCACGGGCCCCGCGGGCGGCGTCCGTGAACTGGCCGCCGCCTACACGGAAGCCGCGCGGTGCCTGCGCGCCATGCGGGTACTGGGGCGCGAGGGCGAAGGCGCCTGTGTCGACGAACTCGGATTCCTGGGGGTCGTGCTGGGCAACGCCAAGGACGTGGACGGTTTCGTGACGGCCGTGCTGGGCCCGCTGCTGAGCTACGACGAGCGGCGCGGCACCCACCTCGTACGCACCCTGCGGGCGTACTTCGGCGCGGGAGGCAGCCTGATCCGGGCCAAGGACGAGCTGCACGTGCACGTGAACACCGTGGTGCAGCGCCTCGACCGGATCCAGGTGCTGCTGGGCCGCGACTGGAACGAGCCCGACCGCGCGCTCGAGCTCCAGCTCGCCCTGCGGCTGCATCTGCTGTCGGGCGGCCGGGACACCCGGTAGGGATCCCGGCCGCCCGGAGCGCTCAGCGCGGGAGGGCCGCCGCCCGCAGCAGGGCGCCGGCGACCTCGGCGGCCCCCTTGTCGCCCGTCAGCACCGTGTAGTGGTTGACGTCCTCCACGCACACCGCGCGGACCTTCGTGCCGGGCTGGCCCGCGGCCGCCAGCCGGGACTCGTCGTACAGCCCCTGCTCCTCGTTCATCAGGCCCCGCCGTGCCCACAACAGGGTCGCGGGCACGGCGAGTTCGCGTGCCGCTGCCAGCACCTCGTCCTGGAACAGGCCCACCCCGTCCGTGCGGACCGCCTCCAGCAGGCAGCCCGAGCGCATCGAGGGCTCCTCGCCCGTCAGGTCGCGCTGGATGTACGCGTCGACCTCCGGCGACCAGGCGTCGCCGCCGAACGCGGGGTGGGCCCGCCAGAACGAGCGGTAGGCGTCCCGGTCGGCGAACGTCATCGACAGCCGGTCCATGGCCGGGCCGATCACGGCCGTCATCAGCTCGTCCGCCGACAGGTGCGTCGGCGCGGGGAAGCCGAACCCGCCGTCCACCAGCACCAGTTCGCCGAATCGCTCCGGGTGGCGCACCGCCGCCAGCGCGGCCACGAAGGCCCCCATCGAGTGGCCGGCCAGCGCCACCCGGCCCACGCCGAGCGCTCCGGCCAGGGCGGCGGCGTCGGCCGCGTGGGCGGCGATCCCGTACGGGCCGGGCAGCCCCGCGCTCGCGGCCCGGCCGCGCAGGTCCGGGGCGACCAGGGTGACGCGGCCGGCGAGCTCGCGGGCCACCGCGCCCCAGGACAGCGCGTTGGCCGTGATGCCGTGCAGGGCCACGGCCACCGGCGCGCCGGGCTCCCCGGCGGGCCAGCGCAGCGCGGCCAGTTCGCCGCCGGTGACGGGGACGCGTATCTCCTCGTACGGGATCATCGGTGCTCCTCGCGGGTCCTGCGCAGTCGGGACGGCAGCCGGACCAGGCCGCCCGGCAGCAGGTGTACCACGGCCACGAACAGCACCCCGAGAAGGAACAGGGGCTGGGAGAGCGGCACGCGCAGGACCGCGGGCAGATCGGCGACGGCGCCCGACCCGGCGAGATCACCGAGCCGGTGGTCCGCCCAGGTGTAGAGGATGCCGCCGACCATCGGGCCCCACCGGGTGCCGGATCCGCCCAGCACCACCATCACGAGCAGCGACAGGGTGAAGTCCGAGGTCGTCGTCAGGGGCGTGGAGCCGCCGGTCAGCAGCAGGTGGACGAGGCCGCCGGCCGCGGCCAGCGCCCCCGCGAGGACGAAGGCCGTCAGCTTGAAGCCGTACGGCTTCAGGCCCAGCACCTCCACCCGGCGTTCGTTCTCCTTGATGCCCTCCCAGACGCGGCCGGTGGGGGAGCGCACCGCCCAGTGGACGACCCCGAGCGTGAGGACCAGATAGGCGAGCGCGATCCAGTACAGGTTCGCGGTGTGGTCGATGCCGACCAGCCAGGACGGCAGCAGCTCCGCTGGAGCGGCCCTGCCCTCCTCGCCACCGGTGAATCCGCCCGGGTCGCGGGAGACGAGGATCGATCCGGCCTGCGCGAAGGCGAGCGTCACCATGGAGAAGCCGATGCCGGTGACCCGCAGGCTCACCGAGCCCAGCACCAGCGCGAGCGCGGCGCCGAAGAGCAGTCCGAGGACCGCTGCCGCGGCGAACGGCAGGCCCGCCTCCAACAGGAACATGTTCGTGGCGTAGCTCCCCGCCGCGAAGTACAGCGCGTGGCCGAAGGACAGCAGCCCCGTCCGGCCCAGCAACAGGTCGTAGCCGGTGGCGAGTGCCCCGAACAGCAGGCAGGTCGCCAGGAGTTGCAGGCTCCCCGGGCTGCCTACCGGACCGTCCAGCAGCCCGGGGACGGGCAGTGCGCTGAAGGGCGCGACGACGAGGAGCGCGAGGACGGCGGCCGGCCACCAGCGCAGCGGCCGGGGGCCCTCGCGCCCGGGCGCCGTCTTCGCGGCGGTGGGTGCGGGTCTGGTGGCGGTGCTCACGCGAGCCTCCCGGTCAGTCCGCGCGGCCGGACGAGCAGCAGCGCGGCGAGCAGGACGACGACGGCCAGGTCGCCGAGGCCCGCTGCGGTGTAGTAGTTGGCGAACTGCTGGACCAGGCCGATGACGACGGCCGCCACGGCGGCGCCGGTCACCGACCCCATGCCGCCCGTGACCACGACGACGAACGCGAAGATCAGCAGCGAGGTGCCCTGCCGGGGGTCGACCGAGCCGAAGTACAGCCCGCCGAGCGCCCCGCCCAGCGCGGCCGCGCAGCCGCCGATGGCGAAGACCAGGGTGAAGGCCCTGCGGACGTCGATGCCGAGCGCGGTCACCATCGCCCGGTCCTCGACCCCGGCCCGCACGACCAGGCCGTGCCGGGTCCGGCCGAGGAACAGCCGCAGGGCGACCAGCACGACGACCGCCGCCGCGACGAGGACCAGCCGGTTGACCGGCACTTCGGCACCCAGCAGCCCGACGGTGCCGGACAGTGCCTCGGGACCCGGGAAGGTCCGGGCGTCCGAACCCCAGACGCCCGACAGCAGGGCGGGCACGGCCAGCCCCACACCGACCGTGGCGAGCACCTGCTCGCGCGGCCGGGTGTACAGGGGCCGTACGACGGCCAGTTCCAGCAGCACGGCGGACAGGGTGCCCACCGCCGTCCCGAACAGGACGGCCAGCACGAAGCCCCAGCCGCCGGGTCCCGCGCCCGGCAGGTGGCCGGAGGCCGCCCACCAGGTGCCGTACGCGCCGATGGACAGCAGTGCCCCGTGGGCGAAGTTGAGCACGTCCATCAGGCCGAAGATCAGGGAGAGCCCCGACGCGACGAGGAAGTAGAGCGCCCCCAGACCGAGTCCGGTCATGGTGAGCAGCACGATGGTGGACATCAGGAATCCGCCTCCGCGGTGTGGGGGGCGAGCGGGCCGTGGCCCACGCCGAGCAGCCGGCGGGTGGCCTCCGCGTCGCCCAGCAGGCCGGCCGCCTCGCCCCGGTGGGCCGTCCGTCCGTCGGCGAGCACCACGCAGTGCTCGGCCAGGCGGCGTACGACGGCGAGATTCTGCTCGACGAGCAGGACGGGTACCGCCTCGGCGGCGCGCTCCAGGACCTGGGCGACCTCGGTGACGACCTTGGGAGCCAGGCCCTTGGTCGGCTCGTCCGCGATGATCAGCCGGTTGCCGTTCAGCAGGGTGCGCCCGATGGCCACCATCTGCTGCTGGCCGCCGGACAGCGTCCCGGCCAACTGCCCTTTGCGCGCCTTCAGTTCGGGGAAGAGCTCGTGGACCAGGTCGTACGCGGGCCCGTCGGCGCCCCGGCGTTCCGCCAGCCGCAGGTTCTCACCGACGGTGAGCCCGGCGAAGATCCCCCGGTCCTCGGGGGCGTAACCGATGCCCCTGCGGACCAGGGTGTGGGTGGGCAGTCCGACGGTCTCCTCGCCGTCGAGGAGCACGCTGCCGGCGCGCGGCACCAGCCCGAGGACGCCGCGCACGGTCGTGGTCTTGCCGGCCCCGTTGCGGCCGAGCAGCGCGGTCACACCGTGGCGTGCCACGTCCAGGTCGACTCCGTGCAGGATGTGCCGGCCGCCGATGAGGACGCGCAGATCCCGCACGGTGAGCAGGGGGGACACGGTCACAGCCCCTCCCCGAGGTAGGCCCGCTGGACGACCGGGTCGGCGGTCACGGCGGCGGGGGTGTCCAGGGCGAGGAGGCGGCCGTGGTGCATCACGGCCAGCCGGTCGGCGAGGTCCAGCAGGACGTCCATGTGGTGCTCGACCATGAGGACGGTGCGGCCCTCCTCGCGGTGCAGCGTGCGGATCAGCTCGGTGAGGGCGGGAACCTCCTCGGCACTCACCCCCGCCATCGGCTCGTCCAGGAGCATGAGCCGGGGCTCGCCCACCAGGAGCACCGCGAGCTCCAGCTTGCGCTTCTCGCCGTGGGAGAGCTCGTCCGCCGTCGCCCCGGAGCGGGGGCCGAGGCCGGTGCGCTCCAGTACGCCGTCCACCTCGGCGGTGAACGGGGAAGCGCGCCGCCACAGCCGGTGCGACCCGCCGCGGGTGGCCTGTGCGGCGAGCCGGACGTGTTCGGCCACGGTCATCCGCGGCCAGAGGCTGGACGTCTGGAACGTCCGGCCGATCCCGCGCCGCGCACGGGTGTGCACGGGCAGGTCCGTCAGGTCCGCGCCGTCCAGCGCGAGGGTGCCCGCGGTGGGCCGGACGATTCCGCTGATCAGGTTGAACAGGGAGGTCTTGCCTGCCCCGTTGGGTCCGATGAAGGCGAGGAACTCGCCCTCGCGGACGGTGAAGGTGACGTCCTCGACGATGGTCGCCCCGCCGACGCGCCAGCCCAGTCCGTCGGACCGGAGCACCGGGGCGCCCGCGCGCGCCCCCTCTTCCCGCACGGTCGCGGTGCCGGGTGCGGTCACCGGTCAGCCCGCCGAGGGCTTCGCGGGCGGTGCCACCGCGTCGCCCGGCTGCGTGCTCACCAGCTCGGGCTCGGCCGAGGCGCCCGTGCCCTTCAGCTTCGCGGTGAACATCGGCTGCACCAGGGCGTGGTCGTCGGCGCGGATCTGCTGCCGGCCCTTCACCCCGTCGAAGCTCCAGCCCTCCAGGGCCTTCACCATGGCGGCCGTGTCCGTGGCGCTGCCCTCCTCGACGGCCCGCACGATCATCTGGGCGGCGGTGAATCCGTCGGTGCTGAACAGGTCGGGTGTGCCTCCCGCCTTCTCGACGCCGTCGAGCATGGCCTTCTCCACGGGGTTGCCGCCGCCGGCGCCCGGGAAGTAGTGCGCGAGGAAGGAGACCTTCGCGCCGGCCGCCCCGAAGACCGGGTACGAGGCCGTCCCGGCCAGTCCGGTGACGACCTTGCCGGCGTTCAGCACCCCTTGCTGGTCCAGCGCGGTCCACAGGGCGGGCGCGGTCGCGCCGGCCCAGGCGACGAAGACCAGATCGGGAGCGCCCGCCTTGACCTGCCGGGCGAAGGGCGTGAGGTCGGTGGCGCTGGGCGGGGCCAGCACGGATCCCACCGTCGCCCCCTCGGCGCCCAGGATCGCCTTGACGGCTGCGACGTTGGCCTGGCCGAAGGTCGAGTCCTGCGCGAGGACCGTGACCTTCTTGCCCTTCGGGTCCCCGAGCATGGTGCCCGCCGTGAGGATGTCCTGGTAGGACTGCCGGCCGGAGCGGAAGGTGTAGGTGTTGACCCCGGTCACCGCGTCCGTGGCGGCCGGGCCGTTGACGTACAGCACCTTGTTCTGGGCGGCCAGCGGGGCCATCTGGAGGGCGACCCCCGAGTCGGTGGTGCCGGCCAGCACCTTGTAGCCCTTGCCGATCAGGTTCTTCGCGGCGGAGACGGCCTTGCCGGGGTCGCCCGCATCGTCCTGCTCGGTGACCTCGATGCGGTGGCCGCCCGCCTTGCCGGTGCCCTTCGTCGCGTGGTCGAGGCCGGCCATGAATCCGTCGCGGTACTGCTTCCCGTACGCGGCGAGCAGTCCCGTGCGGGAGTAGACGAGCCCCACCTTCACCGTCCCGTCGCCGCGCGGGCCGCTGTCCGGACCGGATTCGCCGCCCGCCTGCCCGGCGGCGGTGCATCCCGCCAGGAGCAGACCGGTGGCGCCGAGCACGGCCGCGGTCAGGGTTCTTCTGTGGACGGTGGCTACGGCTCTGCGACGCATGGTGACCGGCTCCTCGGCAGGGTTCGGGTGATGTGGGCCGAACCGTACGAACACCGTGGCGCCGTCGATATGGTGCAGGGCACCCCACCTGGCCGGGCGCCGGTGTGGGCGCCGCACATGGGCAGGCCGCGGAGCGTGCCCGCCGGGGGCCGGTCAGCCCGCGGCGGCCGGCAGGTCGATCAGTCCGCACACCGTCTCGATGTCCCGCTTCACCTGTGCGATCGACTCCCGCCCCGAGAGCCAGGTGATGAGCGCGGAGTGCCAGGTGTGCTCGATGACGCGGACCACGGACAGCTGCTCCTGCGTGGGCTCCTCCAGCCCCATCGCGTCCAGGACGATGGCCGTCGTCAGCCGGGAGACGGCGTCCACCTCGGGGCTCACACCGCGGTCGGCGAAGGTCAGCGCCCGCACCATGGCGTCCGCCAGGTGGGGGTCACGCTGGAGCGCCCGGAAGGCCCGCATCAGGGTCTCGGCGACCCGCTGGGCGGCGTCGTCCCCGGCGGGCGGCTGACGGCGGAGGGTGATCTGCAGACGCTGGAGCTGGTCCTGCATGATCGCGACCAGCAGATGGACCTTGGAGGGGAAATAGCGGTAGAGCGTGCCCAGCGCGACCCCGGCGGCGTCCGCCACCTCGCGCATCTGCACCGCCTCGAAACCGCCCCGACCGGCCAGTTGCGCGCCGGCCTGGAGGATGCCGCGGCGGCGCGCCTCCTGGCGTTCCGTCAGGGGCGGCGCCGCCGACCTGGCTTCCGCTGTCATCTGTCCCCATCCACGAAGGGAGAACCGGTTCCCCGTACGGCCGGGCTCCCGCTTCCGGGCGCACACAACCGGCCAGGGTGACCGCCGTGGCGCGAATCACCTGATCCGGCCGTCATGCCGACGCTACCTGCCGGTAGATTCGGTGCGGGTTGAACGAACGAGTCTGAAACTTGTTCTAGATTAGCGCGACCGGTTACGCTCCGGCGAAAACGCAGTGAGAAGGGGGCCGAGTGTGACCGCTGAGGCCATAGAGACGGGCCCCTTCGCGGGCGGCGGCGCTTCGGGCACCGAGGGTGACCGGCCGTTGCGCATCGCACTCCTCACCTACAAGGGCAATCCCTTCTGCGGCGGCCAGGGCGTCTACGTCCGCCACCTCGGCCGCGAGCTGGCCCGGCTGGGCCACAGCGTCGAAGTGATCGGCGCCCAGCCCTACCCCGTGCTCGACGAGGGCGTCCCGCTCACCGAGCTGCCGAGCCTCGACCTGTACCGCCAGCCCGACCCGTTCCGCACCCCCGGACGCGGCGAGTACCGCGACTGGATCGATCTCGCCGAGGTCGCCACCATGTGGACCGGCGGCTTCCCCGAGCCCCTCACCTTCAGCCTGCGTGCCCGGCGCCATCTCCTCGCCAGACGCGGCGACTTCGACGTCGTGCACGACAACCAGACGCTCGGTTACGGCCTGCTCGGGGACCTCGGCGCACCTCTCGTCACCACGATCCACCACCCGATCACCGTCGACCGCCGACTGGACCTGGACGCCGCGGGGTCGAGGCGCCGCAAGCTGTCCGTGCGCCGCTGGTACGCCTTCACCCGCATGCAGAAGCGCGTCGCGCGCCGTCTGCCGTCGGTCCTCACCGTGTCCGGCTCCTCCCAGCAGGAGATCACCGAGCACCTCGGGGTGCCCCGGGACCGTATCCAGGTCGTGCACATCGGGGCCGACACCGACCTCTGGTCGCCCGACCCCTCGGTCGCGGAGGTTCCCGGCCGGATCGTCACCACCTCCAGCGCCGACGTCCCGCTCAAGGGCCTCGTCCACCTCGTGGAGGCGCTCGCCGAGCTCCGCGCCGAGAACCCGGCGGCGCACCTCGTGGTCGTCGGCAAGCGGGCCGAGGACGGCCCCGTGGCCCAGGCCATCGAGCGCTACGGGCTCCAGGACGCCGTCGAGTTCGTCAAGGGCATCAGCGACGCCGAGCTCGTCGACCTGGTCCGCAGCGCCCAGGTCTCCTGCGTCCCCTCGCTGTACGAGGGCTTCTCGCTGCCCGCCGCCGAGGCCATGGCCACCGGCACCCCGCTGGTGGCCACCACCGGCGGCGCGATCCCCGAGGTCGCGGGGCCCGACGGGGAGACCTGTCTGGCCGTGCCGCCCGGCGACGCGGGCGCTCTGGCCGCCGCGCTCTCCCGGCTGCTCGGCGACCGCGCGCTGCGCGCCCGCCTCGGCGAGGCCGGCCGGGCCAGGGTGCTGGCCAACTTCACCTGGGCCAGGGCCGCTCTCGGTACCGTCGAGCTGTACCGTCAGTCGATCGCCGCCCGGACCGCCCGCAGGTGAGCGCCCGCGTGACTCCCGGAATCCGTACCTCCGACATCGAAGGCAGGCCCCCGTGCTGACCGTCGACTTCACCCGCTTCCCGCTCGCCGCAGGCGAACGGGTGCTCGATCTGGGCTGCGGCGCCGGCCGGCACGCCTTCGAGTGCTACCGGCGCGGCGCCCAGGTGGTCGCCCTCGACCAGAACGCCGAGGAGATCCGCGAGGTCGCGAAGTGGTTCGCCGCGATGAAGGAGGCCGGTGAGGCGCCCGCGGGCGCGACCGCCACCGCGATGGAGGGCGACGCGCTCAACCTGCCCTTCCCCGACGCCTCCTTCGACGTCGTGATCATCTCCGAGGTCATGGAGCACATCCCGGACGACAAGGGCGTCCTCGCCGAGATGGTCCGCGTGCTGAAGCCCGGCGGCCGGATCGCGATCACCGTGCCGCGCTACGGCCCCGAGAAGGTCTGCTGGACGCTGTCCGACGCGTACCACGAGGTCGAGGGCGGCCACATCCGCATCTACAAGGCGGACGAACTCCTCGGCAGGATCCGGGAAGCGGGCCTCAAGCCCTACGGCACCCACCACGCGCACGCACTGCACAGTCCCTACTGGTGGCTGAAGTGCGCCTTCGGTGTGGACAACGAGAAGGCGCTGCCGGTGCGGGCGTACCACAAGCTGCTGGTCTGGGACATCATGAAGAAGCCCCTGGCCACCCGGGTCGCCGAGCAGCTGCTCAACCCGGTCGTCGGCAAGAGCTTCGTGGCGTACGCGACCAAGCCCCACCTGCCGAAGGCCGAGGCGTGAGCACACCCGAGCAGACCGAACACCTGGTCCTGCCGGGCGTACTGACCGCGGAACAGGCCGCCGAGACCGTGGCCGCCCTGCTCGCCGTGCAGCGCGAGGACGGGGCGCTGCCCTGGTTCCGCGGCCACCACCTCGACCCGTGGGACCACACCGAGGCCGCGATGGCGCTCGACGCCGCCGGTGAACACGAGGCCGCCGCCCGCGCCTACGCGTGGCTGGCCCGCCACCAGAACGACGACGGCTCCTGGTACGCCGCCTACCACGACGGCGACCCGGACCGGCCGACCGATCTCGGGCGTGAGACCAACTTCTGCGCCTACGTCGCCGTCGGCGTCTGGCACCACTACCTCGCCACCGGTGACGACGCGTTCGTCGACCGGATGTGGCCGACGGTCTACGCCGCGGTCGAGTTCGTCCTGGGTCTCCAGCAGCCCGGCGGAGAGATCGGCTGGAAGCGCGAACCCGACGGCACGCCCGTCACCGACGCCCTGCTGACAGGCTCCTCCTCCGTCCACCAGGCGCTGCGCTGCGCGCTGGCGCTGGCGGAACAGCGCGAGGAGGCCCAGCCGGACTGGGAGCTGGCGGCCGGAGCGCTCGGCCACGCGATCCGCAGCCACCCCGAACGCTTCCTGGACAAGAGCCGCTACTCGATGGACTGGTACTACCCGGTCCTCGGCGGCGCGGTCACCGGCACCGCCGCGACACGGCGGATCCAGGACGGCTGGGACGCCTTCGTGGTGCCCGGCCTCGGAGTGCGCTGCGTCCTCCCCAACCCCTGGGTCACCGGCGGCGAGAGCTGCGAACTGGCCCTGGCGCTCTGGGTGACGGGGGAGTCGGACCGGGCCCTGGAGATCCTGCAGTCCGTCCAGCACCTGCGGGCCGAGGGCGGCCTGTACTGGACTGGATACGTCTTCGAGGGCGAACGGGCCATATGGCCCGAGGAGCTCACCACCTGGACGGCGGGGTCCCTGCTGCTCGCGGTGGCCGCCCTCGGGGGGGACGAGGCGACCACCGCGGTCTTCAGCGGCGAACGGCTGCCGACGGGCCTGGAGCCGGACTGCTGCCGCGAGGAACCGGCCCGCTAGCGCGGGCAGGCCCTGGGGGCGGCGGACCCGGCCCGCCGGCGCGGGCAGGCTAGTGGCGGCGGACCCGGCCCGCGATGGCGTGACCGATGAAGAGATAGACGACTGCGGCGAGACCGTAGCCGGTGACGACGCGAGCCCACGCTTCGTCGAAGGTGAACAGGTCGTACGACCAGCCGGCCAGCCAGTGGGCCGAGTCCTGGACCCACTGGACCAGGTCGTTGCCCCGGTTGGCGTCGAGCAGGTACATCAGGATCCACAGAATGATGATGAATGCCATGATGTCCGCGACGACGGCTATGACGCGTGCGGCGGTGCTGCTTCCTGAACCTGATCTGGGAGACATGCTCTCCGGATTGCCGCTTTACCGTGAGTGAAACCCGTCCGGCGCGCACTGGTCCGGCGCGCACCGTCCGGCGTGCACCGGGCGGGCGGCCCGCCCCCGCACGGTGAGACGGGTGCCGGGACGTGGGGGCCTTCGAGAGCGTCATCGACAGCATCGGGGACGCGGGGAAGAGCGCGGGCGCCGGGGTGCGGAACGAGGTCCCGTCCACCTCGCGGCTGACCGGACGACAGGCTGGGAGAGCGGCCGTCCGCCGCATAGGGTGCGAGGATGACCCACCTTGCGCATGAGCGCTACTGCGACGAGATCCTCGCCCAGACCGCCCTGTTGGGGTCTCTGGTCGAGGACGCCGCCCTTTCCCGGCGGGTCCCCACGTGCCCCGACTGGAATCTGCGCGAACTCGTCCTGCACGTCGGCGGCGCGCACCGCTGGGCCGGTGAACTGGTCCGCCGCAGGGCGGCCGACGAGATCCCCGACGACCAGGTGCCGGACACCGCGGGCCCGGACGGCGACGACGCCGCCGCTCTCCGTGCCTGGCTGGTGGCGGGCGCCGCCGCGACCGTGGACGCCCTGCGCGAGGCGGGGCCCGACACCGAGGTCTGGACCTGGGCATGGGAACGCCGGACCGCCTTCTGGGCCCGCCGGATGGCTCATGAGACCGCCGTCCACCGGGCGGACGCGGCCCTCGCCACGGGAACGGCCTTCGAGGTGGACCCCGGCCTGGCCGCCGACACGATCACCGAGTGGCTGCAGATCGTCGCCTTCGCCCAGGCGGAGGGCGACCCGGAAGCGGCCGAACTGCGCGGCGGCGGGCGGTCCTTGCACCTGCACGCCACCGACGTGCCAGGAGCGGAGTGGCTGATCGAGTTCGGCGAGGACGGATTCACCTGGCGCCACGCCCACGAGAAGGCGACCGTCGCCCTGCGTGGCCCGCTGACCGCGCTGATGCTGGCGTTCAACCGGCGGCAGAAGCCCGACGAGGGCGGGCTCGAAGTCCTCGGGGACCGGGGGCTGCTGGACTTCTGGCTGGAGCGGTCGTCCTTCGGCTGAGATCCGCTCCTCCAGTACGCCGACGGCCCCCGCCCTCAGGGGCGGGGGCCGTCGGCGGGCGGCGGATCAGCCGCGCTGGATGCCCGTGGTGTCCTGGAGGACGCCGCGACGGCCGTCCTGCGTCTGGGCGATGAGCCCGGGGCCACGCTGCTCGACCGCGAGATACCACGTACCGGGTGCGAGCTCGGCGATCGGGTTGGGAGCGCCGTCCTCGCCGTACAGCGGGCGTGCGACCGGCACCGCGAACCAGAACGGCGTGAAGTCACCGGCCGGTGCCCCACCGCCCTGCGGGGCCTGCTGCGCGGCCTGCTGGTGCTCCGGCTGACCGGGCTGGCCCGGCTGCGCGCCGTACTGCTGGGGCTGACCGGTCTGCCCGCCGAAGGACTGCTGGGCGCCGGGGTAGCCGTAGCCCTGACCGGGCTGCTGGCCGTAGGCCGGCTGCACGGCCTGCGGGCGCGGCGCGCCCATCAGCGGGGCCTTGAGCGCGGGAACCAGCGGAGTGGCGACAGCGCCGCCCGCCAGCACGAGGGTGGCCAGCAGGCCCAGGATCAGGCCGGCGCCCGCGTCACCCGCCTCGATGATCGTCCAGAACATGGTCCACAGGGCGTACACGGTCAACGCGGCCCCGAACTGGCCGAGTTCGAAGCCGACCACCTTGCGGCCCGGCATCGCGCGGCTGACGATCAGCAGCGCCGCGCCGATGATGCCCGCCAGATAGATGCCCATGAGGGCGGAGAGCGAGTCCCAGGCGTTCGCGCTGAAGCCCGAACAGTCCACGCTCGAGGGGCAGTCGTAGCCGGAGAGGTCGAGGAAAGAGGCGATGAACAGCACGACCGCTGCTCCGATCACCACGCCGTCGCCTCGAGTGAGGGAGCGGATATTCACGTGAAGGTCCTTAGTCGGTCGTATCGTCGGGGCGGTCGTCGATGCCGCCTGAACGGCGGGTACGGCGCGAAGCTCGGGGGCGGCTCCCCATCGTACGGATGAATCTATCCTTTGCCCGGGCGGGTTGTGATGCCGCCCGGCAGCCGGACCGGCCATCTCCCCGATGTCGCCACCAATACCGCAGAACTACCTCTTCAGATAGCTGCCGATACCCTCGGCGATACCGAGAGCCGCCTTCTGGCGCCAGCCCCCGCGGGTGAGCAGTGCCGCATCCTCCGGGTCACGCATATTGCCGCATTCGACGAACACTTTGGGCACGGTCGACAGATTCAGGCCGCCGAGATCATCACGGGTGTCCAGCCCGGTGCCGTCGCCGAGGTAATTGGAAGGGGCGCTTCCGGTGGCGCGCACGAAATTCCCGGCAATCCGTTCTCCCAGTTCACGCGAAGGGGCGACGATCTTCGCGGTGTCCGCGCCGCCGCCCTTCACCGCGGCGGGGAGAATGACGTGGAATCCCCTGTTCCCCGCCGCGGACCCGTCCGCGTGGACCGAGACGACCGCGTCGGCCCGCTCGTTGTTGCCGATCCGCGCCCGCTCGTCGACGCACGGGCCGAAGGGGCGGTCGCCGTCCTGGGTGAGGACGACCCTCGCGCCCTGCTCCTCCAGCAGCGTGCGCAGCCGGCGGGAGACGTCGAGGGTGAAGCGGGCCTCCGCGTAACCCGCGTCGGTGGCGGTACCCGTGGTGTCGCACTCCTTGCGCCCGGTGCCGATGTCGACCTGGGCGCCGATCTCCCGGGTGTGGTCCCGGTTCCCCGGGTTGTGACCGGGGTCGATCACCACGGTGCGGCCCGTGAGCGGGCCCCTGGGCAGGGGCTTCGAGGATGTGGGCCCCGTAGACGGGCTCGGGTCCGGAGCGGCCGAGGGGGAGGACGACGGCGTCGACGGCGCGGACCGGGACGCGGTCGCCGGCCCGGCGCCGGGTCCGCTCCCGCCGTCGCCCGCGCACCCGGAGGCGGTCAGGCAGACGCCGGCCAGCGCTGCGGCGGCCAGTCCGGGCCCGCGGCGCCGGCCCGGGCGTGGGGCGGAGGGGGTGAAGTCGTCGTGGCGCACGTCGCGATGCTATCCGTGACCCTCAGATCCCCGTCCCGGTACGCCGCAGCACGCGCAGCGAGTCCGTCACCGAGATCTCGGTGAACGCCCCCGACCTCAGGGCCCGCTGGTGGACGCGGTACGGGGCCTGGCCGCCGTCGGCCGGGTCGGGGAACACGTCGTGGATCACGAGGAGACCGCCGTCGGCGACCTTCGGCGCCCATCCCTCGTAGTCGCCGTTCGCGTGCTCGTCGGTGTGCCCGCCGTCGATGAACACGAAGCCGAGCCGGCCGCCCCACACGGACGCGACCTGGGGGGAGCGCCCGACGAGCGCCACCACGTGCTCCTCCAGACCCGCCTTGTGCAGGGTGCGCCGGAAGGCCGGGAGCGTGTCCATCAGGCCGGTCTCCGGGTCCACGACCGAGGGGTCGTGGTACTCCCAGCCCGGCTGCTGCTCCTCGCTGCCCCGGTGGTGGTCGACGGTGAGGGCCGTGACCCCCGCGTCGCGGGCGGCGGCGGCCAGCAGGATCGTGGAGCGCCCGCAGTAGGTGCCGACCTCCAGGAGGGGCAGTCCCAGCGCGGCGGCCTCGGTCGCGGCGGCGTGCAGCGCGAGCCCTTCACGGAGCGGCATGAAGCCCTTGGCGGCCTGGAACGCGGCGAGAATCTCCGGCTTGGGCTCGGCGGCCACGGGTTCCTCCTGGTGGGGCGGTGTGTCGGACGGCGTCCCATCGTGCCGTACGCCCCTGCCACGGGGAGCGGCGGGGGCGTACGGAGGGGTGGGCCCGGGTCGGGGCGAGGCCCCTGACAGGGCTGCCGTGGTCAGGTCAGCAGCTCTGCCAGAGTCGTGTCATGACGCGGACGCCGAAGCGCAGGCCCTCCAGCGGGACGCGTTCGTCCACGCCGTGGAAGAGCCTGCCGTAGTCCAGGTCGTGCGGGAGCTTGAGCCCCTTGAAGCCGAAGCAGCGGATGCCCAGGTGGGTGAAGGCCTTGGCGTCGGTGCCGCCGGGGTTGCAGTACGGGACGGGATGGCCGTCCGGGTCCTCGGCGCGCACGGCGTCGCACATCGCGTCGACCAGGGGTCCGTCGAACGACGTCTCCATCGCGATGTCGTGGTTGACCCACTCGCGGCTGACGGAGGGCAGCAGCAGCCGGTCGACGGTGTCGATCAGCTCCTGCTCGTGGCCGGGCAGGAAGCGGCCGTCGACCCGTGCGGTGGCCTTTCCCGGGATCACGTTGGTCTGGTAACCCGCCGAGAACATGGTGGGGTTGGCCGAGTTGCGCAGGACCACCTGCATGAAGTCCGCGACCGGTCCCAGCCGGGAGAGGGTGCCCTCGATGTCGTCCTCGTCGAACTCGACGCCGTACAGGCGCGCGGCCTCCTGGAGCAGGGCGCGGACCGGTTCGATCAGACGGATCGGGAAGGTCTCGCGCCCGATGCGGGTGAGGGACTCGGCGAGGTCGGTGACCGCGTTCTCGTCGTTGGGGGACGAGCCGTGGCCGGCCCGTCCGGTGGCGGTGAGCTCCATCCAGGCCATGCCGCGCTGGGCGTTCTCGATCGGGTAGAGGCGGCGCGTCTCGTCGATCGCGAAGGAGAAGCCGCCGCCCTCGCCGATCGCCTCGGTGACTCCGGCGAACAGTTCGGGGCGGTGCTCGACCAGCCAGTGCGCGCCGAACCTTCCGCCGGCCTCCTCGTCCGCGAGGAAGGCGAGGACCAGGTCCCGGGCCGGCCGGGTGCCGGTCCGGGCGAAGTGCCGGGCGGTGGCCAGCATGACCGCGACCGTGTCCTTCATGTCGATCGCGCCGCGCCCCCAGAGGTAGCCGTCGCGGATCTCGCCGGAGAACGGCGGTACCTGCCAGTCGGAGGCGTCGGCGGGTACGACGTCGAGGTGGCCGTGGACCAGCAGGGCGCCCCGGTCCGGGGCGGAACCCGCGATGCGCGCGATGACGTTGGCCCGGCCGGGGGCGGACTCCACCAGCACGGAGTCGATGCCGGCCTCGGCGAGCCGGGCGACCACCCAGTCCGCCGCGGCGCGCTCGTCGCTGGTGGGGTTGGAAGTGTCGAAGCGGATCAGTTCGGCACAGAGGCCGACGACCTCTTCCTGGGCCTGCTCGGAGGCGGGGACGATGCTCATGCTGCTCCTGCCGGGGTCGTGACCTGGGCGGCGGGAGCGGGGGTGTGCGCGTCGTCGTCCAGGGCGGAGGTGCCGTACGGCCGGACCCAGCCCAGCAGGCCGAGCACGCAGTACAGGAGGAAGGCGGTGGCGAGGGAGTTGAGTGCCGGGATGCCGCCGTCGTAGAACTTGCCGACGCAGAAGGCGGCCAGCCAGATGACCAGGGACATCGGCACCCAGGTGGGCGAGGTCGCCGGCAGCGTCTGCGCCTCGCGGGTCTCGTCCAGGGGCCCGCGCATGCGCTTCACGACCCAGTACTCCGCGACGATGATGCCGCCGATGGGCGGGATCATCACACCCAGCAGGGAGAGGAACTCCGTGAAGTGGGTCATGATGCCGACCGCGGAGAGGAGCGTGCCGGCGACGCCGAGGGCGACCGTGACCACCCCGCGGTGCAGCCGCTTGCCGAAGACGACCTGGAAGAAGTTGACGACGCCGAGCGAGGAGCCGTACAGGTTCCAGTCGTTGATCTTGGCGGTGGACATCAGGACCACGATCACGCCGAACGCGCCCGAGGTGGAGAGCACGATGTGCGAGACCTCGCTGGACTTCACCAGATGGCCGAGGAGCACGCCGACCATGCCGACGATGTACTCGGAGAGGATCATCGAGGACGCGCTCTGCACGAAGACGTGCGAGCTCTTCCGGTTGTAGCGCGTCATCTCCGGGGAGACGATCGCGCCCGTCATGTAGCCGCCCGCGATCGCGGTGGCGGCCACCGCCAGCGGGATGGTCTCACCGGGTGGCGGCGAGCTCATCAGGTCGCTGAGCGAGTGGTCGTTCAGCGTGGTGATCACCGACCAGGCGACCATGGCGAAGAAGAGCGGGGTGACGATCTTCGCGAAGAGCGCCATGTACCGGAAGCCGAAGATCACCAGGGCGGTGATGGCGATGCCCGCGGCGACGCACCACATCCAGGACGGGCCGCCCACGAGCGCCGAGACGCTGTCGCCGAAGATCGTGTTCTGGACGCCGAACCAGCCGACCAGGCTGACCGCGATCACGAAGCTGACCAGTGCCGAACCGTTGCGGCCGAAGCCCACCCAGCGGGTCAGCATCGGAGTGGCCAGGCCCTCGCGCATCCCCGCCAGACCGATCGCGAAGATCACGATCTCCAGGATCACCGCGCCGAGCGTGAAGGCGAGGAACGCGTCCCCGAAGGTCATTCCGACGCCGATGGTGGCGCCGAGCGTGAACTGCGAGATCGACCCGGACTGGGCCAGCCACTGCAGGAGCATCGACCAGAAGCCGAAGCGCTTGTCGCGCGGCACCCGGGAGAGCGAGTAGTCGTCGCTGCCGATGCTCTTGGCCTCGGGGGCCGTGGCGGCGCCCCGGCTGTCGGATGCCATCAGGACTCCTGGGTGGTGCGGCCGAAGGTCTGCAGGTGAGCCAGCGACCCGTAGCGGTTGACGAGGTTGTCGAACTCCACCGCGTCGTGGAAGTCCAGGGTTCCGGCGCCGAAGGCCTTGGCGACCTCGACGGCGTACCGGGCGGCGGACGCGATGTCGCTCTCGTGACTCGCGCCCGTCTGGCAGCCCGGCACCGCGGAGGCCGAGGTGACCGCGAGACCGACGACCGGGGCGGCGGTCGCGGTGGAGGGCTGCAGGATCGAATTGATGTGGTGTGCACCATTACCGTACGGGGTGATGTCCTGTGTGGTCACCGGGTACGTGACCAACGGCTCACCGGTCACCACCGCGAGCAGTTCGCCGAGCTGCTCGGAGACCCGGAGCACCCAGCCCTCCCTGACGGTGGGCGAGAGGGCCAGACCCTTGTGGTTGATGATCCGGTTGCCCTTGGTGGTGTCGATGGAGAGCACGGCCTCCATCTCGCCCGTGACCTCGTGCCGGTTCATCGTGGCGATGTCCACCGGGGACCCCATGAAGGGGACCGGGTCGTGCGGCTCGGTCGGGGCGCTCGGGCAGACGTGCGTGGCGATGATCACGTCACCGGGCAGCGTGTCCCCCCGGCGGCGCATGTCGAGCAGCTTGGCGGCCGTGGCGAGCGCGGCTGCCGCGCCGTCGGCGTCGGACACCAGGCCGGTCACCTCGGGGCGGGCGCCGACGCCGCCGAGCCGGCCGACCACGCCGAGGGTCCGCGCGCTGCCACCCGACGTGCGTCCCCGGGAGCCCGGGACGAGGACGCGTACGAAGTCGGTCGACCCCCGGTCGCCGGTGACCGTCGTGACCTGGGCGGACGAGCCCTCGGCCCCGGCGACGGAGTCGAGGTGTTCGGCGACCGTCTTCCCGCTGACCTGCGGGTCGTCCAGCAGTTCGACGATGTCCAGTACGTACTTGAGCATGGGGGGCCTTTCTCGGAGCGGGACACCCGCCCGGCGCTCCTGCGGGGAAGCGCGGGGCGGGGTGCTGGAGCAACATTCGGGATCGGCTACCGTGGAACGCAACTGTTTCCCGTTATCTGCAATTCAGGTCTGAATGGTGAGATGCTGATGGCTGAGTTCCCTCTGGACCGCCGCACCCCCACCGGTGCCCTGCAGACCGTCGACCGGGCGCTCCTGGTGCTGCTCGCCTTCGAGCGCACCCGTCCCGACTGGGGCGTCACCGAGGTCGCCGAGGAGTTCGGCTGGGACACCTCCGTCGCCCAGCGCCTGCTGGCCACGCTCGCCGGCCGCGGCTTCCTGGTCTCCGACCCCGTCACCCGCCGCTACCGCATCGGCCCCGCCGTGCTGCGGCTGGGCAGGCTCTGGGAGCGCTCCGGGTCCTTGGAGCTGCTCGCCGCACCGGTGCTGGAGGAACTGCGCAGGACCACCGGCGACACCGTCCTGTTCTGCCTGCCGGACAGCTTCCACATGCGGTGCGTGGCGGCCGAGGAGGGCGAGACCGGACCGCTGCGCTACTACCCGCTGGTCGGAGAGCTCTATCCCGCGCACGCCGGGGCGACCAGCAAGTCGTTCTACGCGTACCTGCCCGACGACCAGCGGCACCGGCTCTTCAGAGGCCGCCCCATGGCGCGCTTCACCGACCGGACCGTCACCGACCCGGACCTGCTGGAGCAGGAGTTCCTGAAGATCCGCGCCCAGGGGTACGCGTGGACCGTCGGCGAGTACGACACCGGCATCGCGACCGTCGCCGTGCCGGTCTTCCTCGGGCGTGAGCCCTACGGCAGTCTCAGCCTCGGCGGCGGCGAGGACCGCTTCCGGGGAGAGCTCGGGGAACGGCTCGACGTGCTGCGCGACGCCGCGCGCCTGCTGGAGCAGCGGCTCACCCACCCGCCCCAGCGGCCGAAGTCCCGTGCGGGACGCCCCCGCACCGCCACCACCTCGTGAGGAACACCGTGAATCTGCTGCTTCTGTCCAACTCCACCCAGTTCGGCCGCGGTTACCTGGAGCACGCCCTGGACACCGTCACCGCTTTCCTCCCGGCGGACGCCCGGCTCGCCTTCGTGCCGTACGCGCTGGCCGACCACGACGCGTACACCGCGCGGGTCCGGGGCGCCCTGGAGCCGGCCGGGATCCGGGTGCGCGGCGTCCACGAGAACGCCGACCCGGTCGCCGAACTCGCCGCCTCGAACGCCGTGTTCATCGGTGGGGGCAACTCCTTCCGGCTGTTGGACGCCCTCTACCGCACCGGCCTGCGCGAGGCGGTGGGCGACGCCGCGCGAAACGGACTGCCGTACATGGGCGCCAGCGCGGGCACCAACATGGCCGCTCCGACCCTCCGGACCTCCAACGACATGCCCATCGTGCAGCCCCCGTCCTTCGACGCGCTGGGCCTCGTCCCGTTCCAGATCAATCCGCACTACCTGGACCCGGACCCGGCCAGCACCCACAAGGGTGAGACCCGTGAGGAGCGGCTCACCGAATTCCTCGAGGAGAACGACGTCCCCGTGCTCGGGCTGCGCGAGGGCTCCTGGCTCCGGGTGCGGGACGGCGGGGCGAGCGTCCAGGGAGCCCGCCCCGCCCGGCTGTTCGGCCGCGGTGTCCCGCCGCGGGAGCTCGCGGCGGGGTCCGACGTGTCGTGGCTGCTCGCTACGGAGCCGGAGTTCGACGCCCGGCGGCGCTGACCGGTACCTCCACCGGGGCGGACCCGGCGGCATCGCGCGCGTCGCCCGCACTGCTGGCCAGCAGTACCGGGCGCGCGGGCCGCTGTGCGGGCAGGAAGGCGGCCAGCACCAGGCCGATCAGCACCGCTCCGGTGGCGATCATGAACGAGGTCCGGAAGCCCTCCATGGTGGGGACGTCCACGGCGCCCGCCCGCACCGAGGTGTTCGCCAGCACCATGCCGATGACCGCGCTCGACAGCGAGGTGCCGATCGACCGCATCAGCGTGTTCAGGCCGTTGGCCGCACCGGTCTCGGAGGCGTCGACCGCCCCGATGATCAGGGCGGGGAGCGAGGAGTACGCGAGCCCGATCCCCGCCCCGAGCACCACCGCGATCACCACGGTCTGCCAGGCGGCGCTCATCAGGCCGAGGCCCGCGCCGTACCCGACGGCGATGATCGACATGCCGAGCATCAGGGAGACCTTGGGGCCGCGGCGGGCGGAGATCCTCGCGTACAGCGGGGCCACGAACATCATGGTCAGGCCCAGCGGCGCCACGCAGAGCCCCGCCACCACCATCGACTGCCCCAGGCCGTAACCCGTCGCGGCGGGCAGCTGGAGCAGCTGCGGCAGGACCAGCGAGACGGCGTAGAAGGCGACCCCGACCATGATCGAGACGAGGTTGGTGAGCAGCACCTCACGCCGGGCGCTGGTGCGCAGGTCGACCAGCGGCGCCGGGGAACGCAGCTCGAACAGGCCCCACAGCACCAGGACCACCAGGGAAGCGGCGATCAGACCGAGCGTCAGGGGAGAGGTCCAGCCCCAGTCGCCGCCCTTGGTGACGGGCAGCAGCAGGCAGACCAGCCCGAGGGAGAGCCCCAGCGCCCCGACGAGGTCGAAACGCCCCGGAGCGCGCAGCGGGGGCTCCGGCACGACGAGGACGGTCAGTGTCATGGCCAGCACGCCCAGCGCGGCCGAACCGAGGAAGAGCGCGTGCCAGTCGGCGTGCTGCGCGACGAGCGCGGCGGCGGGCAGCGCCAGTCCGCCGCCCACGCCTATGGACGAGCTCATCAGGGCCATCGCCGAGCCGAGCTTCTCGCGCGGCAGCACGTCACGCATGATCCCGATGCCCAGCGGGATCGCGCCCATGGCGAAGCCCTGGAGCGCCCGGCCGGCGATCATCACCACGAGGTCGTCGGTGGAGGCGCAGACCAGAGAGCCCACCACCATCACGGCGAGGCTGGCCAGCAGCATCCGCCGCTTGCCGTACAGATCGCCCAGCCGCCCCATGATCGGGGTCGCCACGGCCCCGGCGAGCAGGGTCGCCGTCATCACCCAGGTCGCGTTCGCGGGGTCGGTGCCGAGCAGCGTCGGCAGGTCCTTGATGACGGGGACGAGCAGGGTCTGCATCACCGCGACGGTGATCCCCGCGAAGGCGAGTACGGGAACGACGCCACCTCCCCGGCCCCCGCGGGGGCCGGGGAGCTTCCCGGCTCGCTGTTCGTTCGTCGTCCGTCGCATACGTGTGGCCTCCGGGCAGGGGAAAGTTCGCGAAGTGTGGGGTGGAGCGTGCGGCAGCACGCCGGCGGGCAGCGCCGACCGCCAAGTGTGTGCATGCTGAACGCTTCCGTACGCCCGCGATATTCCGGTGAACGCGGCGTAACAACGGGGAAGTCGGCGGAGGACCTACGCCATGGGGTGCGGAGCCGGCAGGACCGGAAACCGATGTACGGGGCACGGGTGGGCTGCGAGGATGACGCCCATGGTTGACGCCTCCCCGCCCGGACAGCTCCCCGTCCGGCCCCGGACCCGCACCTGGGCCGTGGTCGCCGCCGCCTGCACCGGCCAGTTCCTGGTCGTCCTCGACGTGTCCGTCGTCAATGTGGCGCTGCCGTCCATGCGCACCGACCTGGGGCTGAGCGCCCCCGGACTGCAGTGGGTCGTCAACGCCTACTCGATCACCTTCGCCGGTTTCATGCTGCTCGGCGGGCGGGCCGCGGACATATACGGCCGCAAGCGCATGTTCCTGACGGGTCTGGGCCTCTTCACCGCCGCCTCGCTGGCCGGCGGCTTCGCCCAGGAGGGGTGGCAGCTCCTCGCCGCCCGCGCCGGGCAGGGGCTCGGCGCCGCCGTGCTCTCCCCGGCGACGCTCACCATCCTCACCGCCGCCGTCCCCGAGGGAGCCGCGCGGACCAGGGCGATCGGCACCTGGATGGCGGTCGGCGCGGGCGGCGGCGCGGCCGGCGGTCTCGTCGGCGGAGTGCTCACCGACACCCTCTCCTGGCGGTGGGTCCTGCTCGTCAACGTGCCGGTCGGCGTCCTCGTCCTCGCCGGCGCCGCGGCGTGGCTGGCCGAGGGCCGGGCGGGCGACCGGCGCCGCGTGGACCTGCTGGGCGCGGTGCTCGTCACGGCGGGCCTGGCGACGACGGCGTACGGAATCGTCCAGACCGAGGCCTCCGGCTGGACCGCCGCCGCGACCCTGGTGCCCCTGCTGGGCGGTCCGGCCCTGCTCGGCGTCTTCGTCCTGGTGGAATCCCGGGCGGCCGCACCGCTGATGCCGCTGCGGGTGCTCGGCGTGCGCGCCGTCTCGGCGGCGAACGTGTCGATGCTGCTGCTCGGTTCGGCGACCTTCTGCATGTGGTACTTCATGACCGTCTACGCCCAGAACGTGCTGGGCTACACGCCGCTGGAGGCCGGGTTCGCGCTCGTACCGAGCTCCGCCGCCGTGTTCGTCGGAGCGAAGGCCGCGCCCTCCATCATGGCGCGCACCGGCGCCAAGCCCCTCGCGGTCGCCGGTGCCCTGGTCGCCGCCGCGGGCTTCGGCTGGCAGTCCACCATGGGCGCCCACGGCTCCTACCTGACCTCCGTCTGCCTCCCCGGCGTCCTGATGATGGCCGGGGCCGGACTGGCCTCCACCCCGCTGGCCACGCTCGCCACCTCCGGTGCGGCGCCCGGCGACGCCGGACTCGTCTCCGGACTGGTCAACACCTCCCGCACGATGGGCGGCGCGCTGGGCCTCGCCGTGCTCTCCACGGTCGCCGCGGCCCGCACCGCGGGCTCCACGGGGGCCGCGGAGATCACGGCCGGATACGCCCTCGCCTTCCGCACGTCCGCCGTGGTGCTGGTGGCCGGAGCGCTGATGATGCTGTTCTGGCTGCCGGGCAGCCGTGCCAAGGGCACGGGCGGACGCCCCGCCGCCCGCGCGGGGGGCCGGGCCGGACGGTCCGCCGGTGAGCCCGCGCCGGCGCTGCACTCACCGGAGGCCTGAGCGGTCGGCTCCCTCGGCGGCGGGAGGACCTCAGAGCCAGCCCTGCTGACGGGCCGCGCGCATCGCCTCCATGCGGTTGCGGGTGCCCGTCCTGCCGATCGCCGAGGAGAGGCAGTCGCGGACCGTGGACTCCGGCAGGCCCAGCTTCGCGGCGACGTCGGCGACGGTCGCCCCGTGCGCGGAGGCGTTCAGCGCGTCCCGCTCCCGGGGGGTCAGCGGGCTGGGGCCCGCGCCCAGCGCGACGGCGGCGAGCGCCGGGTCGATCACGGTCTCGCCGCCCAGCACCTGCCGGATCGCCTTCGCCAGCTCCCCGACCGGACCGTCCTTCACCAGGAAGCCCGAGGCCCCGGCCTCCATGGCACGGCGCAGATAGCCCGGCCTGCCCGAGGTCGTCAGGATCAGCACCCGGCAGTCCGGCACCTCCCTGCGCAGATCGGCCGCCACGTCCAGGCCGCTGCGGTCCGGGAGTTCGATGTCCAGCAGAGCCACGTCCGGGCCGGCGAGGAGCGCCTCGTCCACGACCCCCTCGCCGGCGGCCACCTGGGCGACCACCTCGAAGTCGGGCTCCATGCCGAGCAGCAGGGCGAGCGCGCCGTGCGCCGTGCCCTGGTCCTCGGCGAGCAGGATGCGTACCGAAGCCGTGGGGCGATGATCCTGCGGCATCTCGTTCACCGGCTCAGCGTAGGTCGCCAGGGGCCGTCGCGAAGGGCCCGACGCCGCGGTCTCACCCGGTCGCGCCCACGTCAGCCGCGGTCTCGCGCCGGGGGAGCGCCCCACGCCTCGGCCGGCGGCCGCGCCGCCACGAAGAGGCCGCCGTCCGCCCCGCGACGAAGAGGCCGCCGTCCGCCCCGGGGCCGAGTCCGGGGAAGCCGTCCGACGCATCGCCCGGGGTGCCGCACGCGGAGGGCCGCCGCAGCCCGTGGCTGCGACGGCCCTCGTGTTCGTGCGGAGCGGTTCAGGCCGCCGCGCTGCCACCCCCTTCGGAGGGGCGCCGGTGACGGCCGTGCGGCTGCGCGGCCGCGCTCTCCGTGGATGCGCCTCCTCGGTGCTTTCCGTAGCCGCCGGCTTCGGCCCGTTCCGTGTCCGCCTGGGGCGGGCGCGTCTGGGTCGTGTCGGTTCGGGCTTCAGACATGTGGGAAGTCTCCCCGTTGCAATCGCTTACGTGTGTGTCGCAGCCCCGCCGCCCTCCGGCGCGGTCACCGTCGGCTTCCGCGCGGAACGGCTGCGTAGCCCTGGCCCGAGTTTATCCAGGTGCCGGGCGCCCGGTGAGGGGCGCCTGCCCCAGTGGGACGGGTCTGCACACGGCAGGAGCCGGGGCGGCCCCGGAGGCGTCCGTTCCGTTCGCGACGGCCGGGTGCGGCTCGTCGGCGGGAGTCTCGAGCAACGCCACGGCACAGGGAGCGCCCTCCTGCGCGTACGGCAGGTGCAGCACTCCGTCCCGGCTCCAGAACCCGGCTCCGGCCGCCCAGCCGTCGGGCGCCGCGAACTGGTGCAGCCGGCGCCCCGCCGGACGCCACAGCCCCACCCAGCTGCCCGCCGCACCGTCGATCCGCAGGGCCACAGCACAGCTCTCCGGCATCAGCATCTGGCCCGGCTGCACGGCGAACGGCGTCAACGTCTCGTCCGGTGCGCGCAGGCACTCCGGGAACCGCACCGGGAGGCAGCTGCCGAGCACGCCCCAGCCGAGCCGGTCCTGGCCGGGCGCGTCCGAGCGGACCAGCAGCAGGCCGCTGTCGGCGTCGGCCAGCAGCAGGCGGTCGTTGCTCTCCGGCGAGATCTGCAGCAGAGGTGTCACCTCGCCGCCGCGTCCCAGGTCCACGACGACCGCCTTCACGGGGCCGCCGCCCGGCATCTGCCGGTCCACGGCGAGCAGCCGGCCCTCGCGGTCCAGCCAGGCGCCCCCCGAGCAGCGGCCGGGAACATCGGCGACGTGTTCGGGGCCGAACGCGCCGCCCGCCACCAGCCAGACGCCGGTGGAGCGGGCCCCGGGGAGCAGGGCGTAGGCGCTCATGCCGTCCGGGGACGGGGGCAGGAGGGTGAGCTCCGCGCAGTCGAGGGAGCCGAGCGGGAGTTCGCCCGTGCCGGGTCCGGTCGGATAGAGCAGCGAGAAGGTGTGCCGGCCGGCCGTCACCGCCCGCCGGATCAGGACCCGCCCGTCCGAGAGAGGCAGTACGTCGGAGCCGGCCTCCTCCGGCTGGTCGAGGGGGAGGAGCACGGTGTAGGGCTCGGGGCCGTCCAGCGTCCAGCGCTCGGTGGACCAGGCCGGACCGGCGTCCTCCCCGGTCGCGGTGAGCCGTGCCGCGTACGCGTGGCCGGCGGCGATGGTCAGCGGGGGCGGCACGCGACGCGACGGTGCGCCGGAGCCGGCCGCCCCTTCCGCCGGGAGGGCGTCGTCCGGCTGCGAGCCGGACACGGGCGGTGCGGGCGGCTCCGACGGGACGGCCGGGGCGGGGGGTGAGGACGGGCGCGGAGGGACGGAGGGGAGGGGAGGCACAGCTCCTCGGGCCCAGTCGTGCGAGCCGGACCCGTCGTACGGGCCGGGCGCGGCGTGCGAGCCGGACCCGTCGTACGAGTCGTACGGGCCGGGCGCGGCGGTCCCTTCGGGCGCGGGTCGTCCACCGGGATCGCCGGCGCCGTCCGGCGCCTCCGCGCCGTGCGCAGGTTCCGCCGCCGGACCGGCGCCCAGGTCGGACGCCCCGGCTCTGACCGGATCCGCCCCCTCGTCCGACGCACGCGCGGTGCGGGGTTTCCCGGGCTCGGCCGTCCCGTCCGGATCCGAAGGATCGGGCACGGGTTCGGGCGTCGCCGCGGCCCTCGCGACTCCGGGGGTCTTGTCCTCGATGGCACAGGCGGTCATGGTCCGGTCACCTCCGGCAACCGAAGCTAGGTATCGGACACGCCACCGGACAACACGAGCCACGGCACTTCACACATAAGGGTGCCGATGTCCTGATTCGCCTGCGGAGGCAGGGAGGACTGTGCTGTCGCCCTTCCCCGGTGTGTCGAGGGGCGGGCCGGCCGCCCCTGCCGGGGAGGCGGGGCGCGGAAGCGGCCTCCGGGGCGTCTCGGCGAGCCGAACCGGACGGCCCCGCACGGGCCTCGTGACGTAACGATTGGCCCCGGCCTCCGTTCCCGCTGTACGGGGTCCGGCGGCCAGGGGCGTAGGGGCCCGGGGGACAGGTAGCCTTTCCCCGTGCCCCGTCTGTCTGAAGTCATCGCCGAGCTCGACGCGCTCTGGCCCCCCGAGCGGGCCGAAGGATGGGACGCCGTCGGCACGGTCTGCGGCGACCCCGGAGCCGAGGTCGACCGGGTCCTCTTCGCCGTCGACCCCGTCCGGCCGGTCGCCGACGAGGCACGGGCCCTCGGCGCCCAGCTGATCGTCACCCACCACCCGCTCTATCTGCGCGGTACGACGACGGTCGCGGCCTCCACCTTCAAGGGCCGGGTCGTGCACGAGCTCATCAAGCACGACATCGCCCTGCACGTCGCGCACACCAACGCCGACACCGCCGACCCCGGCGTCTCCGACGCCCTGGCCGCCACCCTGGACCTGCGGGTCACCGGCCCGCTGGTGCCGGATCCCACCGACGCCGGGGGCAGCCGGGGGCTCGGCCGGATCTGCGAGCTCGACCACCCCGAGTCCCTCCGCGACTTCGCCGCCCGCGCCGCCGCCCGGCTGCCCGCCACCGTGCAGGGCATCCGGCTGGCCGGCGACCCGGACGCGGTCGTGCGCAGGGTCGCGGTGAGCGGCGGCTCCGGCGACGGCCTCTTCGACGCCGTACGCGCCGCCGGTGTGGACGCCTTCCTCACCGCGGACCTGCGCCACCACCCGGCCTCCGAGGCCGTCCAGCACTCGCCGCTCGGCCTCGTCGATGCCGCACACTGGGCCACCGAGTGGCCCTGGTGCGAGCAGGCCGCCGCGCAGCTCGACACGATTTCCGACCGCCACGGATGGGACCTGCGGGTCCATGTCTCGAAGCAGGTCACCGACCCCTGGACCACCCACCACTCTTCTGGAGCCCCCAACTGAACGCCGCGCCCGCCGACCAGATCCGACTCCTCGAAGTCCAGGCACTCGACGTACGTCTGTCGCAGCTCTCCCACAAGCGCACCTCGCTCCCCGAGCACGCCGAGCTCGAAGCGCTGGGCAGCGACCTCGCGCAGCTGCGCGACCTGCTCGTCGCCTCGCAGACCGAGGAGAGCGACACCACCCGCGAGCAGACCAAGGCGGAGCAGGACGTCGACCAGGTGCGCCAGCGCGCCGTCCGCGACCAGCAGCGTCTCGACTCCGGCGCGGTCTCCTCGCCGAAGGACCTGGAGAGCCTGCAGCGCGAGATCGCCTCGCTCGCCAAGCGCCAGGGAGACCTGGAGGACGTCGTCCTCGAGATCATGGAGCGCCGTGAGTCCGCGCAGGAGCGCGTCGCCGAGCTGACCGAGCGCGTCGCCGCCGTACAGGCCAAGGTCGACGACGCGACGGCCCGTCGCGACGCCGCCACCCAGGAGCTCGAGGCCGAGTCCGCCACCGTGGAGAAGGACCGCGAGGTCGTGGCGGGCGCCGTTCCCGCCGATCTGCTCAAGCTGTACGACAAGCTGCGCACCCAGCAGGGCGGGGTCGGCGCGGCCCGGCTCTACCAGCGTCGCTGCGAGGGCTGCCGCCTGGAGCTGAACATCACCGAGGTCAACGACGTGAAGTCCGCGTCCCCCGACACCGTGCTGCGCTGCGAGAACTGCCACCGCATCCTGGTCCGCACCTCGGAGTCGGGCCTGTAATGACCGGTCCCCGCCGCCTGGTCGTCGAGGCCGACGGTGGTTCCCGGGGCAACCCGGGGCCCGCCGGCTACGGCGCGTGCGTCATCGACCCCCTCGACGGGGGGACGCTCGCCGAGGCCGCCGAGTACATCGGGGTCGCGACGAACAACGTCGCGGAGTACAGGGGTCTGATCGCCGGCCTCAAGGCGGTGAAGGAGCTGTTCCCGGACACACCCGTGGAGGTGCGTGTCCGGATGGACTCCAAGCTGGTGGTCGAGCAGATGTCGGGCCGCTGGAAGATCAAGCACCCCGACATGAAGCCCCTCGCCGCTGAGGCCGCGGGGATCCTGCCTGCCTCGGCGGTCACGTACGAGTGGATCCCGCGCGCGCAGAACAAGCACGCCGACCGGCTCGCCAACGAGGCGATGGACGCGGGCAGGCGGGGCGAGCAGTGGGACCCGTCGGCCTCGACGGCCGACACGGACACGACGCGCACCCCGGCCCTCCCGGAGCCGCCTCCGGCCGGCCCGCCCGGCGACGCGGTGGCGGGCGCGGCGAAGGTCCGCGCCGCGATGGCCGCCGCCCGCCCGGCGACGGCCGCCCCGCGGGCGGACCCGGCCGCGGCCCCACAGGTGGGCTGGGGGATCGCGCCCGATCTGGGCGAGCCGGCGACGTTCATCCTGCTCAGGCACGGGGAGACGGCCCTCACCCCCGAGAAGCGCTTCTCGGGGAGCGGCGGAAGCGACCCCGAGCTGTCGGAGACCGGGCGTCACCAGGCCGCCTGCGCGGCGGAGGCGTTCGCCGCGCGGGGCACGGTCCAGGAGATCGTCAGTTCCCCGCTGCGCCGATGCCGTGAGACGGCACAGGCCGTGGCCGACCGGCTCGGCCTGGAGGTCCGCATCGAGGACGGCCTGCGGGAGACGGACTTCGGCGTCTGGGAGGGGCTCACCTTCGCCGAGGTGAGGGAGCGGTACGGCTCCGACCTGACCACGTGGCTGACGTCCCCCGACGCGGCTCCCACGGGCGGTGGTGAGAGCTTCGCCGAGGTGGCCGAGCGGGTCTCGGTGGCCCGCGACCGGCTGATCGCCCGCTGCGCGGGCCGCACGGCGCTCCTGGTCACGCACGTCACCCCGATCAAGACGCTGGTCCGTCTCGCGCTGGGTGCCCCGCCGGAGTCGCTCTTCCGCATGGAGCTCTCGCCCGCCTCCGTGTCGACGGTGGCGTACTACGCGGACGGGAACCCGTCGCTGAGGGTCCTCAACGACACCTCGCACCTGCGGTAGCGCGGCCGGCCCCCGCGCGGCCCACAGGTGCGCGGGGGGCCCGGGGGTGCTTGGGAGTGCCCGCGGGGATCAGCCGCGGCCCAGGGCCGACGCCTCGGCGGCCAGCCGCTCCACCCGCGCCCAGTCCTTGGCCGCCACCGCGTCACCGGGCACCATCCAGCTCCCGCCCACGCAGCCGACGTTGGGCAGGGCCAGGTACGACGGTGCCGAGGCGAGCGAGATGCCGCCCGTCGGGCAGAACCGCGCCTGGGGGAGGGGCGAGGACAGCGCCTTCAGATAGGCGGTGCCGCCCGCGGCCTCGGCCGGGAAGAACTTCATCTCCGTGATCCCGCGCTCCAGCAGCGCGACCACTTCGGAGGTCGTCGAGACACCCGGCAGGAAGGGCACGCCCGAGGCCTTCATCGCCTCCAGGAGGGCGTCCGTCCAGCCGGGGCTGACCAGGAAGCGTGCCCCGGCCGTGACGGTCTCCCTCACGTGTGCCGGAGAGATCACCGTGCCCGCGCCGACCACGGCGTCGGGGACCTCCGAGGCGATCGCGCGGATCGCGTCGAGGGCGGCGGCCGTCCGCAGCGTGACCTCGATCGCGGGCAGCCCGCCCGCGACGAGCGCGCGGGCCAGCGGCACCGCGTCCGCCGCGTCCTCCAGGACGACGACGGGGACGACGGGGGCGAGGTCCAGTACGGAGGAGGACACGGCGGCGGGCGCGGAGGAGGTCATGGTGCCCATCCTGCCGCGTGGACCGCACACTGCGCAACGCGCGTTGCGCATGTTGCAATGTGGGAGTGGTTCAGTGGATCTCGGTGACGACCACGTCGAGGGCCCACGGTCGCCCGGCCCGCCCCGGTGCCTGTGCCTCGACCGTGTGGCCGAGGTCGCGCAGCGCCTCCACCAGCTCCGCCGGGCCCTTCGGGCGGACCCCGGCCAGCAGCAGGTCGCGGACCATCCGGCCCTTCGTCGCCTTGTTGAAGTGGCTGACCACGGACCGCTTCTCCACCCCGTCCACCACCTGGGACTGGAGCACCCGCACGCTCGCCGTACGCTCCGCGACCTCACCCGCGGGCTTCCACGCCCCGGCGTAGGCGGACGAGCGCAGGTCCAGCACGAGCCCCTCCCCGGCCGCCTCGGGCATGACCGACGCCATCGGGGTGCGCCAGTACGCGTTCAGCGCGCCCAGCCCCGGCAGCTTGACCCCCATCGAGCAGCGGTACGACGGGATCCGGTCGCCCACCCGCACCGCGCCCCACAGTCCGGAGAAGACCAGCAGGGACTTCGCCGCCCGCCGCTTGGCCGCCGCGTCCAGCGTGGCCAGGCCGAGTGCGTCGTAGAGCACCCCGGTGTAGATCTCCCCGGCCGGCCGGGTCCCGGCCGTGCGCAGCTCCGCGTTCTTCGCGATCTCGCCGCGCAGTCCCTCGCTCAGGCCGAGCACCCCGCGGGCCTTCTCCTCGTCCGCCAGGCAGAGCTCGACCAGTTCGTCGAGGATCGCGGCCCGCGCGTCGGAGAGACCCGGCAGGGAGAGCGACTCCGGCTTCAGCGGTGCCCCGCGCCCCGAGGCGGCCTTACCTTCGGAGGGCGGCAACAGCACGAGCACGGGGGTTCTCCTTCACACGCGGCACAGGGCTCCGCGCATGCGAGGCCCCCGGGTAAGGGTACGGGCCGGGGGCGCCGGGCCGGGGGCGCGCTTCCGGGGTGCGGGTCCCGGGCGACGACCGGGCCGAGCAGTCGGAGAACCGGGCGATGGGGTCGTCCACGCGGACCCGGCCGCGCCGCTTCTCCTGGGTGCCGCTGTGGTCCCCGCCCCTGGAGTCGCCACCACCTCCTGCGTGCCCTCCCGACCCCTCGTTCCTGTCCGGCCTGCTCGGTACCGCCAGCCGGACCGTCGCGGGAGGCCTGGCCTTCGCATGGTCCCTGACGGCCGTCTTGTCCCCTTCTCGTACGATCGCGTCCTCGGCTACGGACCGCGTAGCGACTCCGTACCAGGGAAGGTCCTATGCGTGACTGACCTCGCCACAGCCTCCGCCCCCGGCCGCCCCCGGCAGATCATCGCCGCCGCGCGCGCCCTGCTGGAGGCCGAAGGCCCCGAAGCGCTCACCATGCGACGGCTCGCCGACCGGGTGGGCGTCAAGGCGCCGTCCCTCTACAAGCACTTCCCGGACAAGTCGTCCGTGGTGGCGGCGCTGGCCGCCGAGATGCTCGGGGAGACGGCCGGGGTCCTGGCGGCAGCCGAGGCGGCGGCACCGGGGTCCTTCTCCGCGCTCGCCACCGCGTATCGCGCCTACGCCCTGGCGCACCCGCATCTGTACCTCCTCACCATGGGACGCACCCTCCCCGACGGGGCGGCCGCGGACGCGGCCGCCGCCCCGCTGGTCCGGGCGGCAGGGGGCGACGAGGACCGGGCCCGGGCGGCCTGGGCCTTCGCCCACGGCATGGTGGTCCTGGAACTCAACGGCCGGTTCCCCCCTGGTGCCGACCTCTCGGCGGCCTGGGAAGCGGGCATCACCGCCTTCACGGCCTGACGGCCTCACCCGCGTGCGGGGCGGCGGGCGGCGGGCGCACGGAACGGCCCGCCCCGACGGGTAGCATGGTCACCACGGCAGACGAGCCGGGCGGACGGCCGCGTGAGGATCCCCGGATCCTCCCGAGGAACGTCCGGGCTCCACAGGGCAGGGTGATGGCTAACGGCCACCCGGGGTGACCCGCGGGACAGTGCCACAGAAAACAGACCGCCGGGGATCTCGATTCCCGGTAAGGGTGAAACGGTGGTGTAAGAGACCACCAGCGCCTGAGGCGACTCAGGCGGCTAGGTAAACCCCACCCGGAGCAAGGTCAAGAGGGAGCACCCCGGTGCTCCTGCGCGAACGTCCGAGGGCTGCCCGCCCGAGTTCGCGGGTAGACCGCACGAGACCGGCAGCAATGCCGGTCCTAGATGGATGGCCGTCTCCCCGGCCGCCGCGAGGCGACCGGGCGACAGAACCCGGCGTACAGCCCGACTCGTCTGCCCCCTCCGGCTCTTCCCCGGAAGGGGCTTCAGGGGGACGCGGTGGTCACCGCGCCGCCAGATCCTCGGCCAGCTCGCTGCGCCAGTCCTCGCTGAGCCTGCGGTGCAGGACCGAAGCCGTGGCGATCGGCAGCGGCAGTGCGAGGAAGCGGCGCAGCGTGTCCGACGCGTCCGCACGGAGCTGCCAGGCCCGGAAGTCCTCCTCGGTGAAGGGCAGTTCGGGGGCGCCCCGGGGCCTTCGCCAGGCCGGTTCCGTCGCGGGACGGGCCGCTGCGGCCTCGGCGACGATCGTCCGCATACGCACGTCCAGGGCACTGTCCTCCGCCGGCTCGGGGGTCTCGCCGCGGCCGAGGGCCGCCAGGACCGTCGCGACCTCCGGGAAGGCGTCGAGCCCCGTCTCGGCGGCCAGTCTGCGCAGTTGCGCGGTGATCGCCGCGCGCAGCCGAGGCGCGGGGGTGCCTTCGACCAGTTCGCCCAGGGGGAAGTTCCGGATCTCCGTGTGGGGCCGGCACGACCACTCGGGGAAGTCGTCCAGGACAGGGAGGACCAGGCCACTGGGCAGGGGGTCGGTGAGCGCGCGGTCGAGGTCGAACTCGATGCCGAACCCGTCCCGCAGACCGGCCAGGAAGTCCTTGTACGCGGCGGTCGAGCCCGGCCAGGGGTCGACGCCGAGCGACTGCGCCTCCGTGCCGTCGGGGAGCCTCACATAGTCCTCCCGCGGGGACGACACCAGGCGGTCCTGCGCGCCTTCGGCATGCGGAAGGCCGTGGTCGTACACGGTGAGGCGGACCTCGGGGCCCTTCTTGGTCACGGCGACGACCCGGGTGTCCCGGGCCAGCCTGCGCAGTACCTCCGGGCGGGTCAGCTGCGGGGACCCGGTGCTCTGTGCCAGGAACCCCCAGTCCCCACTCCGTCCCGCGCGCACCAACGGCCGGGACGCCGCCCAAGGGCTCGCCGCCGATCGCTCGGCGTGCGCGTGCGAGCGGTCGCGGACGGTTTCCCACCGCACCACGCCTGCCCGCCGCAGGAGTTCCTCCGCCGTCATGCCCTCGGCGAAGACCAGGTCGGGCTGGGGCGGCTCGGGCGTCGGGGAGGACCCGAAGGTGATCGTCACGTACGACCCGCTCCGGGGCGGCTCCGGCTGCGGGCGTGCGGGCTCCGGCTCCGGCTCGGGTTCGGCGTCCGCGAGGGTGAGGGGCGAGGTGGGTGCCGCCTTCACCGTGCGCGTGGCGTCCTCCCAGATCAGCGCCCCGTCGACGGCCAGCGGGACCTGGCCGCCCACGGGCAGCCGCCGTTCCAGTGAGTCGGCGAACGCCGACAGCACGGCGCGCAGCGAGGGCCACGCGCTGAACGACGGGACGTCCTCGTTGAAGTAGCGGCCCACGCGACCCTGGTCGTCACCACCGCGGCAGGTGAGGAACAGGCCGTCCTGGGCGTCCCAGCAGATGCCATGGGTGATCAGCAGCCACTCATGGCGCCAGTACGCGTCGAGTTCATGCCTGTCCTCGGCGTCGTGCTCGTCCCCGTTGTCGTACTCGTCCTCGACGTCCTCGCCGACGGACCGGAGGAACAGTGTGTTCTCCACGATTCCCGACACTCCGGCGAGCGGGCCGAAGTGCCCGAACACCGGCGCGCCGTCTTCCAGCTCGACCCCGTCGTGACAGCGGAGCGAGGCCACGAGTTCGGGATGGAACCTGAGATCGAGGCGCTCCTCGGCCTCGGCTATCGCCTCCGGGGACGCGGGCGGCATCAACCGTGCCCGGCTCAGGGGGGCGTGCTCCGAGAGCCAGGCGTCGATGCGGGCCCAGGAGTCCGCCACGGACGGCAGCGGGGCGGTCGGCGAGGTCGTCGGCGTCATGTGATCACCCTACGAGGGCGCACTGACAACACCCCGGCCGGCGGCGGCGGTTCCTACGGGCCTGTGTCCGCCGGTGAAGGAGGGGCGGGAGCGCCGCCCATGGGCAGCAGCAGGGGCCGCTTCGCGGTACGGCCGTCGCCGGAGGAGCGGCCGCGCAGGCGGCGTCCCAGCCAGGGGCCGAGGAACGCGGCCGTCCAGCGCAGTTCGGCCGCCGCGGCCCGCAGGCCGGAGGGTACCGCCTGCGGCGGCAGCGGACGTGCCCAGGCGTCGTCGCTTCCGGGCAGCCCAAGGGCGTGGGCGGCGGCCGCGGCGATCCGCTCGTGGCCCAACGGGCTCGAGTGGAGCCGGTCGGTGCTCCAGAGGCGTGGATCGGTGGTGACGGCGTGCCCGGCCCCCTCGGCGACCGTGACCCCGTGCCGGGCGGCAGCGGCGCGGATGCCGGCGTTGAGCTCGAACACCCGGCCCCTGACCGGCCGGGCGATGGGCGCGATCTTCCCGACGTCGGGGAACGTCAGGGTCAGCACGTGGGCCCCGGCCCCGGTGAGCGCCGAGAACATCTCCTCCAGGTGGCCGACCGTCTCCTCCGCGTCGAACCGCGGCCGCAGCAGGTCGTTGACCCCGGCGACGACGGTGGCCAGGTCGGGGCGCAGGGCCAGGGCCGCCCCCAGCTGCTCGGAGCGGACCTGGCGGGCGACACGTCCTCGTACGGCCAGGTTGGCGTACTCCAGCGAGGGGTCGATGGCCGAGAGGTGCTCGGCGAGCCGGTCGGCCCAGCCCCGCAGGCCGATGAGGTCGTCCCCGTCGCCGACCCCCTCGGTCTGGCTGTCGCCCAGGGCGACGTAGCGCAGGTATTCACCGCTGCTCATGAACGGTCCGCCTTTCGCGGAGTACGGCTGAGATCCGCAGGCACCAGTCCCGGGTGTCCCGCTCGAGTGAGAGGCCCCGCAGGCAGGTCAGGTACGGCCCGATCCGCTCGCCCCTGACCAGGAACTCCTCTTCGTCCGCATCGCCCCGCATCTGCCGCAGCAGGGTGTCGAACAGCTCGATCCTGGCCGCGGCCGCGGACGCCCGTTCCTCGATCTGTTCGATGACCGGGGCGATGTCGATGTGGTCGCAGGCCTGGACCTTGACGAGCAGGTCGTCGCGGATGAAGGAGGGCTTCGACAGGGCGGCGGCGAACGTCTCCAGCTCGGCGAGGCCGGCGTCGGTGACCTGGAACAGCCGCTTGTTGGGCCGGTTCTCCTGGATCACCTGCCGCCCGGCGACCAGCCCGTCCTTCTCCAGCCTGGCCAGCTCGGCGTAGAGCTGCTGGGGCAGGGCGTGCCAGAAGTTCGCGACCCCGATGTCGAACACCTTGGCCAGTTGGTAGCCGCTGTACTCGCCGTCCAGCAGTGCCGCCAGCACGGCATGTCGCAAGGCCATCGAAGGGGCCCCTTCCCTTTTCTTGTCCGCCCCCTCATCATACTCATGAATCTGAGTAGTCACATTCTTGAGTACATGGAGGGGTCATGGAGACCGTCGAACGCTTCCGCGCCGCAGTGGAGAAGCGGGATCTCGCGTCGCTGGAGGAGCTGTTCACCGAGGACATCCGCCTCCACAGCCCGGTGAAGTTCACCCCCTTCGAGGGCAGGCCCATGGTCCTGGGGCTCTTCGGGGTCCTGCTGCGCACCTTCGAGGACTTCCGCTACGTCGGGAACTTCGAGGGCACGGCCGAGGCCGGCGCAGGCGGCGGGGACCTCCCGTCGGCGATCCTCGTCTTCCGGGCGACCGTGAACGGCAAGCAGATCCACGGCATCGACCTGCTCCAGTTCGACGAGGCGGGCCTGATCAAGGAGTTCACCGTGATGGTCCGCCCGCAGTCCGCGGTGCACGCCCTGGGCGAGTCGGTGCTCGCCGGTCTGGTCGCGGACGGTCTCGTTCCCCGGCCCGACGGCAGCTGAGGGGGACGGGCACGGAACTCGGCGGCAGCTGAAGGGGGGACGGGCGCGGAACTCGACGGCAGCTGAAGGGGGGACGGGCGCGGAACTCGACGGCAGCTGAAGGGGGACGAGCGCGGGAGCAGGCGTCCGGCCTTCGCGGAGCGCCTGCTTCCGCCCCTTCCGGCCAGGTGTGTCCGGCCCGTGGCGGCCGGGGGCGCCGTGGACCTGTGCCGCGCAAGGGCGCACACCGCCGCGGCCGCAAGGATCTGGCCAGAGCTTGATCGAATATCTTCCGGTCCGCGGAGGACGGTTGATCAATTCGATCATTGACCCGATAGGCTCCTCTGCGGCGCGGCGAGTTGACGCGATGTCACTCGGTCGCTGCGTTGCTGCGCGCGCTCCCCACAAGCGGCGGCTGCATCGCTCCCCCCAGTTCGACAGTGTTGCTTTCGAAGGATGCAGATGGAACTTGCCACTCCACCCCCGGCGGCACGCGCTCCGGTCGCTTGGTTCGGCTGGTGGCTGATGCCGCTGGCCTTAGGAGCGGGAACCGTCGTCACCGCGGTGGCGGGACCTGACGAGGTCCAGATACCCGCCACGTTCGCGGGAGCGGCGGTCACCGTCGCCGGCTCGGTCTGTGTGCGGCTCCTCATCCGGAGCCGGTCCCAACTCCGCCGTGCGAACGCCGCCTTCCAGTCCGCCCAGGCGGAGCACTCCCAGCAGCGCTACGCGGACGGGCGGGGCCGGGAACAGAGATTCGCGGCCGAGCGCTCGGCGCTCGAAGCGCGACTCGGCGAGCAGGCGGCCCACTTCGAGGCCCAGCTGGCCGAACACGCCCGGTCCTACGAGACGGGCATCGCCGCACGGTCCCGCGAGGCGGAGGAGCGGCTCGGACTCCAGCAGGCGGTCGTCGCCAGGCTCGGTGAGAGCCACCTCCCCGAAGCGGTCGCAAGACTGCGGGACGGCGAGGCCATCGACGACATCCTGGCGGAGGTCGGCCAGGAGCCCGACGCGAGTCCGGAACTGCGCGCCGCGCTGCGCAAGGTCCTGAGGACCGCGCTGCTCGGAGTGGAAGAGGAGCTGAACCGCTCCACCTCGGCCGAACAGGCCGTGGTCGGCATCGGCAGCCGGATCCATGTCCTGACCGGTCGGCTCCGCGGGCGGCTGCACGAGATGCAGGGCGAGCACGGGCGGCTGCCCGCGGTCGCCCAGGGCCTCATGGAGCTGGACCAGGAGATCGGCCCCGCCGACTGCCTCGCCGCCAGCATCGGCGTACTCGGAGGTTCGGACCGGCCCGGACGCCAGTGGCAGGAGCCGCAGCGGCTGCTCAGCGTGGTCCGGGGCGGCATCGGCCGCATCAAGGACTTCAACCGCGTCCAGGTGCGCCACCTGCCCGAACTCGGCGTCGACGGCGGCCTGGTCGACCACCTCACCCTGATCTTCGCCCACCTCCTGGACAACGCGGCCCGCTACTCGCCGCCCACCGAGCCCGTGGTCGTCTCCGGCAAGGAGGTGCCCAACGGTGTCGGCATCGAGATCCAGGACGCGGGGAAGGGGCTCAGCGACGAGCGGAAGCGTGAGGCGGCGCAGTCCATCGCCGGCACCTCGAAGGGCCCCGGTCTCGGCGGCATCTCCGAGGACGCCAACCTCGGACTGCGCGTGGTGGGGGCCCTGGCCCGCCGCTACGGCATCCGCGTCACCTTCGCCGATTCGCCGTGGCTCGGTACGTCCGTGGTCGTGGTGGTTCCCCACAAGTACTTCAGCCACCTGCCCGCCCCCGTCACCGAACCGGTCCGGCCCGTCGTGGAGAGGGCGGAGCCCGCCCCCGCGCCGGCTGTGACCGCCGTACCGGCGGACAGCACCGAAGCCGGCGATTCCATGGACACCACGCCCGGCGGCCTGCCGCGACGCAGGAGCAGGCGGACCGACACTCCGGCGGCCCGGCCGGCCGACGCCGGCCGGACCACGCAGTCCATGGCCCCCGTGCCGCCGGACGCGTCGTTCGCCGGCCTCGCCGCCTTCGCCACGGCCGGACGCGAGAGCGCCCCGCCGGAGGCGACGACCGCCGACGCCGGCCCGGGCGCACGCGAGACGACCGCCGGCCGCGCGTACCACCGCACTGAAGAGAGCGACTAGTCCACATGACGCAACAGGCAACCGACGTGAGCTGGGCGCTCCGGGATCTGACGGAGAGCATCCGCGAGATCCGTTTCGCCCTCGTGGCCTCCAGCGACGGAAAGGCCATCACGTCCTACGGAGCCGAGGACCCGGACGACGTGGACCGCTTCGCCGCCGTGGTCGCGGGGCTGCAGGCGCTCGCCCAGCCCGTCGCCGAGCAGTTCCCCACGTACGCGGGGCAGCTCCGGCTGGCGATGATCGAGGTCGACGGCGGTCACCTCTTCGTCGTGCGGGCCGGTGTGGAGACGTACCTCGGGGTGCTCGCCAGGGAAGGGCTCGACCAAGGCCTGCTCGGCCATCAGATGAGGGACCTGGCGCGAAGGATGGGTGAGCTCCTCGGCACCAGCCCGCGCCTGGAGGAGCACTCTGGATGAGTGGTCCCCGCCGGCCCACGGACCCGCCCGGTCTCGAGCGCTACTACGTCCTCACCGGGGGGCGCAGCGGACCGGGCGGTTCGGCGTCGACCCTGGACGTGGCGACCCTCATCATCTCCCGTGCCGCAGCCGAGCCCGGCCTGCAGCATGAGCACGAGGAGATCCTCCGGCGCTGCCGCGATCCGCTGTCGGTGGCCGAACTGGGCGCCCACCTCGGATTGCCCTTCAACATTCTCGCGGTGCTCCTGGCCGACCTGCTGGACGCGGGCCGGGTCGAGGCCCGCGATCCCATCCCGGCGTCAGGAGCCGGCCGCGCGCCCGACCTCGCGCTCCTTGAGGAGGTACTCAGTGGACTTCAAAGGCTTTGACCATCCCGGCCGGCACGCGGCGGGCGGCGGCACCCGCTCGGTGAAGGTGATGATCGCCGGAGGGTTCGGCACCGGGAAGACCACCCTGGTGCGCTCGGTGAGCGACATCAAGCCCCTCACCACCGAGGAGACGCTGACCCAGGCCAGCGTGGACGTCGACGACCTGATCGGGGTGGCGGACAAGCAGCAGACCACCGTCAGCCTCGACTTCGGCAAGATCGGCATCAACGAGGAGCTGGTGCTGTACCTGTTCGGGACACCCGGGCAGGAGCGGTTCTGGTTCCTGTGGAACGGCCTCTTCAAGGGGGCCCTGGGGGCCGTGGTCCTGGTGGACACCCGGCGGCTGGCCTCCAGCTTCCGGGCCATCGAGGAGATGGAGCGGCAGGACGTCCCGTTCGTCATCGCCCTGAACGTGTTCCCCGACTCCAAGGAGCACCCGGTCGAGGAGATCCGTGACGCCCTGGACATTCCCGAGCACACCCCGGTCGTGACCTGCGACGCCCGTGACCGGACCTCGAGCCGGGACGTGCTGATCGCACTGATACGCCACCTCAAGGAACGCTCGGCCGTCGCACTGGAGCCCCGATGACCGACGACCACCCGGCGAACGACGCGGACACCACCCGCGGCTGCCCCGTCATGCACGGCGGCGCCGGCGGCCCCACCCGGCTGTACGGCCCGGACGCGGCGGTCGACCCGCAGGGCATCTACGGGCGGCTGCGCAAGGAACACGGAGCCGTGGCGCCCGTCCTCCTCGAGGGGGACGTCCGCGCCTGGATGGTCCTCGGCTACCGCGAGAGCCGGCGGGTGCTCGACAACCCCCTCCAGTTCAGCCGTGACTCGCGCATCTGGCGGGACTGGAACGAAGGGGGCGTCGAGGAGACCTCTCCGCTGATCCAGATGCTCGGCTGGCGCCCCGACTGCGTGTCCCAGGACGGTGAGCCGCACCGCAGGCTGCGCAGGGCCGTCACCGACAACCTGGACACCCTCGCGGGGCGCGGCATCCGGCGCCACGTCACGCACTTCGCGAACAAGCAGATCGACGCGTTCGCGGAGAAGGGCGGCGCGGACCTGGTGGGCGAGTACGCCGAGTACCTGCCGATGCTCGTGCTGACGCGGCTCTTCGGGCTCCCGGCCGCCGAGGGCCGCAGCCTCGCCGTCTCCTGTGCCCAGGTCATCAAGGGCGGGCCGGACGCCATGGCCCACAACGACCGCATCATGGAGATCCTCGGTGAGCTCGCCGAGCGCAAGCGCGCCGAGCCCGGCCCCGACTTCACCACCGGGCTGCTCGGCCACGACGCGGGACTCGACGAGGGCGAGATCCTCAGCCATCTGCGGCTGGTGCTGATCACCGCGCACACCACGACCAGCAATCTGCTGGCCCGGGTGCTGGAGCTGGTCCTCACCGACTCCTCCCGCCTCGCGGGACTCGTCAGCGGGCAGCGGGCCGTCTCCGAGGTCGTCGAGGAGGTCATGTGGAACACCCCGCCGCTGGCGGTCCTCCCGGGCCGCTTCGCCACGGCGGACCTCGAGCTCGGCGGTACACAGATCAAGGAGGGCGACCTGCTGGTGCTCGGGCTCGCGGCGGGCAACCTCGACCCGGACATCCGGCCCGACTCCGGGGTATCCGTGCACGGCAACCAGTCGCACCTGGCGTTCAGCGGCGGACCGCACGAGTGTCCCGGACAGAACATCGGCCAGGCCATCATCGAGACGGCCGTCGACGTCCTGCTGCACCGGCTGCCCGGACTCCGGCTCGCCGTGCCCGCAGAGGAGCTCACCTCGACCGCCTCCACCTGGGAAGCGCGTCTGGACACCCTCCCGGTCGTGTTCGCCCCGCAGCCCGGCTGAGTCCGGCCGTGCCCCCTCCCGCCCGGCCGCGTCCCCAGGCCGGGCGGGAGGGGGCGCGTCAGACGGCGAGCAGGTCGTCCAGCGACCCGCGTCCCGCCAGCTCCGCCGTCGCTGCCGGGCCCTCCTTGGCGGCGGCGTAACGGCCCGAGGTCAGCGCCCACTCGTAGTTGCCGCTGATCCAGTGCTGGATGGCCTCCACGCCCATCCGCACCTGGTCGCGCTGCTCGGAGCCGAGGCCGAGCTCCTCGCACATCACCGGTACGTGCGCCTCGAGCCGGAGGTACTCGTCGAGGCATTCCGTGGTCATCCGGTACGCCTCGTCCGCGGCCTGCTCCCAGGTGCCGCCGCGCTCCCGGTGCAGTACGGCTATGAGGTTGTGGCCGTCACCCCGGCGCTTCTCGCGCTCGAAGGAGTGGATGTCGTTCATGAACCCGATCGTGTCCGCGGCCAGGTCCCGCATCCTGACCATCAGGTCGTGCGCCTGGACCTGCGCCGGCACCTCGAAGCCCCGGCTGCGCTCGCCGGCGTCGATGCTGTGGTGGATGCCCACGGTACGGCGGCGGAACTCCGCGTACTCCTCGATGCCGAGTGTCCCGGCACGGCCCCTGGCCGCGAGGTCCACCTCCTCGGTGTGCGCCACCAGGAAGCGGCCCCAGGAAGCGGCGAACCGCGTCCGCCATGTCAGGGACATGCCATCCGAGAGCTTGGCCCACACCTCGGTCCAGGCGGTGGTGATCGGGCAGATCACGCGCGGTGGGGTCCCGGCCGGCCGCAGCGGGGTGGCGATCAGCTCCCGTGCGACCTCCGCTATGCGGTCCGCGCGGTCAGGGCTTCCGGAGTCGAACTGGTCGTCGAAGAGGAAGGCCAGGGAGAACCAGTTCATCAGGACGACCATGTCGTCGGCGGACGCGTACGGGTACGTCCGGGCCGCCGCCTGGGGGAGGTCCCAGGACTGGTACTCCTCGAACCCCGCCTGGCTGCGCACCAGGCCCATCTCCCAGACCCAGCGCAGGTGGCGCTCGCGGGCGTGAGCGAGGTGCTCGCTCACCGGGGCCTTGAAGGGGAGGTCGAATGTGACGTCCTGCGGCATTGGCATCCTCTCTTGAGACGATTCACAGGCCCCCCGCCCTGCGACAGGGCGATCGGAATTGACGCCCATTGACTCGAAGTGCCCATTTTGAGACGCAATTTGATGGCTCATCATGGGCGCCCTGAGGCTGCCCAGAGCCTAAACGATCTATGCCACAAGATCGGTACGAAGAATCTCACAGCGGAATCAGCGCTTCCCCGGGTGCCGGGGCGTATGAGATGCCGCTATTGGGCCAGGTTTGCCTTGGTCTGTTCCGGGTCGTCGAAGGCTCTCGGGTTCCAGCGGGTTCCAGCGGGTTCCGGCCGTCGCCGGCCGGCTGTGTGCGGCCGGAAGACCGGCCCGTCACTCCCTCCCTGACGCGGGGGAGTGACGGGCCGTCAGAACTGCGAGCACGCGACTCCGGTGCTTTCAGACCGCGCCCAGGTCGGAGCTGAGCCAGCGCTGAGGACGCATGTGGATGACGACCTGCTCGCCGTGCTCCCTCCAGGCGAAGTCGACGTAGCCCTCGACCTTCTCGGCCGGGAGGTAGCGCGACGACATCTCCACCAGCTGTTCCCGGGTGGCGGGGAGCGTGGCGACGACGGGCCCCTCGACGGAGACGTAGCGGACGGTGGGCGCGACGCGCTCGACCATGATGCTGAAGCGTCCCGCCGCGGCGATGGAGGTCCCCTTGCGGGAGTCGCGGCCCGTCATGATCCACAGGTCGCCACCGGGCTCGTACTGGTACCAGATGGGCACGGTGATCGGGGCCCGTCCCTCCTCCGTCGCGGTCACGGCCAGCGCTGCGACGTGCGGTTCGGCCAGAAACTGCTCTCGTTCGTTGCGGGTCAGTGCCACAGCTGTACTCCTCGAGTTGGCGGTCGGCATTGCCTCAGGCCGCATTATGCAACGCCCCTCCCGGCCCGGAAGCGGAGTCACACACCATCCCGGTCCACGAGTTCCGGGGCGGCCGGGCGTACCCGCGAGCGGGCGCCCGGAGCGCGGCGCCGAGGGCCCTCCGGCGCACCGGACGCCGCTCCCGGCGGACCGCTGACACGCCCGGGGGTGCCCCTGGTATACCTGTGCGTTCACCGGCGAGGGGGAGCGAACAGGATGGCTCAGGACATGTCCGTTCGGCTGCGGGCGGCGACCACCGAGGACGCGGGGGAGATCACCCGTGTCTTCCTCGCCTCACGGGCCGCGGCGCTGCCCGGTCTGGCGCGGGTGCACAGCGACGAGGACACACTCGCCTGGATCACCCATGTCCTGCTGCCCGGCACCGAGGTGTGGGTGGCCGAGGGGGAGGCGGGGGAGCTGATGGGCTTCGCCGCCCTGGACGGGGACGAGCTCGATCAGCTCTATCTGCGCCCGGACGCCCTGCGGAGGGGCATCGGGACGCGGCTGCTGGAGCGTGTGAAGGAGGCCTCGCGCGGCGAGCTGAGCCTGTACACCTTCCAGCGCAACACCGGTGCGCGCGCCTTCTACGAGCGTCACGGCTTCGTCGCCGCGGCCTGGGACGACGGCAGCCGCAACGAGGAGGGGGAGCCGGACGTGCTCTACCGGTGGACCGCGCCCGCCGGCCCGAGGTGACCGGAGGGGGCCGCTGGGCGGTCAGACGACCGGCGGCCGGCCCAGGCGCGTCATCCGCCACACCGTGCGCCAGCGCATCGGCCTGCGCTCTCCGCACCCGGTGCGCACCCCCTCGGCGAAGCCCGCCGCCCAGGCGCGCAGGCCGGAGGCCGAGCGGGTGCGCGCGAGGGTGAGCAGGATCCAGGTGCCCAGGTAGGCGGGGACCAGGGGGAGGGGCAGGTTGCGGCGGGCCAGCCAGACACGGTTGCGGGCCGTCATGCGGTAGTAGACCGCGTGCCGCGCCGGGGACGTCCTGGGGTGCTGGAGCAGGAGGCCCGGCTCGTAGAGGATCGTCCAGCCCGCGTCGAGCGCCCGCCAGGACAGGTCGGTCTCCTCGTGGGTGAAGAAGAACTCGGCCGGCCAGGGGCCGGTGGTGGCGAGCATCTCCATGGAGAGCGCGTGGCCGCCGCCGAGGAATGCCGTGACCTGCCCGCCGCGCATGGGATCCCCGGCCCGCAGCCGCGGGACGTGACGGCGCTGGGTCTCGCCCTGTTCGTCGGCGATGCGGAAGCCCACGATGCCGAGGCGCGGGTCGGCGGCGTACAGCTCCTGGACGGTACCGAACACGTCCTTGTCCACCAGGAGACCGTCGTCGTCCAGTTCGATCACCACGTCCACGTCGCCGAAGCGGGCGAGGACGTCCAGCGCCTCGTTGCGGCCGCCGGGACAGCCGAGGTTCTCGTCCAGTTCGAGCACCGTCACGCCGCCGCCGAGGTCCTCCAGGCCGGGGAACGCGCCGTAGTCCGGAAGGGGGGAGCCGTTGCCCACGACGACCACGCGGAAGGGCCGCGCCTCCTGCATGGCCACCGACGCCAGGAGCGCTTCGACCTGCTGCGGGCGGTCCCCCATGGTCACGATGGACACACCGACGCGGGGTACGGACAAGGTTCGGCTCTCCCGGGTTCTCGGCGGCTGCGGCACCGCGGTCCTGCCGCGGTGCCCGCGATCGTAACGTCCCGTGTTCAGCTTCCGGTGGGCACCCGGTCACCGGAAGGACGGTCGCTGTTCAGCCGGGCGTACATGAGCATGTCCCGGCGGCTCCCCCCGATCTCCTGCCAGCCGCGCAGCAGTCCCTCGCGCCGGTAGCCCGCGCTCTCGGCGGTCCGTACGGAGGCCGTGTTCCAGGGCTCGACGAGCAGTTGGACCCGGGGGATGCGCAGCTCGTGCAGGGCCCAGGTGGTGACCGAGCGCAGTGCCGCCCCCGTGACCCCCTGGCGGCGGGCCGGCGCCGTCATCCAGTATCCGAGCGACGCCCTGCCCTCGGCCGCGTCCGCGAGCCAGAGTCCGATGGAGCCGACCGGCCGCCGGTCCCGGGTGCGGGCGATCGTGAACGGGTACCCGGTCCCGGCGGCCGCCCGGTGCCACTGGCGTCTGACGTAGGCCTCGGCCGCCTCGTCGGAGTAGGGCGAGGGGATCGTGGTGATGAGCGGGATGTAGTCGTCCCCCGCCGCCTCGCGGATGAGGGGCAGGTCGCTCATCTCCCAGGGGCGCAGGACGAAATCGGCTCCGGCGGTCATGCTGGGGACGGTCAGCGGTTGTGCCATGCCCGCCATCCTGCCGCGCCCGTGTCCCGCCGCCCGGCCCGACTCACCCGGAGGATGTCCGGCTGCCGGTCCGGCCGAGGAACGCCCCGGCGAGCAGGGCGCCCGCGAGGACCAGTGCCGCGTTGACGAGGACCGCCGCCGAGACGCCGGACAGGACCGCGCCAGGACCGGTGTCCGTCCCCGACCGTGCGGTGACGACCGCACTCATCACGGGGATCCCCAGGGTGATCCCGACCTGCTGGGTCATCGTGGCCAGGCCGGTGGCCAGGCCCTGCTCCTCGTCGGGGAGTCCGGAGGTGGCGGTCACCATGAAGCCCACGATCATCAGCATGTTGCCGACCCCGCCGACGAAGGTCGCGGCCAGCAGGAGTGTGATCCAGCCGCCGGAGGTGCCGAGCGCCACGAGGGAGAGGGTGGCCGCGGCCTGGACGGCACCGCCGGTGACGATGGTGCGCCGGCTGCCGAACCGGCCCACCGCGCGCCCGCCGGCCATGCCGCCGATCACGGTGCCGATGCCCAGGACGCCGAAGGCGAGACCGGTGGCGAGAGGGGAGTAGCCGAGGACCTCCTGGAGGTAGAGGGTGAGCAGGAAGACCAGGGACGTCTCGGTGACGAAGGCGATCAGCCCGGTGGCGTTGCCCCAGACGACGCTGCGCCGCCGCAGGATGCGCACGGGGACCAGGGGCGCGACGGCCCGCTTCTCGACGAACCAGAATGCGGTGAGGAGCGCGGCGCCCACGAGCAGTGCGGTCAGAGTGGTGGGCGTGGTCCAGCCGGACTCGCCCGCCCGCGTCAGTCCGTACACGAGCAGCAACAGGCCGCCGGTGACGGTCGCGGCGCCCGGCAGGTCGAGCTTCGGGCGCCCGGCCGGCCGCGAGTCGGTGATCACGGACGGGGCGAGGGCGACCACCAGCGCGGCGACGGGGACGTTGACGAAGAAGGCCCAGCGCCAGGAGAGCAGGTCGGTGAGCAGCCCGCCGAGCACCGCTCCGGCCGTGAACCCGGCGGACATCAGGGCGCCGTTGAGGCCGAGGGCGCGCTCGCGCAGCGGGCCCTCCCTGAACGCCGTGGTGAGCAGCGCGAGTCCGGCCGGGGTGACGGCCGCGGTGGCCAGACCCTGCAGGACGCGAGCGGTGAGAAGGACCTCGGGCGAGGTGGCGAACCCGCCGAGCGCCGAGGAGAGGCCGAGCACGGCCATCCCGCCGGTGAACAGCCGCTTGCGGCCGACGAGGTCGGCGACGCGCCCGAACAGCAGGGTGAACCCGGCGGCGGCGAGGGCGAAGGATGTGGCGATCCACTGCAGGTCGGCGAGGGAGAATCCGAGACCGTCGCCGACGGCGGGCAGGGCGACGTTGAGGATCGAGAAGTCCACGGCGATCATGAACTGTGCGCCGAGGAGCAGGACGAGCACGAGCTTCTGACGGGCGGTCATGCGGGTGGACGGGGCTGCCCGGGAAGGCGTGGTGGCGGGTGCCGTGCTGCTGGATGTGGACATGGGTGCCCCTTCCTGGAGCCTCGGGATCTCTAACGGTCCTGCGGTTCCGTTAGAGTGGTGTCACCGTAGCAGGGGATGAGGCTTTAATGGAACTGGAGGACCGTTATGGGTGCTGAGGATGTGGAGCCGGGCACGGTCCGGCCCGGCGGGCGTACGGCCCGGGTGCGCGAGTCCGTGCTGCGCGCAGCCGGTGAGGCGCTGGTCGAGCAGGGCTTCGACCGGCTCGATCTCGCCGATGTCGCCCGCCGCGCCGAGGTCGGCAAGACGACGGTCTACCGGCGGTGGTCCACCACGGCGGGGCTGGTCGCCGACCTGCTGACGGACATGGCGGAGCAGTCCGTCCCGCGCACGGACACGGGCTCCCTGGACGACGACCTCAGGGCCAACGCGCGGCTGGTGGTACGGACGCTGACCGATGTGCGCCAGGGCCCGCTCTTCTCCGCCGTCGTCGCGGCGGCGACGTGCGACGCCCGCACTGCCGAGGCCCTGCACCGCTTCTACGCGGTCCGCATCGAGGAGTGGGCCGGCTGCGTCGAGGCGGCGGTCGGGCGGGGCGAGCTGCCTCAGGGCACCGATGCCCGCGAGGTGATCAGGGCCGTGTCGGCGCCCCTCTACTACCGCTTCCTGGCCAGTGGCGACCCCCTCGACGAGGAGGTCGCCGACCGGGCGGCCGAAGCGGCGGCCGTGGCGGCGAGGGCGGGCGTGTACGCGGGCTGACGCAGGCCCGTACGCGCGGAGGGACGGGACGGATCGACGTGGCCGGGCTCCCCGTCGCCCGGCGGCCCGTACGCGCACGCAAGGACGGGCGGCCCCGGCACGGCGCCGCGGTCCGTGCGTGATCGGGGTGGCCGGCGCTTGACCTCTCGTGCACTCCAACTCGTAGCGTCCGTCGGCATGCAGACACAGACGGACTGGCAGCAGAGGACACAGGGCCGCACCGGGATCGAGGTCGGCGCGCTCGGCTTCGGATGCTGGGCGATCGGAGGCGAGTGGTCGACGCCCGACGGCAGCCCGCTCGGCTGGGGCGCGGTCGACGACGAGGAGTCGGTGGCGGCGATCCGCAGGGCGCTCGACCTCGGGGTGGGATTCTTCGACACGGCGGACGTGTACGGAGCCGGGCACAGCGAACGCGTGCTGGGCAGGGCGCTCGCGGGCCGGCGGGACGAGGCCGTGATCGCCACCAAGTGGGGCAACCTGTTCGACGAGCGGGCGCGCACGATGGACGGAGCCGACAGGTCGCCGGCGTACGCGCGTCAGGCGCTGATCGCCTCGCTGCGCAGGCTGGGCACCGACCGGATCGACCTCTACCAGCTGCACCTGGGCGACACCCCGTTCGAGGAGGCGGCCGAACTGCGCGAGGCCTGCGAGGGGTTCGTGGCCGAAGGGCTGATCCGGGCCTACGGCTGGAGCACCGACGACCCGGAGCGCGCGGCACTGTTCGCCGGAGGTGAGCACTGCGCGGCCGTCCAGCACGCCTGCAACGTGCTGGAGGACGCCCCCGGGATGCTGGCCCTCAGCGAGGAGCGGGGCCTTCTCAGCGTCATCCGGAGCCCGCTGGCCATGGGCCTCCTCACCGGGGCGCGTGATCCCGGCCGGCGGGCGGCGGCAGGCGACATCCGGTCCACCCCGCCCGCCTGGCTGCACTGGTTCGAGGCGGGCGGGGTGCCCTCGGCGCACTGGGCACCGCGCGTCGAGGCGCTCCGCGAGGTGCTCACCGCGGACGGCCGCACCCTCGCCCAGGGCGCCATCGGCTGGCTGTGGGCGCGCAGCGGGCGGACCGTGCCGATCCCCGGCTTCCGGACGGTGGCCCAGGCCGAGGAGAACGCCGGAGCCCTCGCCCACGGGCCGCTGAAGCCGGAGCAGATGACGGAGATCGCTCGCCTGCTCGCGTGAGCGGGGTCAGGGCTCGCGGACTCGTGCCGGGCGGTGACCCGGAGCCCGGAGCCCGGCTTCGGGGCACGGGCGGGGAGGGCGGGGGCCGGAGCGACGGCCTCGGCCGGCCCGGGGCAGCTGCCCGCCTCGCCCGTCAGCCGATCCGGGTCCCCGTCCCGCTCACCCGGACCCGCACGTCACCGGGCCGCAGCTCGACGGTGAGCGTGCCGGGTCGGCCCATGTCGGCGCCCTGGTGCAGGGTGAGGACCGCGTCCTGCGGGACGAGGCCCTGCTCGCGCGCGTACGCACCGAAGGCGGCCGCCGCGGCGCCCGTCGCCGGATCCTCCACCACGCCGCCGACCGGGAACGGGTCGCGGACGTGGAAGACCGTGGGGGACTCCCGCCAGACCAGCTGGACCGTCGTGAGGTCCACCTCGTGCATGAGGGCCTTCAGACGGGCGAAGTCGTACGAGAGGTCCGCCAGCCGTTCGCGCGTCGCGGCGGCCAGCACCAGGTGGCGGGCCCCGGCGTAGGCCACGCGCGGAGGCAGCGCGGGGTCCAGGTCGGCGGACGGCCAGTCCAGTGCGGCGAGTGCCTCCGCCACGGTCTCCGGGGCCGCGTCCGTGGTGTGGGGCTCGACGCTGGTGAGGGTGGCGCGGAGCTCACCGCCCTCGCGGGTGACGGTGACCGGGACCGTACCGGCGGGGGTGGAGAACACCAGGTCGCCCGGCCCCTCCCGCTCGGCGAGCGCGATGGCGGCGGCCACCGTGGCATGGCCGCAGAAGGGGACCTCGGCCTCAGGGCTGAAGTAGCGGACGGTGTGCCCGCCGTGGCCGTCGGGCGCGGTGAGGAACACGGACTCGCTGTAACCGAGCTCCGCCGCGACGGCGAGCATCGCCGCGTCGTCGAGCCCGGAGGCGTCCAGGACCACTCCCGCCGGGTTGCCCCCGTCGGGGTCGGCGGAGAAGGCGGTGTAGCGCAGGACCTGGGGGCGGGGACGTGAACTCATGTCGCGGTCAACCGAGGCGGGCGGGCGGGCATTCCCAGGGGGTCGTCAGCCGCATCCCCCGCGGGGTGGGTCCGGGGCCTGGCTCCCCGGGCCACCCCCTGGCCGCTCCCCGGCCCCACGGCTCCAGGACGCAGGAGTCCAGGAACGCACCGCCCGGCCCGACGGGCAGGCCAGGGCGGTGGCGGCGGCCGGGGCGGGTCATGGACGAGCGCGGAACGGTCAGCCCCGGCCGACGTACGGCATGGCCGTGGCCAGCACCGTCGCGAACTGGACATTGGCCTCCAGCGGCAGCTCCGCCATGTGCAGGACCGTCCGCGCCACGTCGGCCGCCGCCATCACCGGCTCGACGGCGACCTCGCCGTTGGCCTGGAGGATCCCCGTGCTCATCCGCTCCGTCATGTCGGTCGCCGCGTTGCCGATGTCGATCTGCCCGCAGGCGATCCGGTACGGCCGGCCGTCCAGCGACAGCGACTTCGTCAGGCCGGTCACCGCGTGCTTCGTCGCCGTGTAGGCGAGGGAGTGCGGGCGGGGCGCGTGGGCCGAGATCGAGCCGTTGTTGATGATCCGGCCGCCCTGCGGGTCCTGCTCCTTCATCAGACGGTACGCCGCCTGCGCGCACAGGAACGTCCCCGTGAGGTTGACGTCGACCACCCTCCGCCAGTCCTCGTACGCGAGGTCCTCGACGGGGGTGGAGCCCGGCCCGAACGTCCCCGCGTTGTTGAAGAGCAGGTCCAGCCGGCCGAACCGGTCCCGTACGGCGGCGAAGAGCGCGGCCACCCCGTCCGGGTCGCTCACATCGGTGGGCAGGCACACCGCGGAGCCCGGACCGGCCGCGGCGGCCGTCTCCTCCAGGGCGGCGGCCCGGCGGCCCGCCAGGGCCACCGTCCAGCCCGCACCCGTGAGAGTGAGAGCGACCGCCCTGCCGATCCCCGATCCCGCACCCGTGACGACAGCGATTCTCTGCTCAGCGTTCATGGCCCGGCAGCGTACGGGAGGTTTCGGGGCGGCCGGCACCCGGTGCTCATCGCACCGCCATAAGGATGTTGTGTACCCGCCAACGGTTGGTCGTGGCCCCGCACTCCAATGCCTCTGACAACATCCGGCAGGGGAGGGGCATATGACACCCGCACAGATCAGCAGGACGCCCGGCCAGGGCGGCCATTCCGAGGAGCTGCGCGCCGCCGCGCGCCGGTTCGGGTCCGGTGTGGGGCGCCGCCGGTTCCTCACGGTCACCGGCGCCGCGGCCGCACTGGCCTTCAGCGCCGGCCTGCCCGGCGCGGGCACGGCGGCCGCCGCCGAGCTCGACGCGCGCAAGATCACCGAGGACCCCTTCACCCTCGGTGTCGCGTCCGGGGACCCGCTGCCGGAATCCGTGCTGCTGTGGACGAGACTCGCGCCCCGCCCCTACGAGGCCGACGGCGGGCTGCCCGCCGAGCGTGTCGAGGTCCGCTGGGAGATCGCCCGCGACGAGCGCTTCCGGCGCATCGTCCGGCGCGGATCCACCACGGCCCACCCCGAATTCGGCCACAGTGTCCACGTGGACGTCGGCGGCCTCGACTCCGACCGCGGCTTCTACTACCGCTTCCGCGCCGGCAACTGGACCAGCCCCACCGGACGCACCCGCACCGCACCCTCCCGCGGTGCCCGCAACAGCGCGCTGACCCTGGCCGCCGTCTCCTGCCAGGCGTACCACGACGGCTACTTCACGGCCTACCGGCACCTCGCGGACGAGGACGTCGACGTGGTCTTCCACCTCGGCGACTACCTCTACGAGTACGCGGTCACCGCCGTCGGCGGCGCCCGCAACTACACCGACCGGGTCCTGCCGGACCACTACAACCGGGAGACGCTCACGCTGGAGGACTACCGCATGCGGTACGGCCTCTACAAGTCCGACCCCGACCTGCGCGCCGCCCACGCCGCGCACCCCTTCGTCGTCACCTGGGACGACCACGAGACCGAGAACAACTACGCGGGCGACACCCCGGAGAACAGCGTCCCGCCGGAGGAGTTCCTGCTGCGCAGGGCCGCCGCCTACCGCGCGTACTGGGAGAACCAGCCGCTGCGCACCCCGCAGCGCCCCACCGGCCCCGACATGCGGCTCTACCGCCGCCTGGAGTTCGGCCGGCTCGCCCAGTTCGACATCCTCGACACCCGCCAGTACCGCAGCAACCAGGCGTACGGCGACGGCTGGAAGGTCCCCGGACCGGAGTCCGAGGACCCGTCGCGCACCATGACGGGCGCCGCCCAGGAGCGCTGGCTGCTCGACGGCTGGAAGAGCTCGGACGCCCGGTGGAACGTCCTGCCGCAGCAGGTCACCTTCGCCCAGCGCCGCGACGTGCCGTCCGACGCCTACAAGCTGTCCATGGACTCGTGGGACGGCTACCCCGCCTCCCGGCAGCGGATCATGGACGGCGCGGAGGCCGCCGGCATCGGGAACCTGATGGTCCTCACCGGCGACGTGCACGTCGGCTACGGCTTCGACCTCAAGAAGGACTTCGACGACCCGGCCTCCCGGACCGTCGGCACCGAGATCGTCGCCACCTCGGTCACCAGCGGCAAGGACGGTGCCGAGAAGCCCGCCAACTGGGACAACCTGACCCAGGCCAATCCGCACATGAAGTTCTACAACGGCCGCCGCGGCTACGCGCTCGTCACCCTCGGCAGGGACGAGGCCCGCGCCGACTTCCGTACGGTCTCCGGCGTCACCACGCCCGGTGCGCCCGTCTCCACGGCCGGGTCCTTCGTGACGGAGGCCGGGAACCCGGGGCTCACCCCCGCGTGACCCGGCCCCCCCCTCGCGAGGTCAGGCGCGGGCGTCCGCCGGATAGCGGACGCCGATGCGGTCACGGACCGCGTCGAGCGTCCGCATCACGGCGAGCGAGCCCTCCAGCGGCACCAGCGGGGACTCCTTCTCGCCCGCCAGCAGGGCTCGCGTCACCTCGGCGGCCTCGTACTGCATGCCCGAGAGGCCCTGCGGCCCCGGGCCCGTCACGACCTTCTCGGGCTCGCGGCCCGGCCGGTGCAGGACGAGGCTCTCCGGGTGGAAGAAGCCCTGCGGGAAGTCGATCCGCCCGGCCGTGCCGGTGACGGAGGCGACGGTCGGCAGATCGCCGACGATCGAGCAGCTCAGCAGCGCCGTGGCACCGGACTCCCAGCCCAGCAGCATCCCGGTGTTCAGGTCGACGCCCTCCGGGGACAGCAGCGCGTCCGCCTGCACCCGGTCCGGCTCGCCCAGCAGCAGCTGGGCGAACGACACCGGGTAGACCCCGAGGTCCAGCAGCGCGCCGCCGCCCAGCGCGGGGTCGCGCAGCCGGTGATCAGCCCCGAAGCTGCCCGCGAAGCCGAAGTCGGCCTGCACCGTGCGGATCTCACCGATCGCGCCGTCCCGCACCAGCTCGGTCATCCGGCGGATGACGGGGTTGCAGTACGTCCACATGGCTTCCATCAGGAACAGCCCGCGCTCCCGGGCCAGTCCCACCAGCTCCCGCGCCTCGCGCTCGTTGAGCGTGAACGCCTTCTCGCACAGCACGTGCTTGCCGGCCTCCAGCGCGAGCCCGGCCGCCTCCCGGTGCGCGGAGTGCGGGGTGGCGACGTAGACCACGTCGACGCTCTCGTCCGCGACGAGCTCCGCCCAACTGCCGTACGCCCGCTCGATCCCGAACCGGTCGGCGAACGCCTTCGCGGAGGCCTCCGTGCGTGAGGCGACCGCCACGACCTCCGCACCGGAGTCCTTCATCGCCAGGAGGTCCCCCGTGAAGGTCGCGGCTATGCCGCCCGTCGCCAGTACACCCCAACGCACAGTCCCGCTCATGCCAGCCCGCTCCCACGCAAAAAGGTATCGACCACTACAGCTGACCTGAGAGCATAGATGTGGTTTCAACGAAGCGGAGACGAGGATGCCGGACAGCGGCGTGAGCCGGGCCCAGCAAGAAGACGCACACATACCGACGAGCAGCAGGAGCGCCGAACCGAGCGCTCAGGCCACCGCCACCCCCACCGCAGCGGGTGTCCCGGCCATTTCCACCACCATGGCGCCGGGCCTCCCGGCCGCCTCCACGACCACCGCACGGCGGGCCGGGATCCTGGTCACGCTGGTGCTGGGCGGGCTCACCGCACTGCCGCCCCTCTCGATGGACATGTACCTCCCGGCGCTTCCGGAGGTCACCGACGCGCTGCACGCGCCGGCCGCGACGGTCCAGCTCACCCTGACCGCCTGCCTCACCGGCATGGCGCTCGGCCAGCTCGTCGTCGGACCCATGAGCGACCGCTGGGGCCGGCGCACGCCGCTGCTCCTCGGCATGATCGTCTACGTGCTCGCCACCGCGATCTGCGCCGTGGCCCCCACCGCGGAACTCCTCATCGGCTTCCGCCTCCTCCAGGGCCTGGCCGGCGCGGCCGGCATCGTGATCTCCAGGGCCGTCGTCCGTGACCTCTACGACGGCGACGAGATGGCCCGGTTCTTCTCCACGCTGATGCTGATCTCAGGCGTCGCCCCCGTCATCGCGCCCGTGATCGGCGGCCAGGTACTGCAGTTCACCGACTGGCGTGGGATCTTCGTCGTCCTGACCCTCGTCGGCGTGCTGCTGACCCTCGTCGTCTGGAAGTGGCTCCACGAGACGCTTCCCCCGGAACAGCGCCACACCGGCGGGGTGGGTGACGCGCTGCGCACCATGCGCGGGCTGCTGGCCGACCGGGTGTTCACCGGCTACATGATCGCGGGCAGCCTCGCCTTCGCCGCGCTCTTCGCCTACGTGAGCGCGTCCCCCTTCGTCGTCCAGGAGATCTACGGGGCCTCGCCGCAGACCTTCAGCCTGCTCTTCGGAATCAACTCCATCGGGCTGATCGCCGTCGGCCAGATCAACGGCAAGCTGCTCGTCGGGCGGGTCAGCCTGGACAAGGCGCTCGGCTTCGGCCTCACCGTCATCTCCGTCGCGGCGATCGCCCTGCTGCTGATGACGTCCGGCGTCTTCGGCGAGGTCGGCCTGCTGCCGGTGGCCGCCGGACTGTTCGTGCTCATGTCCGCCATGGGCCTGGCGATGCCCAACACCAACACCCAGGCCCTGATGCGCACGAAGCACGCGGCGGGCTCCGCGTCCGCGCTGCTGGGGACCACCCAGTTCCTCATCGGCGCCATCGCGTCACCGCTGGTCGGGATCGCGGGGGAACACACCGCCGTGCCGATGGCCGTGGTCCAGGTGGTCTGCGCCCTGTCCTCGGTGGCCTGCTTCCTGCTGCTCTGCCGGCCCTGGCAGAACGCGGGCGGCGCGCCGCGGTCGCCCGCCAAGGGCTGAAGCGCCCCGGCGGGCCGGACCGGACCGGGCCCCGGCGAAGCTCTGTCCGCGTTCCGCGGCCGACCGGTGGGCTGCGGGGGGAGGGACCACAGCGCCTACAATTCGGCGGTGAACGCCTCCCTCCCCACCGCGGAAGCCCTGCGTGCGGCGCTGGCCGCCCTGCTCGACGGGCTGCCCCCGACGCAGGCCGCGCAGGCCGTCGACCGGCTGATCGCCAGCTACCGCGGGACCACCCCCACCGACGCCCCGATCCTGCGGGACCGCTCGGACGTCGCCGCGTACGCCGCGTACCGGATGCCCGCGACGTTCGAGGCCGTACGGTCCTGCCTCGACGCACTCCGCGAGGCCGCGCCGGACTGGTGCCCCGCCACCCACACCGACATCGGGGGCGGCACGGGCGCGGCGAGCTGGGCGGTCGCCGGTGCCTGGGAGGGGCAGGAACCGCGGACGGCGGTCCTGGACTGGTCGGAGCCCGCTCTGGCGCTCGGACGTGAGCTGGCCGAGTCCTCCGGCCTCCCCGGGCTGCGGGCCGCCACCTGGGAACGGGCGCGGATCGGCGTCTCTCCGGCGCCCGCGCCCACGGACCTGGTGACCGTCTCGTACGTGCTCAAGGAGCTCACGCCGAAGGACCGGGCCGCGGTCGTGGACGCCGCTGCGGCGGCGCAGGCCGTGGTGATCGTGGAACCCGGCACCCCGGACGGCTACGACCGGATCATCGAGGCCCGCGAGCGGCTGATCGCCGCCGGTCTGTCCGTCGCCGCGCCCTGCCCGCACGACGACGCGTGCCCCATCGAGCGCGGCACGGACTGGTGCCACTTCTCGGCGCGGGTCAGCCGTTCCTCCCTGCACCGCCAGGTCAAGGGCGGCTCGCTCAGCCACGAGGACGAGAAGTTCAGCTATGTCGTGGCGACCCGCTTCCCCACCGGACCGGCGCGTGAGCGGGTCGTCCGCAGGCCGCAGATCCGCAAGGGCCAGGTGCTGCTGGAGCTCTGCACCCGCGACGAGGGCCTGAAGCGCGCCACGGTCACCAAGCGGCACGGCACGCTCTACCGTGCCGCCCGGGACACCGCGTGGGGCGACGCCTGGCCGCCGGCGGAGGAGGACTAGGGCCTTGATCAGGGCCTCTCGTCCGGATCCTGCCGGGCTTCCGATCCGGCCTGTTCCGGACGAAGGTCCCTAGGCGCCGGCCCGCAGCTCCTGGGTGCAGCACTTCACGCTGCCGCCGCCCTTGAGCAGCTCGCCCAGGTCCATCGGGACCGGCTCGAAGCCCCGGTCCCGCAGCGGGTCGAAGAGTCCCGTGGCGGCCTGCGGGAGCAGCACATGGCGCCCGTCGCTGACCGCGTTGAGGCCCAGGGACGCGGCGTCCGCCTCCTCGGCGATCAGTGCGTCCGGGAAGAGCCGGGCCAGCACGGACCGGCTGCCCGGGGAGAAGGCCCCCGGGTAGTACATGATCTCGTCGGCCGCGTCGTCGAGCACGCACAGGGCCGTGTCCAGGTGGTAGTAGCGCGGGTCGATCAGATCGAGGCCGATGACGGGGCGCCCGAAGAACTCCTGGGCCTCGTCGTGGGAGAGCGGACTGGACCGGAAGCCGCGACCGGCCAGCAGGTACGAGGACGTCACGGCGAAGTCGCCCTCGCCCTCGTTGACGTGGGCCGGCTCGTGGATCTCGGTGAAGCCGTTGGCCCGGAACCACTCCCGGTGGGCCTCGGCCTCCGCGTACCGCTCCCGGTAGGCGAACAGGGCGCCGAGCACACGGCCGTCGACCACGGTGGCCCCGTTGGCGGCGAACACCATGTCGGGCAGGTCGGGGCGTGGGGTGAGGAGCTCCACGGTGTGGCCCAGGGCCCGGTAGCGGTCGCGCAAGTCCTCCCACTGGGTGGTGGCGAGGGCCAGGTCGACGGGTTTGGACGGGTCCATCCAGGGGTTGATGGAGTACGTGACCTCGAAGTGGGCCGGGGCACACATCAGGTAGCGACGAGGGGTGGCGTCACGGGTCAATGCAGGCTCCTCACGAACGGCGGGCGGTGCCGCGGAACGGTGGGATGCGCACGGGGTGTGTGCGTGTGTTCATGGTGCGCCGAGCCGGGCCGCCGCGCTGTGATCCGTTCGGGTGGTTCTCGCGCGGTGGCGGGACGGGCGGCAAGACGAGACGTATCGGGCCGTGACCCTCTACGCTGACCCGATGCCTCCTCACAGAGCCCCCGACGCCAGCCGCCGCAGCGACCGCTCCCGGCGCGCGATCTGTGACGCGGCGCTCTCCCTGGTCGGCGAGGTGGGCTACGCGAGGACGACGATCGAGGGGATCGCCGCCCGGGCCGGCGTCGGCAAGCAGACGATCTACCGCTGGTGGCCGTCGAAGGCGGCCGTGCTCATGGAAGCGTTCATCGACATGGGAGCCCGGCAGGCGGACGGTGCCGAAGGGGGCGGCGTCCCGGACTCCGGTGACCTGGCGGCCGACCTCAGGGCCGTCCTGAGGGCCACGGTCGACGAGCTGAACGACCCCGCGATCGAGGCGCCCACCCGGGCGCTGACCGCCGAGGGCGTCATCGATCCGGCCCTCGGAGCGCAGTTCGTCGAGAATCTGCTCGAACCCCAGCTCACGTTGTACGTCACACGGCTGCGCGCGGCCCAGGAGTCCGGAGAGGTGCGTGAGGACATCGATCCCCGGGTCGCCCTGGAGCTCCTGATCGCCCCGCTCGCCCACCGCTGGCTGCTGAGAACCCTTCCGCTGACCCATGCGTACGCCGACTCCGTCGTCGACCACGCCCTGCGAGGGCTCTCCGCCAGGCCGTGAGCCCGGCCACGCAATCCATGACATTCCGTACGAGTGTGCCTGCCTCGGCGTGACAGATCGGGCACCCCGCTTGGGGACTCTGGCCACCCGAGGAGCAGGATGGTGGGACCATGGAGAGGAAACCGCTGAGGTGAGGGGATAGATGGGCGCCGATTCCGGCCGCTATCGCGGCACAGAGGGCAGGATTTCCCAGTGGCTGCGCAGGCGGCCGAAACCACAGCCGGAGGCCGACGACGCGGCCCGGCTGGCGCTGCTCCTGGCCGTCGCCGAGGCGGGAATGCCTATCTCGCCCGCCGCGTACCCCTCCGGATACCGATGTTCGTGCGAACGCATCGGCTGTCCCACCCCGGCACGGCACCCGGTCTCCTTCGCCTGGCAGACGCAGTCGACGACGGACCGCGCGCAGATCGAGCGCTGGGCGGCCGACCAGCCCCTGGCCAACTTCATCACCGCGACGGGCATGGTCCACGACGTCCTGGACGTCCCCTTCACCGCAGGGCGTGCGGCCCTCGACCGGCTCATCGACGCCGGGATCGACGTCGGCCCCGTGGCCCGCTCCGGCGCCGACCGGATGCTCTTCTTCACCGCCACCCGCGGCACACCCGACGACGAGGACGAGTGGTGGCCGTGCGAGCTGGACTGCCACCCCGAGACCATGGACGAGCACCCGGGGATGCGCTGGCACTGCCGCGGCAGTTACGTCCTCCTGCCGCCCGCACGCCTCCCCGGTGAGCTGGACGTGCACTGGATCCGCGGTCCGGAGAATCCCCTGCCCGACCCCCTGACGCTCCTCGAGACGCTCACCGACGCCTGCGCGCAGTACGCGGACACCGCCGAGCAGAGCGACCTCGACCACGACTCGGTGGCCTGGCCCCTCAGCCGCTGAGCGGGCGCGGCTGCCGGTCCCCAGGGCGGCAGGGTCCTGTCGCCCGCGGCGGTCAGGAGCCCTGTGCCGCGACCAGACCGGGCAGCCGGTTCAGCACACGGACCTTGCCGTCGGTGTCGCCCGCGCCCTTCTTGGGCACGTAGACCAGCTGGCTGGAGACCCGCTCCTTGGTGAGGGTGCTCTTCACCTCGCCGGTCAGCAGCGCCCGTACGTCGGCCGTGACCGTCGGGCGCAGCCCCTGCGCCGCGGTCTGCCGCTCGAAGTGCTTGCTGCTGAAGAAGACCAGCGCCCCGCCGTCCTCCGTCGTCAGGCCCAGCGGCGCGAACGTCCCGGAGGCCAGCGCCTGGTCGTCGTACTGGTAGGAGAACCCCGCCCTGCGGGTGTTCTTCCGTGCGTCCCGCCAGCCCGAGGTCATCGACCCCGGGGCGAACACGTCCGGTGCGCCGTCCCTGAGGTAGTCCGTGTACGTGGTGCTCAGCTTCGCCGGCGGAGTGGCCAGGACCGCGTCGGTGTCCGCCGAAGGCACGGGCTGGGCCCAGCCGTCGGCGTCCTTGCGGAACTTCGGGATCTCGGACGGGGAGGCGACCGCCAGGTAGGAGACCTTCCACGGGGCGTCCGGCCCGGTCCGGACGAACGTCAGCAGCCAGCGGGTGTCCAGCTTCCCGTCGTCCTGGTCGCGGTTGGAGTCGGTGTCCGCGAGGAACCAGCGCGGCCAGCCCGCCTTCCGGGGAATGGTGTACGAGGCGTCGGTCAGCTCCAGCGGCTTGTGGGCCGCGTTGCCCTCCGGGCTGTTCTTGCGCCGCGCGACCAGACCGGCCTGGTTGATCGCGCCGAGCGAACCGGTCACCCGGTCGGCGTCGAGGTCCGGATCGTACGCCTTGTCCGCCTTGTTGTACGCGACGGTGAAGTCCTCCAGGGCCTTCGCCGCCTCGGACTCCGTAGCTCCCGGAACGACTTCCAGTTCACCGTGTACCGTCACGCAGCCGCTCGCCGTCACGACCAGTACCGTCGCCGTCGCGAGCCCCGCCGCCAGTCGACCCAGCCTTCTCATCCGTTGCCTTCTGCGCCTTCTGATCCGTCGTCCGCACTGACCGCCTGAACCCTACCGGGGTGAGGAACAGCGTGAGCGTGGGGATGAGATACAGCGCCCACACCGTGACCTGAAGGGCGGCCGGGCCGGCGCTCACCGCTGGATCCGGTCTCATCGGGCGACCTCGGAGGCGGTCTGATCACGGCCCTCCCGCAGGATGGCCGGAAGGGCGTCAGGGAAGCCTTCTCGGTACGACGAGCGGCACTCCGGTCCGCGGGTGGGGGAACACCTCGACGGGCTGCCGGTACACCTCGCCGAGCAGCGCGTCCGTGAACACCTCGGCGGGCGGCCCGGCCGCCGCGACGCGTCCGCCGTGCAGCACCACGGCGCGGTCCGCGTACGCCGCCGCGAGGCCCAGGTCGTGCAGGACCACGACGACCGCGTCCCCGGCGGCGGCCCGTTCGCGGCAGATCCGCAGGACCAGCTCCTGATGGCGCAGGTCCAGCGCGGCCGTGGGTTCGTCCAGGAGCAGCAGCGGGGCGCGCTGCGCCAGCACCCGGGCCAGGGCGACGCGGGCGCGCTCGCCTCCGGACAGCGCGGAGAAGGGGCGGTCGGCGAACCCGGCGACCTCCGTCGCGGCCATCGCCGCCGCGACCGCCTCCTCGACCTCGTCCTCACGGGCCGTCCCCGCCCAGGGCGCCCGTCCCATCCGTACGACGTCCTCGACCGGGAACGGGAAGGCGAGCGAGGCGGACTGCGGCAGGACGGCCCGGCGCAGGGCCAGTTCGGCGGCGGACCAGGCCGTGACCGGCCTGCCGTCGACGCGTATCCCACCGTCGTCCACGGGCAGGTCGGCGGCCAGCGCCGCCAGCAGCGTCGACTTCCCGGCGCCGTTCGGTCCGACGAGGGCGAGCACCTCGCCCGCCCGGACGGTCAGCTCCACGGAGTCGAGGACCCGCCGTCCGCCCAGCCGGACGCCCGCCCCGGCCGCCTCGGCGGCGGCGGAGCCACGGGGCACGGGGGAGGGCAGCTCCCTCGCGCGGGAGGCGAAGAGCCCGGTGAACGCCTTCATGCCCAACCACCTTGCCTGCGACGGGTCCTGCGGAGGAGCCAGAAGAAGAACGGGCTGCCGAGCAGTGCGGTCAGCACTCCGAGCGGGAGCTCGGCCGGAGCGGCGACGGTGCGCGCGGCGAGATCGCCCGCCACCAGCACCAGCGCACCGCCCAGAGCGCTTCCCGGGACGAGGAAGCGGTGGCCGGGGCCGTTGGCCATCCGCAGCAGGTGCGGGACGAGGAGCCCCACGAAGGAGATGATCCCGGCGACGGCGACCGCGGCGGCGGTCAGCAGCGCCACGACGAGGACGAGCGCGATCCGCAGCCGTTCGACGTCGACGCCGAGGTGCCGGGCGGGCCGCTCGCCGAGTGCGAGCAGATCCAGCTTCCTGGCGTAGAACGGGGCGACCAGCAGACCCAGCGCCGCGCACGGCAGCACGGCGAGCACCTTCGGCCAGGTCGCCTGGGAGAGCGAACCCAGCTGCCAGAACGTGATCTGGGTGATCTGCGCGTTGTCGGCGAAGAAGATGAACAGGCCGATCAGGGCGCCCGCGAAGGCGTTGACGGCGATCCCGGTGAGGATCAGCGTCACCACCTCGGTCCGGCCGCCCGAGCGGGAGAGCGCGTACACGAGCAGGACCGTGACGAGACCGGAGACGAACGCGCAGACGGTGATCGTCCAGTTGCCGAGGAAGGTCAGCCCGAGCGCGATCGAGGCGACGGCACCGACCGCCGCGCCCGAGGAGATCCCGATGACGCCGGGCTCCGCCAGCGGATTGCCGAACACCCCCTGCATCAGCGCGCCCGCGCAGCCGAGGGAGGAGCCGACGAGCAGGGCGAGCGCGACCCTCGGCAGGCGTACGTTCCACAGGACGCTCTCGCCGACCCGGTCCAGGGCCTGCCCGCCGAGGCCGGCACGGTGCTGGACGGAGGAGAGGACGTCGCCGAGCGGGATGCCGTAGGCGCCGAGCCCGGCGGAGAGCAGACAGCCGAGGAGCAGCGCGGCGGACAGGGCGACGGTCAGGGGGAAGGCCCTGCCGCGCCGTCCGGTGGCGGCCTCGGGCTTCGCGGCGGGTCCGTCGTACGAGGCGGTCGTCACCTGCTCTCCCCGCCTTCCGGATAGAGCTGCTCCACGAGTCCGGCCAGTACCCGGTCGGTGCGCGGTCCGTAGTTCAGCAGGACCCCGTCGTCGATCGAGACGATCCGGCGGTCCATCCCCGCGGGCGTCTCCGCGACGCCGGGGATCTTCACCAGACCTTCTACGCCGCCCACCGAGTCCAGGCCCTTGGTCATGACGAGGATCGCGTCGGGGGCCGCCTCGGCGAGTGCCTCGCTGGTGATGGCCGTGAAGTCCTTCGTCAGCCCGGAGGCCTTGCCCGCGTCGACCGCTCCGGCCGCTTCGAGCAGGGAACTCGCCCCGGACTCCTGGCCGCCCAGCAGGTAGACGGAGGCCGAGCCGCGCAGGTAGAGGAAGGCGACGCGTGGTCCGCCGCCCTCGCGCCGTGCGGGAACGTCCTTCTGCACGGCGGCGATACGGGATTCCGTGCGCGCCCGGAGTTCGTCGCCCGCGGACGGCACGCCCAGCGCGGCCGCCACGGCGTCGATCCGGCGGCCCACGTCGGCGAGTTCCTTCGCGGGTTCGATGACGAGGAGCGGGATCCCCGCGTCGCGGATCTGTGAGATCGCCTCGGCGGGGCCGGTCGTGGTGTCCGCGAGGACGACCGTCGGCCGCAGGGAGAGCACGCTCTCGGCGGACACGTCATGAGCGCGGGTCACCACCGGCAGATTCCCGGCCTGTTCGAAGGTGGCGGTGATGTCGCGAGCCACCACCTGCTCGCCGAGGCCGAGCGTGAACACGATCTCGCTGAGCGAGCCGGTGAGCGGGACGATCCGGTCCGTGGAGGTGACGGTGACGTCCTTGCCGTCCGCCGAGGGAACGGTGACGGGCAGTCGCGGCTCGGGAGATCCGGCCAGCGGCTCCACGGTGTCCGCCGCGGCGGAGGCGGCCGGCGTGGCGGCCGTCCGCCCGGCGGGCGTTCCCGTGCCGCATCCGGTCACGGCCGCGGCGAGCGTCACGGCGGCGGCCAGGATCCCGAGCCGGCCCGTGCGCCGCCGCACGGCTCTCGGGTCCGCCGCGGCGGAGTACTGGGGAGATCGCACGGGTGCACCGTCCTGGGGTCTTACGGACGCGAGGTGCCGGAGGGGTTCCGGCGCGCGCCGAGGTGATATTAGGTTAGCCTCACCTCACTAAGCTTAGGCTGGCCTTACTCAATCCGATCCCGGGGGGTCCCATGACGTCGTCCGTATCCGCCCGCGCGCTCGCCGCCGCGCTTCTCGCGGTGCTGCTCGGAGCGCTGCTCCCGGCCACCGCCGCGCAGGCGGCGAGCCGCACGGTGCAGGGCGGCCGGCTGGACTGGGGTATCAAGTCCTCCTTCCAGAGCTACGTCACCGGGCCCGTCGCGGGCGGCAGCTGGAGTCTGACCGGCGGAGCCGCGACGGTCGGCCGAAGCGAGTTCCGCTTCCACTCGGCCACCGGCTCCTACGATCCGGCGAGCGGCGACCTCCGAGCGGGATTCTCCGGCGGTGTCCGCTTCGTGGGGCACAAGCAGGCGGGCGGCGGCAACGAACTCGACCTCACCATCAGCCGGCCCACCGTCAGGATCTCCGGCGGCACCGGGACCCTCTACGCCGACATGGTCAGCAAGGCGCGGGGGAGCGGCAGGGTCACCACCTCGGCCCAGGTCCCCCTGGCCACCCTCGGCCTCTCCGGGATCGACATGAAGGGCGGCTCCACGCCCATCGCCCTCAACGGTGTCCCGGCGACCCTCACTTCGCAGGGCGCGAGCGCGTTCGCCGGCTACTACGCGGCCGGGACGCCGCTGGACCCGGTCAGCCTCTCCGTCGACGCGAAGGTTCCTGCCGCCGCCGAGCCGTCGAAGCCCCCCGCGTCCTCCCCCTCGCCCTCCGCCCCGAAGAAGAAGGAGACCGCGGGCCGTTTCGAGGACGCGGCTGTCGACTGGGGTGTGCGCCGCACCTTCCGCGAGTACGTCACCGGCTCCATCAGCCGGGGGAAATGGGCTCTCGCCGACGGGGCCCAGGACGGCGGGGCGGTCTTCCGCTTCCCGAAGGGTGAAGGCACCTACGACACCGTGAAGCACACGCTGGACGCCGACTTCACCGGCAGCGTCCGCTTCACCGGGGCCGACGGCCTCGACCTCGAACTCGCCGCGTTCACGGCACGGGTCGCCTCGGGCAGGGGCACGCTCCTGGCGGACGTCACCAGTGACGGCACCACCGACAGGGCCGTCCCCCTCGTCACGTTCGCGGCCGGGGACCTCACCCCCGAGGACGGGCTCGCCGTCCTCACCGAGGCCCCCGCGACCCTGACCGCCGACGGAGCCAGGGCCTTCGGCTCCCTCTACAAGGCCGGCACCGTGATGGACCCCGTCTCCCTCGCCGTCGCCGTCGACCCGAAGGCGGAACTGCCCCCGCTGCCCGACCTGGGCAGCGAGGCGGAACCGTCCGACGCGCCCGCGACACAGCCCGCCGGGACTCCTGCCGCCCAGCCCGCGGCTGCGGAGTCCGGCCCCCGTACCTCCCTCCTCGTCGGGGGTGGGGCCGCGTTGATCGCGGCGCTCGCCGCCGTGCTGTACGCGGCCCGTCGCCGCCGTGCGCCACGGAACACCTGACCACCTCTCCCTTCTCCCTCTCCCACACGTTCACCAGGAGTCACCGCAATGGCAGCCAACCGCCGCCCCGTAGCCCTCGCCGCAGCCGTCGCCACCGCGGCCGCCCTCGGCGCCACGTTCGCCCTCCCCGCTCTCGCCGCGGACGGGGCGGCACCCTCCGCCGCCGTGGAACTGACGGACGGAACCCTCGACTGGGGCTTCAAGGAGTCCTTCCGCAGATACATCGGCGGAGCCGGCACGATCACCGTCAAGGACGGCGCCACCCAGGCGGCCGGCAACGGGGTCTTCACCTTCGGCAACGGCAAGGGCTCCTACGACACGACCACCCACGGCACCGACACCGCCTTCGACGGAAGCGTCAACTTCAGCGCCCACGGCGGCGTCCTCGACATCACCCTCTCCGACGTGAAGGTCACCACGAGCGGCACGGGCGGTGCGATCACCGTCGACCTGAAGACCCCGCAGGGCACCGAGAACGACGTGGCGTTCGCCGAGCTCGACCTGTCGGCCGTCCGGCCCGGCCAGGGCGAGGGCGGCGCGATGGTCTTCAAGGACATCCCCTCGAAGCTGACGAAGGCCGGCTCGGCCGCCTTCAACGGCATGTACGCGGAAGGCGAGGCACTCGACCCGGCGACCCTGTCGGTCAAGGCGGTCACGGCGCCCCCGACCGAGGAGCCGACGAAGGAGCCCACCGAGGAGCCCACCGAGGAGCCGACGAAGGAACCCACCGAGAAGCCGACGGCCACCCCGACGGACAAGCCCACGACCCCCGCCTCCCCGAACCCTTCCGCGTCGGCCGGCACCCCCGCGGCCGAGCAGGGCGCACTCGTCGACGGCACCCTGGACTGGGGCGTCAAGGAGTCCTTCCGCTCGTACGTCACCGGACCGATAGCGAACGGCAGGGTCGAGACGTCGGGAGGCGCCACCACCGCGGCCTCCGGCTACCGCTTCCCCGACGCGACGGGCACCTTCGACGCCGACGAGCAGACGCTGGACGCCGAGTTCGACGGCACGGTCCGCTTCCTGGGCCACAAGGAGGGCGACGCCTACACGCTCGACCTCTCCCTCGCCGGCCTGGAGGTCCGGGTGGAGGACGGTGCCGGAACCCTCGTCGCCGATGTCTCCAGCAAGGACCGCGAGACCGGGAAGGTCACCACCTACACCGATCTCGCCGTCGCCCAGCTGAAGCTCCCCGGCGGTGAACTCTCCGCGAAGGACGGCGTGGTGAGCCTCGCCGCCGTACCGGCCACCCTGACCGCCGACGGCACCAAGGCCTTCGGGGGCATGTACGCCGAAGGCACCGCGCTCGACGCCCTGACCGTCTCCGTCGCGCTCGACGAGGACGCCGAACTCCCGGGTGCCACCGGCGGATCGGGCACCGCGGGCGGGACGGGCGGCACCGGCTCCACGACCGGCACCGGCTCCACGACCGGCGGCGGCACGGTCGGTGGCGGCGGCACCGTGGGCGGGGCCGGCTCCCTCGCCTCCACCGGCGCGGGCCTCCCGGCCGGTGCGCTGATCGCCGCCTCCGGGGTCGTCGTCGCGGCGGGTGCCGGAGTGGTGGCCGTGGCGCGCCGCCGCCGTACCGTCTGATCCCCGTCCCCGCGGGAAACCGGGCCGCACCGGCGCGATCCTCGCCGGTGCGGCCCTTCGGGGTGACCGGGCGCCGCAGTGCTTCAATGACCCGGTGAACGACTACGACGTACCCGCCGGAATCGATGTACTGCACGTGTTCTGCGGCCCGGACGGCCGCCACGGCAACGCCCTCGGCGTCGTGCGCGACGGGCGCGAGTACCCCGACGACGGGTCCCGGCAGGCGCTCGCGCGCAAGCTCGGCTTCAGCGAGACGGTCTTCGTCGACGATCCGGAGCGCGGCACGGTCGACATCCGTACGCCCACACTGCGGCTGCCCTTCGCCGGGCACCCGCTCGTGGGCACCGCGTGGCTGCTCGACCTGGAGGTCCTGGAGCTGCCCGTCGGGGACGTGACCGCCCGCCAGGACGGTGAGTTCACCTGGATCACGGCCCGCCCGGAGTGGGCGCCGCCGAGGACGCTGAAGCGGTACGCGTCGGTCGCGGAGGTCGAGGCGCTGACCGGGCCGCCGCCCGGCGAGGGCTGGCTCTACGTCTGGGCCTGGGAGGACGAGGCCGCGGGGCGGGTGCGGGCGCGGGCCTTCCCGCGCCGCGACGACGGCATCGACGAGGACGAGGCCACGGGCGCCGCGGCCATGCTGCTGAGCGCCGAGCTCGGCCGGGCCCTGAACATCAGACAAGGACGCGGCTCCCAGATCCTCACCGCACCCGCGCCGGACGGCACGATGGAGGTCGGGGGCCGCGTCCTTCTGGTGGTCACGTCCTGAACCGGACGGGCGGGCCTACGCGCTGAGCGGGAAGGCCTCGCCGAGCTCGCGGAAGACGGCGGTGTTCAGCGCGAAGGCGCGCTTGCACTCGTCGACGACGCGCTGCTTCTCCAGATCGTCGGCGTTCACCGCGTCCAGCAGTTCCCGGTACCCCCGCTTGAAGGCGGCCGGGTTGGAGATCTGCTCGAACACGTAGAAGCGGACCCCGTCACCCTTGCGCTCGAAGCCCCAGGTCTTCTCCGCGGTGCCGCGGATGATCTGGCCGCCCGAGAGGTCCCCGAGGTAGCGGGTGTAGTGGTGTGCGATGTATCCGGCGGGCCACTCGCGGGCGCACTCGGCGACCCGCGCGGCGTAGGCGGCGGTGGCGGGGAGCGGCTCCAGGCCTTCGCGCCACCCCTCACCCCGCAGGTGGGTGAGGTCGCGTTCCAGCTCGGCCGCGCGCATCAGCTCCGGCTGGATGAAGGGCCCGGCGACCGGGTCCTCGCCAAGGGCCTCCGCGCCGTCCTCCAGCGCCCGGTAGACGAACCACAGCTGCTCGGTGTAGCGCGCGTACGCGTCCACTCCGAGCCGGCCGCCGAGCATGTCGCTCATGAAGGACGAGGACTCCGCCTCCATGTGCTGCTCGTGCGACGCGGTGCGGATGAGAGTCGAGAAGGGCGTGGTGGTGGCGGTCGAGTCCAAGGCGGGCCTCCGGGGACCGAGGGGGACGGGAAGTCCGGACAGAAACGTGCATACCGGCAGCAGCTGTGCACGCCGCCGCGCACCGATATGCTGATCCTCCTGCTTAGGCTTACCTAAGTCAACATGTTCCCGACTGTCTGTCGGTAACGGTGGCCGTCCCGTGGGAGTCCTACGGAAGAGTCAGGATCTCCGCCCCGGTCTCGGTCACCACCAGTGTGTGCTCGAACTGCGCGGTCCGCTTCCGGTCCTTCGTCACCACGGTCCAGCCGTCGTCCCACATGTCGTAGTCGTGGGTCCCGAGCGTCAGCATCGGCTCGATGGTGAAGGTCATCCCGGGCTGCATCACGGTCGTCGCGTGCGGGCTGTCGTAGTGCGGGATGATCAGGCCGGAGTGGAACGAGGAATTGATCCCGTGCCCGGTGAAGTCCCGCACCACCCCGTAACCGAACCGCTTCGCGTGCGACTCGATGACGCGCCCGATCACGTTGACCTGCCGCCCGGGGCGCACCGCCTTGATGGCGCGGTTCAGCGACTCCCGGGTGCGCTCCACGAGCAGGCGTGACTCCTCGTCGACGTCGCCGCAGAGGTAGGTGGCGTTGTTGTCGCCGTGCACGCCGCCGATGTACGCCGTGACGTCGAGGTTCACGATGTCGCCGTCGCGCAGCACGGTCGAGTCCGGGATGCCGTGGCAGATGACCTCGTTCAGCGAGGTGCAGAGGGACTTCGGGAAGCCCCGGTAGCCCAGGGTCGACGGGTAGGCCCCGTGGTCCACCATGAACTCGTGCGCGACCCGGTCGAGTTCGTCGGTCGTGACCCCCGGGGTGATGTGCTTGGCGGCCTCCTCCATCGCCTGCGCCGCGATACGGCCCGCGATCCGCATGCGCTCCAGGGTGTCGGAGTCCTGGACCTCCGGTCCGGTGTACGGGGCCGGGGCGGGCTTCCCCACGTACTCGGGGCGCCGGATCCTTCCGGGGACGGAGCGGACGGGAGTGATCTCCCCTGGTACGAGAAGCGACTGGCCAGACATGTCAGCGAGTCTAACCAGCGTGCTCGGGGCACCATGGCAACGAGGAAAGGATCCCGCGATGGCCCTGTTCAAGAAGCGCACGGTGGGCAAACCGGGCGAATGGTACTACTGCCTGGAACACAAGAAGGTCGAGGAAGGCCCCGAGTGCCCGGGGAAGGACCGCTTCGGCCCCTACACCACGCCGGGGGAGGCGCAGCGCGCGATGGACACGGCGCGTGAGCGGAACCTGGAGTGGGAGAACGACCCGAAGTGGCACGACCGCACGGAGGGCCCGGAGGACGGGACGCCGGGCCCGGGCTGACCCGGGCCGGGGTGTCCGGCGGGTCGCGCCGGAGGGGGACGGGTGCCTGCCGCCCGCTCCGGTGGCCGGCGACCGCCCCGGCTCCGGCGCCTCCCTGGTCAGCCCGTGTGGATCGCGTCCAGGGCGTCACCACCGGGCCGGTGGCGGGGCGGTCAGCTGGTCGGCCAGCCGTGACAGCCGGTCCCGGAACGAGCGGCGCCCCCGCGGCGAGGGTGCGCCGTTCTCCCCGGCCGCCGCGCTGACCAGGTGCTGCACCGTGTCCAGGTCGACCTCGTCCTCGTCGGAGACGGTCAGCGCCTCGTGGGCGAGGCCCCGCACCTCGGGATCGCCGCCGTCCAGCGAGAGGACCGTCGCCCCCGCGCGGCGCGCGTCGCACACCCGTTCCAGCAGGCCGGCGTCCGGCCGCTCCGGCGCCACCACGAGCAGCGTCTCGCCGCGCCCCGCCGCCTCGATCCGGCCCAGGCCGACGGCCAGGTGCACCGGGTCGTCCGGCTCGACCCGGTGGCGTACGAGCGTGGGCCGCAGTTGCGGCAGACCCGACCAGGTCGACTCGTCCACCAGGTGCGCGGCCATGTGCCACGGCTCGTAGACCTCCGTCCCCACCAGCAGCAGCCCGCCGCCCCGCGGGACGACCGACGACCGCAGGGTCCGGGCGAACCCCCGGGCGGCCGCGGGCCACTCGGTACCGGCGAGCACCTCGCGCAGCAGCGCGACACGTACGGCATCCATGGCCCGGCATCATGCCGTCCGCCCGGCCCCCTGGCTGCCGGACCGCGGATATCCACCCGAACGGGAACAGTGCGGCGCCCCACCCGTGATGCGCGTCCCACAGCGGAGAGGTGAGGGACCCGCCTCCCGGACTGGCACTAGGGTCGGCGCCATGACTACGAATGACAGTGGAAGCGCCCCCAAGCCCCCCGCCAAGGACCCCTGGGACCTCCCCGACGTGTCCGGACTGACCGTGGGCGTACTCGGCGGGACAGGTCCCCAGGGCCGCGGCCTCGCCTACCGCTTCGCCCGCGCCGGACAGAAGGTCGTCATCGGCTCGCGCGCCGCCGACCGCGCCGAGGCCGCCGCCGCCGAGCTGGGCCACGGCGTCGAGGGCGCGGACAACGCCGAGTGCGCGCGCCGCAGCGACGTCGTGATCGTCGCCGTGCCGTGGGACGGCCATGCCAAGACACTGGAGTCCCTGCGCGAGGAGCTCGCCGGAAAGCTCGTCGTCGACTGCGTCAACCCGCTCGGATTCGACAAGAAGGGCGCCTACGCCCTGAAGCCCGAGGAGGGCAGCGCCGCCGAGCAGGCCGCCGCCCTGCTGCCCGACTCCCGGGTGACCGCCGCCTTCCACCACCTCTCGGCGGTGCTGCTCCAGGACGAGGCGATCGAGGAGATCGACACCGATGTCCTCGTGCTGGGCGAGGCCCGCGCCGACACCGACACCGTGCAGGCACTCGCGAGCCGTATCCCCGGCATGCGCGGCATTTTTGCCGGCCGGCTCCGCAACGCCCACCAGGTCGAGTCGCTGGTGGCGAACCTGATCTCCGTCAACCGCCGTTACAAGGCACACGCGGGGCTGCGCACCACCGACGTGTGAGCCCGTGCCCGGAGCCGAATCGGGCATGAGGGACACTGGACGGGACCGCGCACCATCCCCGGAACAGGAGCACCAGCCCTCATGCCCCGCCTCGCTCTCTACGCCATCGGCGTCTGCGTCCTTGCCGTGGCCGCAGCCGTGATCTCCTTCGTCCAGGGCAGCATCCTGCTGGGTGTCGTATGGGTCCTGCTGGTCGGCCTCTCCTCGAACATGGCGTGGTTCTACGTGCGCAGGCACCGCATGGAGTCCCGCGCCGGGGCCGCCTGAGACGCCGCTCAGCGGATCATCGCGCAGCCCGGGTCCTGGTCGCCGAACCACTCCTGCCAGAAGCGGTAGGTGTCGAGCCCGCAGTACGTCTCGACCTCACTGACGCCCAGCCCCCGCAGCAGCGCGTCCACCGCGTCGAAGAAGACCCCGTTGACCTCCGGGATCCACAGGAGCGCGAAGACCGCGATCAGCCCGAACGGCGCGAACGGCTCCACCTGGCGCCGGACCTTGTACGAGAGCCACGGCTCGATCACGCCGTAGCCGTCGAGCCCGGGGACCGGCAGGAAGTTCAGGATGGCGGCCGTCACCTGGAGCAGCGCCAGGAACGCCAGCGCGAGCCGGAAGGTCAGCGGGACGCCGTCCAGGGCGCCCAGCCAGAACGGGGCCGTGCACACGACGGCGAACAGGACGTTCGTCAGGGGACCGGCCGCCGAGATCAGGCTGTGCTTCCAGCGCCCGGTGATGCGGCCGCGCTCGATGTAGACCGCGCCGCCCGGCAGGCCGATGCCGCCCATGATCACGAACAGCACGGGCAGCACGATGCTGAGCAGGGCATGGGTGTACTTCAGCGGGTTGAGCGTCAGGTACCCCTTCGCCCCGATCGAGATGTCGCCGCTGTGCAGCGCGGTGCGCGCGTGCGCGTACTCGTGGAGGCAGAGCGAGACGATCCACGCCGCGGTGACGAAGAGGAAGACCGCGAAGCCGGTCTGCTCGGCGAAGTCCGTCCACACCGCCCAGCCGGAGACGGCCATGACGGCGGCGATCCCGAGGAAGATCGGGCTCACCCGCCGGTCGCTGGGACGGCGGAACGCGGTGGTCATCGGCGGCACTCCTGAGGGGCTGGACGGCGGCTGGAGCCCCCGAGCGTAAGGGTGGCACGGCGAGAACGTCTCACAGCCGGGTGGTGGTTCCCCGGCAGGCCGAGCCGTCACGGAGAATGGGCGCGTGCACTACGGCATCCTCGGTACCACCCGCGCCCTCCGCGCAGACGGCACGGCCGTCGCCCTCGGCGGGGCGCGGCTGCGTGCCCTGCTCACCGTGCTCGCCCTCCGCCCCGGGCGCACGGTCCCGGCAGGGGTGCTCGTCGACGAGGTGTGGGACGGCGATCCGCCCGCCGACGCCCCGGGCGCCCTCCAGGCCCTCGTGGGCCGCTTGAGGCGTGCCCTGGGCCGGGACGCCGTCGAGTCGGCGGCTGACGGCTACCGTCTCGCCGCCGTTCCGGACGCCGTGGACCTGCACCGCTTCGACCGGCTGGTGGGGGAGGGGACGCGGGCCCTGGAGTCCGGCGACGCGGTGAAGGCGTCGGCCGTCCTCGACGAGGCGCTCGCCCTGTGGCGCGGGCCCGCACTCGCAGACCTGCCGGACCGTGCCGTGGCGGCGGCCCGCTGGGAGGCCAGACGCCTGGAAGCCCGACGGACCCGGACCGAGGCCGTCCTCGCGCAGGGCCGCGCCGGCGAGATCCTGCCGGAACTCGCCGGGCTCTGCGCCGACCACCCGCTGGACGAGCCCCTCCAGGCCCTCCGCATCAGGGCGCTGCGGGACGCCGGACGCACCGCGCAGGCCCTCTCGGCCTACGACGAGGTGCGCACCCTGCTCGCCGACCGGCTCGGAACCGACCCCGGCCCGGCACTGCGCGCGCTGCACGCGGAGTTGCTGCGGCAGGACGCGCCCGCCCCGGAGCCCGCTCCCGCCGCCCCTCCCGTGCGCCGGGGAAACCTCAGGGCCCGGCTCACGAGCTTCGTCGGGCGCGAGGCGGACATCGCCGCGCTGCGCGGCGATCTGACACGCTCCCGGCTGACCACCCTGCTCGGTCCGGGCGGCGCGGGCAAGACCAGGCTGTCCCAGGAGACCGCCGAGTCGGTCGCCGGGACCTGGCCGGACGGGGTCTGGCTGGCGGAACTCGCCCCGGTCGACGACCCGGACGCGGTCCCCGAAGCCGTGCTCAGCGCGCTCGGTGCCCGTGAGACCGTGCTGCGGGGCGCCGGCGCCGAAGGGCTCCGCGCTGTCGAGAGGGGATCCGACGGTGGCTCGGGGGATGCCACCGCCCGCCTGACCGAGCACTGCTCGGGGCGGCACATGCTCCTGCTGCTCGACAACTGCGAGCACGTGATCGAGGCGGCGGCCCGGCTCGCCGACCATCTGCTCGCCCACTGCCCCGGCCTCACCGTGCTGGCGACGAGCCGCGAGCCCCTCGGTGTCCCCGGTGAACAGCTGCGCCCCGTGGACCCGTTGCCCGACCCCATGGCCCTGCGCCTGTTCGCCGACCGGGGGGCCGCCGCCCGGCCCAGCTTCAGGGCCGACGCCGACGAGGAGACCGCGGCGGCCTGTGCCGAGATCTGCCGGCGCCTGGACGGGCTCCCCCTCGCCATCGAACTGGCCGCGGCCCGGCTGCGGATGCTCGGCCCGCGCCAGATCGCTGACCGGCTCGACGACCGCTTCCGGCTGCTGACCAGCGGGAGCCGCACGGTGCTGCCGCGCCAGCAGACCCTGCGCGCGGTCGTCGACTGGTCGTGGGATCTCCTCGACGAGGACGAACGCGCCGCGCTGCGCAGGCTGTCGGTCTTCGCCGGCGGATGCGACCTCCTCGCGGCCGAGGAGGTCTGCTCCGCGCCTGGGGCGGCGCCGGCCGACGCGGGTGACGTCCCGCTCCTCCTCGGCTCCCTCGTCGACAAGTCCCTGGTGGTCGCGGCCCCGGACGACGACGGCGACATGCGCTACCGGCTCCTGGAGACCGTCGCCGAATACGCCGCCGACCGCCTCGACGAGGCGGGGGAGCGGACCGCCGCCGAACGGCGCCATCTCGTCCACTACAGGGAACTGGCCCGCACCACCGACCCCGAACTCCGCGGCCCCGGACAGCTGGCCGCCATCCAGCGGTTCGAGCGCGAGTACGAGAATCTGCGCACCGCACTGCGCCGGGCGGTGGCCGCCCGAGACGAGCACGAGGCGCTCTGCCTCGTGCTGTGCCTCGCCTGGTACTGGCAGATGCGCGACCTCCGGGCCGATGCCCGGCACTGGGCCGGGGCGGCGGGCGCCCTCGGCCCCGACCCGTTCGCCGAACCCGTCCGGCAGGCCCCGTCCCTGCTGGAACGCTGCACCGACCGGCCCCCTCCGATGGACGCCGAACAGCTCCAGGAGGCACGCCGAGGAGTGCGGCTGGTCGAGATGGCCAACATGGACCACGGCGCGGACGAGTGGATGACCGAGGACGGCCGGGCACGTATGGAGGTGATCGCCCGCACCTACCGGGCGGGGCAGCCGCAGACCTGCCGGATGCCGGGTTCCCTCTGGCTGTTCGCCGTCCTCTTCACCGGGGAGCCCGGCGAACTGCGTGAGCTCACCAACGAGACGGTGCGCACCTGCCGGGAGCTCGGCTACGGCTGGGAGCTCGCCGCGGGCCTGCAGCTGCGGGCCAACGTGCTGGCCAACCGCGCCGAATGGGTGGGCGAGGCCAGGGAGGACGCGGACGAGAGCCTGGAGATCTTCCTCCGGATCGGGGACGCGTGGGGCGTCGCGGAGGCCTACTCCTCACGCGGTGAGGCCAACGAACGAGCGGGGCGGACCGCGGAGGCGGCCGAGGACTTCCGCGCCGCGATCGGATACGCGGAGCGGCTCGGGGCGCAGTCACAGGTCGCCGTGCTGCGGTCGAGATACGCCTCCGCGCTCTGCGAGACGGACCGGGGCGAGGAGGGCGAGCGGATCCTGCGCGGGGTGCTGGCGGAGAACCGGACCGCGGGGAACGACGCGCGCCCGGCCGCCAGGATGTTCCTCGCCCTGTGGCTGGGCCGGACCGGCCGCACCGAGGAGGCCCGGGAGCAGCTCCTCGAACTGCGCACCGAGTTCGGGTCCGAGGTGGTTGCGGTCTTCGACGGGCTCGTCGTGGGCATGCTGGCCTGGCTGGACAACGCCGAGGGGAAGTACGCCGAGGCCCTGAGCGGGGCGCGGTACGCACTGGAGAAGTCCCGGAGTGCGATGGCGCAGATGGTGGCCCCGCACATGACCTCCATCCATCTGGTCACCCTCGCGCGGGCTGTCGTCGGACTGGGCGGTGAGCGGAGCGGCCGGGACGCGGCGATGCTGCTCGGCCTCCACACGGAGCAGTTGCCGAAGGGGCACGTGCTGACCGCGGTGGAGCGTCAGAATCTGGCCGAGGCGGAGCACGCGGCCCGTGCTGCGGTCGCGGATCCCGCGCTGTACGAGGCCGCCCACGCCGAGGGCGGCGGCCTCACTCCGGAGGAGGCCACCGCCCTCGTGCGGGAGTACGCGGCGGAGTAGGCGTCAGGACGCCTTGCGGAACTTGGACACCGCGAGCGGGGCCATCACCACGGTGATGACGACGGTCCAGCCGAGCGTCAGCCAGACCGAGTTGCCGAGCGGACCGCCCATCATCAGCCCACGGGCCGCGTCGGCCAGGTTGGACAGCGGGTTGTAGTCGGTGAACGTCTGGAGCCAGCCAGGCATCGTCTGCGTCGGGGCGAAGATCGAGGAACCGAACTGGAGCGGCATCATCACGATCATCCCCATTCCCTGGACGGCCTGGGCCGTCTTCAGGGTCAGCCCGAGCAGGATGAAGATCCACATGATGGCGGCGCCGAACGCGGCCGCCAGGGCGATCGAACCGATCAGCCCGAGCACGGACCCGTGGAGCTCCATGCCGAGCGCGAAGCCCATGCCCAGCAGGATCAGGGTGGCGACCGTCATCCGGCCGAGCTCGACCACGATCTTGGCGATGAGCACCGAGGAACGGGCGATCGGCATGGTGCGGAAGCGGTCCATGACCCCCTTGCGGAAGTCGTCGTTGACGCCGGAACCGACCGCCATGGCGATGTTCATGCCCATCATCGCCATCAGCCCGGGGATCAGGTAGTTCAGGTAGTCCTGACGGTCGCCGCCCATGCTGCTGCCGACCGAGCCGCCGAAGACGTAGACGAACAGCAGCACGAAGATGACCGGCATCAGGAGCGCGTCGAACATCGACTCCGGATCCTTCTTGATCTGGAGCAGGTTGCGCCTCACCAGCGCCCCGATGTGCCGCAGGTTGTTCCGCAGCCCGATCCGGCCCTCGTCCTGGAGTTCCGGGGCCGGTGCGGCCGCGCCGGTGGGGGCGGGCGTCAGAGTCGTCGTGCTCATGCCGCGACCTCCTGGGGGATCGTGTCGGTGACGGTGGTGGCCTTGTCGCCCGTGATGGCCAGGAACACCTCGTCCAGGCTGGGCAGGGCGGTGGAGACGTGCGCAAGGGAGAAGCCCCGGGTGCCGAGCAGTCCGATCACGGCGGTCAGCTGCGCGTCGCTGAGGATGGGTACGTAGAGCAGTCCCTCGTCCGGGACCGCCTGGGCGCCGGCGACGCCGTCGAGACCGGCCTCCCGCAGCGCCTGTGCCATCGCGGCCAGTTCGGCCGGGTCGGAGGGCCGGATCTGCAGGGTGCGTCCGCCGACCTTGGCCTTCAGCTCGTCGACACCGCCCCGGGCGATGATCCTGCCGTGGTCGATGACCGTGAGCTCGCTGGCGAGCTGCTCGGCCTCTTCCATGTACTGGGTGGTGAGCAGCACGGTCGCCCCTTCCGCGACCATCCGCTGCACCTCGTCCCAGACCTCGTTGCGGGTGCGGGGGTCGAGCCCCGTCGTCGGCTCGTCCAGGTAGAGCACGGCCGGGCTGCCGATCATGGATGCCGCGAGGTCCAGCCGGCGCCGCATGCCGCCGGAGTACTCCATCGCGGCCTTCCTGGCGGCGTCGGTGAGCGAGAAGCGCTCCAGCAGCTCGTCGGCGCGGGACCGGGCCTTCCTGCGCGGCAGGTCGAGCAGCCGCCCGATCATGTAGAGGTTCTCCCAGCCGGACAGCTTCTCGTCGACCGAGGCGTACTGCCCGGTGAGGCCTATGGTGCGGCGGAGCTGCCGGGGCTGCTTCACCACGTCGTAGCCGGCCACGACCGCGTGCCCGGCGTCGGGAAGGACCAGGGTGGACAGGCAGCGTACGAGGGTGGTCTTGCCGGCGCCGTTGGGCCCGAGCACACCGAGGACGGTGCCCTCGCGCACGTCGAGGTCCACGCCGTCGAGTGCCTTGGTCGTGCCGTAGTGCTTGACCAGCCCCCGTACCTCGACGGCGTTCCCGCCGCTCCTGAGGTTCTTGTCGTTTCGCGTCATGGACACCATCGGACCAGCCCTCACCGACAAGTCACCGACATGTCGGTGACAGCTTTCCGATACGGGGCGGGAACGGGCGACAGCCCGCCGATGGGGGAAGTCGGCGGGCTGTCGGTGGTGCGGCAGTGGTCTTGGTGGGCCGCTGGCCCCGGGTGTCAGTGGAAGGTGTGCTCCGCCGCCGGGAAGGTGCCGCCGACGACTTCCTCGGCGTACGCCCTGGCGGCGTCGCCCATCACCTGGCGCAGATTCGCGTACTGCTTGGTGAAGCGAGGCACCTTGCCGCCGGTGAGGCCGACCATGTCGGTGTAGACCAGCACCTGCGCGTCCGTGTCGGGCCCGGCGCCGATGCCGACCGTGGGGATGTGCAGGGTGCGGGTGACCTCGGCGGCCAGCTCGGCCGGGACGAGCTCCAGGACGACGGCGAACGCGCCGGCGTCCTGCACCGCCTTCGCGTCACGCAGCAGCTGCTGCGCCGCTTCCTCGCCGCGGCCCTGTACGCGGTAGCCCATGGCGTTGACGGACTGCGGGGTCAGACCGATGTGGCCCATGACCGGGATCCCGGCCTCGACCAGCAGCCGGATCTGCTCGTGGGAGCGCTCGCCGCCCTCCAGCTTGACCGCGCCGACACCGGCGTCCTTGATCAGCCGGGTGGCGTTGCGCAGGGCCTGGACGGGGCCCTCCTGGTACGCCCCGAAGGGCAGGTCGGCCACGATGAGGGCGCGCTCGGTGCCCCGGACGACGGCGGCCGAGAGCATGGTCATCTCGTCCATCGTGACGGGCACGGTGGTCTCGTAGCCGAGGTGGCAGTTGCCCATCGAGTCGCCGACGAGCATGACGGGGATCCCCGCCTCGTCGAAGACGGACGCGGTCATCGCGTCGTAGGCGGTGAGCATGGGCCACTTCTCGCCGCGCTCACTGGCGGCGGCGATGTCGTGGACGGTGATGCGGCGGGTGTGCTTGCCCCCGTACAGGGCCTTGCCGGCACCGGGGGTGGGGCCCGCGGGGGGTGTGGCGGACTGGTTCTGCGCAGCCTGAAGCGACATGGCCAACGGCTCCTTCGTCATCTCGAGGCGCCCTGACGGCGTCCCCGGATCCCTTCCATGGTGGCATCTCCCGGCCGTTCCCGGGAAGTGGGCCCACCGCGCCCGGTGAACGTATGCGGCCGGGCGGCGGCAGCGGAGCCCGTGGACGGCCTCCTCCCGGGCCCGTGCACGCCCGCACCGTCCACCGTCCCGACGCCCCCTGCCGGAGGATCTCGCCGACCGCGTCGTCCGGACCCTCCTCCGACGTCTCGCGCCACGCTCGGCGACCTCGCGGGCCGCACCCCGTGGAACCGGCCGCCTCTCCCGTGTGATCGTTCTGTCACAAGCCGCGAAACGGCCACGGCGGCCGGAACCCGTCGCACCGCATCCGTCGTCCTGATGGCAGTACGGCCGTCGTCGACGGCGGGAACAGCGTCACCCATCGCCTAGGGTCGGGAGGCGCGGTGATGTGTACGGCAAGGCAGTGAGGACGAGCGCAATGGTGCAGGCGTACAGGACGGACACCGAGGACGCAGGCGCGGATCCGCAGCCCGGCTCCCGTCTGAGGGCTCTGCGGCACAGACTGGCCTCGGACCGGGGCATCTGGCGGCGCGGCATCCTCCTGGCGCTCTGCTCGGTCCTCCTGACCGTCGTGATGGTCTTCCACGCGGACATCCCGAACGCCATCGGCAACCTGGGCAGCCTCATCGAGACGTTCCTGCCCTGGTTCGGCCTCCTCGTGCCCGTGCTGCTGCTCCTCGGGCTGGTCCGGCGCTCGGCGACCGCGCTCATCGCCCTGATCCTGCCGGTCGCGGTCTGGCTCAACCTCTTCGGCGGCCTGCTGTTCGCCGACAAGTCGGGCACCGGCGGTGACCTCACCGTCGCCACGCACAACGTCAACGCGGGAAACCCCGACCCCGCGGGCACCGCCCAGCAGGTCGCGGGCTCCGGCGCCGACATCGTGGCCCTGCAGGAGCTGCCCGGCGGCAAGGTCGCGGCGTACGAGGACGCCCTGGCCGACGCGTACCCGCACCACTCCGTGCAGGGCACCGTCGGCCTGTGGAGCAAGTACCCGGTGACGGACTCCGGCCCCGTCGACATCAAGCTGGGCTGGACCCGCGCGATGCGTGCCACCGTCACCACCCCCGAGGGCCCGGTCAAGGTGTACGTCGCCCACCTCCCGTCCGTGCGGGTCAAGCTGAACGCGGGCTTCACCGCCAACCAGCGGGACGACAGCGCCGACGCGCTGGGCGAGGCGATCGCCGACGAGCCGATCGAGCGGGTGGTCCTGCTCGGCGACCTCAACGGCACGATGAACGACCGCTCCCTGAACGCGGTCACCGCCCAGATGCGTTCCACCCAGGGCGCCGCGGGCGACGGCTTCGGCTTCAGCTGGCCCGCGTCGTTCCCGATGGCGCGGATCGACCAGATCATGGTCCGGGGCGTCGAACCCCTCGCCTCCTGGACCCTTCCCGCCACCGACAGCGACCACCTCCCGATCGCGGCCCGCGTGCAGCTCTGAGCCCCGCCGTTCCCGGGGCCGTTGTACGCTCCCCTCATGTCCAGCCCCGAGTCCGACAGACTCAGGCCGCCGGTTCGCCGGTGGCCTGTCACTGACGCCGAAAGCCCCTGACCCGGACGGGCAGCGGACTCTCCCCGTCGTGCCGTCGACCACCGCCGGATCGTCCGCGCGGTGTGGGCCGACCTCCATGTCCCGTAGGAAAACCGGACATTCCACCGCGTTGCCGTCCTCGCGCCCAGGCGCCTGACGACGGGCGCGGCCCGCACCCCCTGCACACCGCTCGATTCCTCCGACGGTTCCGTACAAGGGGCTTCTCTCTCATGCCATTCGCCGTATACGTGCTCGGGCTGGCGGTCTTCGCCCAGGGCACATCGGAATTCATGCTCTCCGGCCTGCTCTCGGGCATCGCCGAAGACCTGCGCGTCTCGCTCGGCGCCGCAGGGCTGCTGACCACCGCCTTCGCCATCGGGATGGTGATCGGCGCGCCGATCACCGCCCTGGCCGGCCGCACCTGGCCCCGGCGCCGGGCGCTGCTGCTCTTCCTCGGTGTCTTCGTCGCCGCGCACCTCGTCGGCGCGGTGACCTCCAGCTACGCGGTGCTGCTCGTGACCCGGGTCGCCGGGGCGCTGGCCAACGCCGGGTTCTGGGCGGTCGCGCTGGTCACCGCGCTGGCCATGGTCGCCCCGCACCAGAGGGCGCGCGCCACCGCCGTCGTGGTCGGCGGGGTCACCGTGGCGTGCGTGGTCGGCGTTCCGGCGGGGGCGGCGCTCGGTGAGGTCTGGGGCTGGCGTGCGGCCTTCTGGGCCGTCGCCCTGGTCTCCGTACCCGCGGCCCTCGCGCTGTGGGCGGCCGTGCCGGGCGGCCGGCCCGACGGCGTGGCGCCGGGAAGCGCGAGGGGTGAACTGCGGGCCCTGGCCCGGCCCCGGCTGCTGCTGACCCTGCTGGTGATGGCCCTCGTGCAGGGGGCCACCTTCTGCACCTTCTCCTACCTCGAACCGCTGGCCACCCGGGTCACCGGATTCGGCTCGGGCTGGATGCCCCTGGTACTCGCGCTGTTCGGTGTCGGCTCCTTCGCGGGTGTCACCCTGGCCGGACGCCTGGCCGACGCCCGCCCGGACGCGGTCGTCGGGTGCGGCATGGTGGCACTGGCGGCGGGCTGGGCGGCGCTCGCGCTGACCGCCGCGCACCCGGTGGCCGTGCTCGCCCTCGTACTGCTCCAGGGTGCGCTCGCCTTCGGTACGGGTACGACGCTGATCACCCGGGTCTTCCACCAGGCCCCCGACGCGCCCACGATGGCCGGATCCTTCGCGACGGCCGCGTTCAACGTGGGCGCGGCGGCGGGCCCCTGGCTGGGCGGCCTGGCCCTCGGCGCGGGTCTCGGCTTCCGCTCCCCGGTCTGGGTGAGCGCCCTGCTGATGTGCGGGGCCCTCGCGGGTGCGGGGGTGCTGGCCGGGTCCTCGGGGCGGGTGCGCGGGACGCTCACCGCCCGACGGAGTCCGGTGCCCGGGCGATGACCGCGCGGGCCCGGCCGACCGGTCCGGCCGGGCCCGCGGCGCACGGCCGGGGCCCCGGGGAGGAGGCGGACCCGCAGAGTGACGCCGACATCACACCCCGCCGCAACGGCTTGTTCACGTCCGGGCATAAAACGTCTGAGAGACTTTGTTCCGACGGGATACATAACCCGTCCCGGCAACGACGCCGACGCTCCCGCACACACACCGCCGCCACCCGGACGCCACGTTCCGGGCGGCCCCCGCCCGAAAGGTCACTTCCATGCCCCTGGCCCTGCTCGCCCTCGCTGTGAGCGCCTTCGGCATCGGCACCACCGAGTTCGTGATGATGGGACTGCTGCCCAACGTCGCGGACGATCTGGGAACGTCCGTACCCACCGCCGGTTACCTCGTCTCGGCGTACGCGATCGGCGTCGTCCTCGGTGCCCCGCTGCTCACCGGTCTCGGCTCCAGGATCCCGCGCAAGCGGATGCTCCTGCTGCTGATGGCCGTCTTCACGGTTGGCAACCTCGCCTCCGCCTTCGCCCCCGACTTCGGCTGGCTGCTGGCCGGCCGCGTCCTGGCCGGACTGCCGCACGGGGCCTTCTTCGGCGTCGGCGCGGTCGTCGCCGCCCGCCTCGTGCCGGAGGGCCGCCAGGCCCGCGCGGTCGCCACGATGTTCCTCGGCCTGACCGTGGCCAACATCGTCGGCGTACCCGCGGCCACCCTGCTGGGGCAGCACCTCGGCTGGCGCGCCACCTTCATGGTGGTCGCCGTGATCGGCCTGGGCGCGATGGCCGCGCTCGCCCGCCTCGTGCCGCAGATCCCCGTCGAGGCGCACCAGAACGTACGCCGTGAGCTGAGCGCGCTCGGCAACCGGCAGGTGGTGCTCGGCCTGCTCACCGCCGTCCTCGGCTTCGCCGGTGTCTTCGCCGTCTACTCCTACCTCTCGTCCATGACGACCGAGGCAATGGGCTTCGGCGAGTCCTCGGTGACGCTCGTCCTCGCGCTGTTCGGCATCGGGATGACGCTCGGCGCGCTGGCGGCCGGCCCCCTGACCGACCGCGCCCTGCGGCCCACGCTCTACGGCTCGCTTGCGGCCCTGGCCGTCGTCCTGGCCGTCTTCCCCTTCACCGTCCACGTGCAGTGGGCCGCCCTGGTGATGGTGGTGCTGCTCGGCGGCATCGGCTTCATGACCACCACGCCGCTGCAGATGCTCGTGATGAACAAGGCCAAGGACGCCCCCACCCTCGCGTCCGCCTCCAACCACTCCGCCTTCAACCTCGCCAACGCGGGCGGTGCCTGGCTCGGCGGGGTGGCCATCTCGGCGGGCTGGGGCTGGACCTCCCCGGCCCTGGTCGGTGCCGTGCTGGCCGTCGCCGGCCTCGCGGTGGCGGTCACGGCCGGTGTGCTGGACCGGACCCCGGGCACCTCGCGTGTGGTGGCGTCCGGCGCCCGCGTGGAGACCCGGGAGCACGCGGAGGCCCGCTCGTAGAGCGAGCCGGGGAACCACCGAGCCGGGCCGGCGGGGGCGTCACGCTCCCCGCCGGCCCGGCTTCGTTCGGTGCCGGCGGTCAGCCGCGCAGGGCGGCCAGGTCCTCGTCGCCGAGTACGAGCGTGTCCGCCGCGAGGTTCTCCTCCAGGTGGTCGAGGGACCCGGTGCCCGGAATCGCCAGCACCGACGGGGACACCGCCAGCAGCGCGGCGAGCGCGACCTGCGCCGGGGCCGCGCCGAGGCGGGCCGAGACCTCGCCGAGCCGTTCCGTGGCGAGCGGGCCGATGCCCCCGCCGAGCGGGAAGTAGGGCACGTAGGCGATGCCCGACTCCTCGCATGCGGTGAGCAGGCCCATGTCGTCGGTGTGCTTGTTCTGCACGGCTGAGACGGGCGCGACCTCCCTGGCCTCGGCGAACTGGGCGGCGTCCACATTGCTGACGCCCAGATGACGGATCAGGCCCTCCTCGCGGAGTCCGGCCAGGACCGCGAACCGTTCGGCGATCGACGCGCCGCCCGGCTCGTCCATCCCGCCCACCCGCAGATAGACCAGGTCGAGCCGGTCCAGCCCCAGCGCGCGCAGATCCTCCTCGACCAGCCCGCGCAGCTGGTCCGCTGTCGCCTCTCCGCTCGGCACACCGGTGGCGTCGCGCAGCGGACCGACCTTCGTGGCGATGACCAGGCCGTCGCGGTAGGGGGCCAGCGCCGTACGGATCAGTTCGTTGGCCCACACCGTTCCTCTGCCGTAGAAGCCGGCGGTGTCGATGTGGTTCACGCCCAGCTCCACGGCCCGCCGGAGCACGGCGACGCCCGTCTCCGGGTCCCGCGGCGGGCCGGTGAACGTCCCTGCCGCCAGGCGCATCGCGCCGAAGCCGAGCCGGTTGATGGTCAGGTCCCCGCCGAGGGGGAACGTCTTGATCGTCATGAGGCCCATCGTGGCCGCCCCCGGGACGCCCGGCGAGCGCGTGGCAGTTTGCTGCCAGGCCCGCGGCGCCCTGCCAGACTGGCGGGATGCGGAACGAAGAGGTGTTCTCGGTCCAGGGGGACGCGGAGCTGGTCGCGCGCGCCGGTCACCTCTTCGCGTCCCTGTCCTCCGACTTCCTCTGCGTCGCCCGTGACCTGCGGACGTGGTCGCAGCCGGTGGCCAGGGCGGCGGTCCTGCGCCGGATGCGGGCGCCGGATTCGCCCGGCCTGACCGTCCGCAAGCTGCTCAGCCCGCTCGCGCTCGTCGAGGAGGAGGACCGGGAGCACCTTCGGCTGGTGCGCGGCAAGGGCGCCCTCGTCAGGATCAGCGGCTCACCGCTGCCGCACGAGACGATCGTCATCGACCGTCGGATCATGATCCTCGCGGGCCGGGAGACCCCCGCGGGCCGCGAGTACACCGTGACCACGTCGCGGACCCTGGTCGACGGAGTCCACTCGCTCTGCCAGGCGGTCTGGGACGACTCGCCCGGCCTCGACACCTGTCTGCGCGGCGACGCCCCTCACCTGGACACCGAGGCCCGCGCCGTCCTCGAGACCCTCGGCTCGGGACTCACCGACGCGACGGCGGCCGGACGCCTCGGGCTCTCGCTCCGCACCTACCGGCGGCGCGTGGCCGAACTGATGGCCGCGCTCGGTGCCGACAGCCGTTTCCAGGCGGGTCTGCGCGCGGGCGAGCTGGGACTGTCACGCTGACCGCGCCCGGTCGTACGGGAGCCGCGCCCGGTCGTACGGGAGCCATGCCCGGTCGTACGGGAGCCGTGCCGGACGTACGGGAGCCATGCCCGGTCGTACGGGAGCCGCGCCGGTCGTACGGGAGCCGCGCCCGGTCGTACGGGAGCCGTGCCGGAGGCTCCGTGTCAGCTCGACTCGCGCCAGTGGTTCGTGACCGGCAGCCGGCGGTCCTTGCCGAATCCCTTCGGTGAGATCTTCGTGCCCGGCGGGTACTGCCGCCGCTTGTACTCGGCCGTGTCCACCATCCGCAGCGTCCTCGTCACCAGGGCGTCGTCGAAGCCGGCAGCCACGATCGCGTCCCGGCCCTGGTCCCGGTCGACGTACATCTCCAGGATCCGGTCCAGCACGTCGTAGTCCGGCAGGGAGTCCGTGTCCACCTGGCCCGGGCGGAGTTCGGCGCTCGGCGGCTTGGTGATGGACGCCTCCGGGATCGGCGGGGTCTGCCCGCGCTCCTCGGCGGCGCGGTTACGCCACCTGGCGAGGCGGAAGACCGAGGTCTTGTACACGTCCTTGATCGGCCCGTACGCGCCGACGGAGTCCCCGTACAGCGTGGAATAGCCCACCGCCAGCTCCGACTTGTTGCCCGGTGCGAGCACGATCTGGCCCTCCTGGTTGGAGAGGGCCATCAGCATCGTGCCGCGAAGCCGCGACTGGAGGTTCTCCTCCGCCAGCCCGGTGAGCCCCAGCGAGCCCATGTACGCGTCGAACATCGGCTCGATCGGTACGGTGCGGAAGTTCAGCCCGGTACGCCGGGCCAGTTCGGCCGCGTCGCCCCGTGAGTGGTCCGAGGAGTACTTCGACGGCATCGAGACGCCGTAGACGTGCCGGGCACCCAGCGCGTCACAGGCGATCGCCGCGACGAGCGCCGAGTCGATGCCGCCCGACAGCCCGATCAGCACACTGCTGAAACCGTTCTTCGCGACGTACGCGCGCAGGCCCACGACCAGCGCCGAGTACAGCTCCTCGTCGTCGTCGAGCCGCTCCGCGTACCCTCCTGCGAGCTCGGGCTCGTAGGAGGGCAGCGGCTCCTGGCTCAGGACCACGTGGTCGATCCGGAGCCCGTCGTTGACGACCCCGGAGGGTGCGTCGGCCGCGGCGGCCGGCAGGTCCAGGTCCAGGATCACGCTGCCCTCGGCGAACTGGGGGGCGCGGGCGATGACCTCTCCGGCCTTGTCGACGACGATGGAGTCCCCGTCGAAGACCAGCTCGTCCTGGCCGCCCGTCATCGCCAGGTACGCCGTGGTGCAGCCGGCCTCCCGCGCCCGCCTGCGGACCAGCTCCAGGCGGGTGTCGTCCTTGTCGCGCTCGTACGGGGAGGCGTTGATGGAGAGCAGCAGCCCGGCCCCGGCGGCGCGGGCGGCCGGGACACGGCCGCCCTCCTGCCAGAGGTCCTCGCAGATCGCCAGCGCCACGTCGATGCCGTGCACCCGCACGACGGGCATCGAGTCGCCCGGCACGAAGTACCGGAACTCGTCGAAGACGCCGTAGTTGGGCAGGTGGTGCTTGGCGAAGTCCAGCGCGACCTGTCCGCGGTGGAGCACGGCGGCGGCGTTGCGCGGGGACCCCGCGGGCTGCCCGTAGCGTGCCGCCGCGTGCTCCGAGCGGTCGAGGTAGCCCACGACGACCGGCAGTTCCCCGAAGCCCTCGTCGGCGAGACGCGAGGCGAGGGCGCGCAGTGCCGTCCGTGAGGCCTCGACGAAGGACGACCGCAGGGCCAGGTCCTCGACGGGGTATCCGGTCAGCACCATCTCCGGGAACGCCACCAGATGGGCGCCCTGCTCGGCGGCGTGCCGCGTCCAGTGGACGATCGACTCGGAGTTGCCGGCGAGGTCTCCGACGGTCGCGTCGATCTGATTGAGTGCGAGGCGTAGTTGAGGCACGGAACCAGTGTAATCGTCTGACTGACGCGATGTCCCGGCGTGCCGTCTTCCCGCGCCCCGGATCCGGCCGCGCACCCGCCGGGCGCCTCCTTCAGCGGAGGTAGCCGAGCACCGTCATCATGCCCGCCTCGGCGTGGTAGACGTTGTGGCAGTGCAGCATCCACAGGCCCGGGTTGTCCGCGTCCAGATCGACGGTCAGTGAGCGCCCGGGCAGGACCGCCGCGGTGTCCTTGCGGGCACCGAGCGCCGTGCCGGCCAGGGCGAACGTGTGGCCGTGCAGATGGACCGGATGCCACATCGAGGTGCGGTTGGTGAACGCCAGGCGCACCCGCTCCCCGGCCCTGACCGGCTGCCGCACGGCCGGGTCGTAGCGCTTGCCGTCGAAGGCCCAGTCGTAGGCGTCCATGGAACCCGTGAGCGTCATCCGCACGGTCCGGTCGGGCTCGCGGTCCGCCAGTGCCACCGACTCGTCCGGGGCCAGCCGGTCGGCCGTGACCAGCTCGCCGTCCAGCTCCCCGGGGCGCGCCGAGGCGGGCGGCAGCGCTCCCGACGCCGTCCGCAGGACGGCCATCGCCGACGCCTCCTTGCCCTCGGCGAGCGCGGTCAGGGGGAACACCCCGTCCCCGGCCGTCACCAGCACGTCGTACCGCTCGCCCATGGCCAGCAGCAGCGTGTCGGTCTCGGTGTGCCGCACGGGGAAGCCGTCCGTGTGCGTCACGGTCATGCGGTGGCCGCCGAGCGCCAGCCGGAAGGCGGTGTCCCCGCCGGCGTTGATGACGCGCAGCCGGATGCGGTCGCCCGGGCTCGCCTCGAAGACCGAAGGGTCGCTCGCCCGGCGTCCGTTGACCAGGTAGTGCGGGTAGGCGACGTCCCCGGCGTGCCCACCGAGCAGATCGCTGCTCGCGCCCGCCAGGAGACGCGAGGGCGCGTCTCCGTCGGCCGGGGCCGCGCGGCGGCGGGCCGCCTTGTGCCCGGCCGCGTCGTGGCTGCTGCCCCGGCCCTTGGTGAGTTCGTCGAGGACGGCGTCGGGGGTGGAGCCCTCCACCCCGTCGAGCCAGTCGTCGAGGACGACCACCCACTCCTTGTCGTAGGAGAGCGGTTCCCTCGGGTCGTCGACGATCAGCGGCGCGTACAGCCCGCGGTCCAGCTGGACGCCCGAGTGCGGGTGGATCCAGTACGTCCCCGGGTGCGAGACCGCGAAGCGGTAGGTGTACGCGGCGCCCGGCGCGACCGCCTGCTGCGTGAGCCCTGGCACGCCGTCCATGTCGTTGCGCAGCGAGAGGCCGTGCCAGTGCAGGGAGGTCGACTGCGTGAGGCTGTTGGTGAGCGCGAGCTCCAGAGTGTCGCCGGCCGTGACCCGCACGGCCTGGCCGGGGAGGTGGTCGCCGTACGTCCAGGTGGGGACGGTGAGTCCGTCGCCCAGCTCCCGGCTGGAGGCGGCGGCGGTGAGCGAGACCTTCCGCAGGGGTCCGGCGCCCCGCTCGGCCTCGGCCTCCATGACCTCCGGACCGTCGGGCGCGACGTAGGTGTCGGCGGCCCGTGCGCGGGAGGGGGAGGGGTTGGCGGGGCGGGCCGGTGCGGCGTCGGCCCGGGAGGCCAGGGCCGCCGATCCCGCCAGGGCGAGGCCGGAGGAGAGCACGGTGCGACGACTGGGCATTTCAGACATATTGCGCACCGTACCCCTGTCGGGTATACGCGCCGCGGCCCGACACCCGCGCGGGCCGCGGCCCCGGCGTCCGTCCGGCCGACCCGGCACACCACCCGGGGGCGGGGAAGGCCGGGCCGGTGCGCGAGCGGCGGTCAGGTCCCGGCGTAGACCATCTCGGCCCAGTCGGCGACCTGCTCGTCGGAGAGGTGGCGGGCCAGGTCGGCCTCGCTGATCATGCCGATCAGCTTCTTGTCCTCGACCACGGGGAGCCGCCGTATCCGGTGGCTCTGCATCTCGTCGAGCACCGCGCCGACGTCCGCCGTCGACTCGATCCAGCGGGGAGTGCCGTCGCAGAGCTCGCCCGCCGTCACCTTCGACGGATCGTGCCCCGACGCCACGCACCTGATCACGATGTCGCGGTCGGTGATGATCCCGACCATCCGGTCCTGCTCGCCGTTGGCGGAGACGGGGAGCGCCCCCACCTTGTGGTCCCGCATCATCTGGGCGGCGCGGTCGAGCGTCTCGTGCGCGGGGATCCACTGGGCCCCGGTGTGCATGATGTCCTTGGCCGTCGTCATGGGTTGCCTCCTGCGTGCCGGTGGGCACTGCTGTACGGCCCCGAGTCCTTCCATCGTCGGGGCCCTGCACGGCGTACGCGAGTGCTGTCACCCGTTCGGGCGTACGCCGGGCAGGTTCCGCGCTCAGGGGAGGGGCGGGGCGCCGCGCGCCGCGAGCATGTCCGCCATCAGGTCCAGCTCGGACTGCTGGGCCGCGACCATGCCAGCGGCCAGACGCCTCTCGGCGGGCACGGCGCACTGCTGGGCGCAGCCATGGGCCATGTCCAGGCCCGCCTTGTGGTGGTGGGTCATCAGCCGCAGGAACAGGATCTCGGCGTCCTTGCCGCGGGCCTTCCGGAGCCGGTCGAGCTCGGCCCTCGTCGCCATGCCCGGCATGAGCGCACCGTCGTGATCCATGCCCTGCGTGCCGTCCATGTCCCGCATGCCGTGCCCGCCGTGGGCGCCGGGCATCCAGGCCATCGGGCCCTGCCCCTCGGGGGCGGTCTTCGGCAGCTCCCACAGGTCGAGCCAGCCGAGCAGCATGCCCCGCTGGTTGGCCTGCGTGTTGGCGATGTCGTACGCGAGACGCCGCACGTCCTCGTCCCGCGTCACGTCCCGCACGATGAAGGACATCTCCACGGCCTGCTGGTGGTGGACGGCCATGTCGCGGGCGAAGCCCGCGTCCACGGACTCCGCGGAGGGCGTGCGGGGAGCCGGCGGAGCAGCGTCGCCCCGGGCCGAGGCGACCGTCGCCGCCCCCGCGAACAGCAGGGCGAGCGCCACGGCGGAGCCCGTCACCCACCGCGTACGCCGGTCGAGCACCGGGCTCACCCGTCCACCCCGCCCGTGCAGGGCGCGCCGGGCTCGGGCGTCTGCGCGCCCTGCACGTACTTCGCGAAGAACCGGGCCACCCTGGGGTCGTCCGCGCTGTCCACCGTGACCTGCTTGCCCCAGGCGCTGAGCATGATCGCCCCCGCCTGCCCCTCGTACGGGGACATCAGGGAGAACGGGGTGCTCTTCACCCTGGACGCGAGCGTCCCGACGTCGGAGTCCGCAGCCTTGCCGTTGTACGTCACCCAGACCGCGCCGTGCTCCAGGGAGTGCACGGCGTTGACGTCCGGGACGGCCTTTTCGTATACGACGCCGTCGCAGTTCAGCCAGGCCGGATTGTGGTTCCCGCCGACGGGCGGCTTCATCGGATACGTCACGGCGGTCGTCACGTGGTCGCGGGTCAGCTGCTTCGCGTCCCACGTCTTCTCGCCGGCGATCGGCTCCGTGGCGAGCTGCTCCTTCTCCGCCTCCGTCTGCTTGGAGTCCTGGGCCCGGCTCTCCTCGCTCTTCTCCTTCGCCTCGGACTTCTCCAGGAGCATGAAGGTGCCGAATCCCAGCAGGCCTGCGACCACCACGGCACTCAGGCCTATGGCGACGACCCGGGTACGGCGGTCGCGCGCACGGTCGGCACTGCGCATCTGCTCTATGCGGGTCCTGCGGTCGAAGCTCATGACGTCGGGTCCTTCTGCCAGGTGTCGGGAGGGCCGGGAGCGGAGCGGGAAACCCGTGTGCGAGGGGCCGCGGCGGAGCGGCCGCGGGCCTTGCACACCATGGGCGCCGATCGTAGTGGGTGGCCACGTGCTCTCTCTCACACCCTGTGCGTAATGTGGGTGAAATCCCGGGTCGTGATACTGAGGTGTCTCCCCTACCCCGGGCGGTGGTGCACGGACCGTCTGAACTGCAAGGATGTGGCTATGGACAAGCAGCAGGAATTCGTCCTCAGGACGCTTGAGGAGCGAGACATCCGCTTCGTACGGCTGTGGTTCACCGATGTTCTCGGTTACCTCAAGTCCGTCGCCGTGGCCCCGGCCGAGCTCGAACAGGCCTTTGACGAGGGCATCGGCTTCGATGGCTCGGCCATCGAGGGCTTCGCCCGCGTATACGAATCGGACATGATCGCCAAGCCGGACCCCGGCACCTTCCAGATCCTTCCGTGGCGGGCGGAGGCCCCGGGGACGGCGCGGATGTTCTGCGACATCCTGATGCCGGACGGCTCGCCCTCCTTCGCGGACCCGCGCTTCGTCCTCAAGCGCATCCTCGCGAAGACCTCCGACCTCGGGTTCACCTTCTACACCCACCCGGAGATCGAGTTCTTCCTGCTGAAGAACAAGCCGGTCGACGGCAGCCGGCCCACCCCGGCCGACAGCTCCGGCTACTTCGACCACACCCCGCAGAACGTCGGCATGGACTTCCGCCGCCAGGCGATCACCATGCTCGAATCGATGGGCATCTCGGTCGAGTTCAGCCACCACGAGGGCGCCCCCGGCCAGCAGGAGATCGACCTCCGCTACGCCGACGCGCTGTCCACCGCCGACAACATCATGACCTTCCGCCTGGTCATGAAGCAGGTCGCGCTGGAGCAGGGCGTGCAGGCCACCTTCATGCCGAAGCCGTTCTCGGAGTACCCGGGCTCGGGCATGCACACCCACCTCTCCCTCTTCGAGGGCGACCGCAACGCCTTCTACGAGTCGGGCGCCGAGTACCAGCTGTCGAAGGTGGGCCGCTCCTTCATCGCGGGCCTGCTCAAGCACGCGGCGGAGATCTCCGCCGTCACGAACCAGTGGGTCAACTCGTACAAGCGCATCTGGGGCGGCTCCAGCCGCTCCGCGGGCGCCGGCGGCGAGGCCCCCTCGTACATCTGCTGGGGCCACAACAACCGCTCCGCGCTGATCCGCGTCCCCATGTACAAGCCCGGCAAGACCGGTTCGGCCCGCGTCGAGGTCCGCTCCATCGACTCCGGCGCCAACCCGTACCTGACGTACGCGGTGCTGCTCGCCGCGGGCCTCAAGGGCATCGAGGAGGGCTACGAACTCCCGGCCGGCGCCGACGACGACGTCTGGGCCCTCTCCGACTCGGAGCGCCGCGCGATGGGCATCGAGCCGCTGCCGCAGAACCTGGGCGAGGCGATCGCACTGATGGAGAAGAGCGAGCTGGTCGCCGAGACGCTGGGCGAGCACGTCTTCGACTTCTTCCTGCGCAACAAGAAGCAGGAGTGGGAGGAGTACCGCAGCGAGGTCACGGCCTTCGAGCTGAAGAACCTGCTGCCGGTGCTGTAATCGCAGGTCGCTGTGCGCGTCCGGCTTCGGGCCGGCGGTCTCGTACCGTCGGCCCGAAGCCGTTCCACGGAGGGGGCGCGCGGGACGCATCCCGACCCCTGCCGTGGGTGGGCCGTGCGGCTCAGCGGCGGACCGGCCGGAGGCGGGTGACGCGATCGAGGCGGCCCGCGAGGAGGTCGTGGTGGCTGATGGCGAAGTCCCCGTTGGGCAGGGTCTCTCCCCGGTCGTACCGGCGGCCCATGACGCGGTCGGGGAGGAACGCGCGCAGGCTGTGGCGCATGTGCCCCGGGTAGTCGACGGGGGACCCCCAGCCGGAGGGGGCCTGGTCGGTGGAGAACACGACCCAGTGGTCCACGGGCACGGGTGCGTCGAGGTCCGGTGCCCCACCGGTGTGGCTGTCCAGTGCGGGAAGGGCCAGTACGTCCGGGTCGAGGGGCTGGTACCAGCACAGCAGGGGCTTCGCGTGCTGTGCGTCGGCGTTGGCGAAGCAGCACACGGCGATGGCGTGGTCGGGGAAGTGTTCGGCGTAGAAGCGCAGGAGGCTTCCGTCGAGAGCGGGGCGCCGGTGCGGAGGCACCCGCTCCAGCGCGGCCGGGACGAGTGTGGGGTCCGTGGCGAGAAGCACCGTGTAGACATCGTGCTCGAAGACCTGGACGGGCTCCGGTTCCGCGCCCATCCAGGCGATGCCGGCGTCCTCGGCCGTGGTCCGGCCGACGGCGGCGACCATGCGGTGCAGGAGGTCGCCGGTCCGTCCGGCGGAGACGAACTGCCGGGAGTCGAGCCGTCGGGTCGGGATGTGCAGCAGCATGGCGTTCGGACCGTCGGCCATGTTGACGGCGGTGTTCTGGTACCCCATCAGGTGGATGAGTCCGTGCGCGGGGTGGTGCTGCCGCCCGAGGTACACGATCGTGCCGGAGAACGCCGCCTCGTCTGTTGATATGCACACGGTGGCAATCTATCGCTCAGCCGCCCCCGGGCCCCGCCGGTCAGTCGAAGCTCCTGCCCATCTCGTCGAGGACCTCGTCGATCACTTCGCCGGGCGACCGGGTCAGGTCCTCCTCGATCCACATGCGCATCGCGATCCGCAAGGAGGAGAGGAAGGCCGCCGCCAGCACCGCCGGGCGCACCGGGTCCCTCCCGGGGCCCCGGCGTGCGGCTATCGCGTCCGCCAGGTCGCGCTCCAGCGCGGCGTGGTTGGCGAGTTGGCGGGCGAGGAGGGAGGGGTGGCGCATGGCCAGCCTCGTGCGGACGGCCCATTCGCGCTCCGGGGTCACCACGCGCGCGGAGAAGTCCGCCACCGCTGCCCGCAGCGCCGGCCAGGCGGGCTCCTCGGCGGGGCGGTCCCACACGGTGCGGACCAGCGAACCGATCAGCTGTTCCTCGCCGTAGAGGAGGGCGTCCTCCTTGTTGGTGAAGTAGTTGGAGAACGTTCTGCGGGAGATGCCGGCCGCGTCGGCGACCGCCTCGACCGTCACATGGTCGAAGCCGTGCTCGACGGTCAGCCGCATCGTCGCTTCGTGCACCGCCTGCCGGGTGGCCGCCTTCTTGCGTTCCCGCAGTCCCACTGGGCTCTCCATGGGTCCATTATCAACGCGCCCAGCAAACTTGCGCATTGGGCAATATTGCTCATTGTGCATGTATGATGAAGGCTTCTCCAGGTTTCCCCCTCACCTTGAACTTCTCGGAGGTTGCGCGTGAGCGCAGTTACGGCGGCGCCGGCCGACGCCGCGCCGATGGACCACCGCCACGTGCTGCGAGCACTGAGCGGCCTGCTCATCGTGCTGTTCGTGGCGATGATCAGCAGCACGATCGTCTCGGTGGCCCTCCCGCAGATCATCGGCTCGCTCGACGGGACCCAGTCGCAGTACACCTGGGTCGTCACCGCGACCCTGCTGGCCTCAACGGCCTCCACGCCGATCTGGGGCAAGCTCGCGGACCTGTTCAGCAAGAAGCTGCTCCTGCAGATAGCCATCGGGCTCTTCGTCATCTCGTCGATCGCCTGCGGATTCGCCCGGTCCACCGAGCAGTTGATCGCCTTCCGCGTCATCCAGGGCCTCGGCATGGGCGCGCTCCAGGTGCTCGTCCAGGTGATCATCGCCGCGATGATCAGCCCCAAGGAGCGTGGCCGCTACAACGGCTACCTCGGCGGGGTCATGGCGGTCGCCACCGTCGGCGGACCGCTGCTCGGCGGGTTCATCACCGACACCTCCTGGCTCGGCTGGCGCTGGTGCTTCTTCATCGCCATCCCGTTCACCCTCGTCGCCTTCGTGCTGCTGACCCGCACCCTGCACCTGGCCGAGGTGCGCCGCGAGGGCGTGAAGGTGGACTACCTGGGAGCCGCCCTCATCGCCGCGGGCGTCAGCCTGCTCCTCCTCTGGGTCACCTTCGTCGACAACGACTTCGCCTGGGTGTCCTGGCAGAGCCTCGCCATGGTGGGCGGCAGCGTCCTGATCCTCGGTGCCGCCGTCCTGGTGGAGGCCCGCGTCAAGGAGCCGGTCGTCCCGCTCCACGTCGTACGCCGCCGGGACCCCGCTCTCGCCATCGTCGCGAGCCTCGCGGTCGGCATGGCGATGTTCGGCGGAGCGGTCTTCCTGGGCCAGTACTTCCAGATCGGCCGGGGCAACTCGCCCACCGAGGCCGGGCTGCTCACCATCCCCCTGATGCTGGGCGTGCTCGTCTCGTCCACCGTCGCGGGGCGGCTCGTGTCGAAGTCCGGCAAGGTCAAGCCCTACATCATCACCGGCGTCGTCGTGCTCACCCTCGGTTTCCTGGGACTGTCCACGATCGACCACGAGACCTCCCTGGTCATCGTGTCGGCGGGGATGCTCGCGGTCGGGATCGGTGTCGGCATGTCGATGCAGAACCTCGTGCTCGTCCTCCAGAACACCGTGCCGCTCAGTGAACTCGGCGCGGCCAGCGGGGCGATCACCTTCTTCCGGTCCCTCGGCGGCACCGTCGGTGTCTCCGTCCTGGGTGCCGTTCTCGCCAACCAGGTCGCCACGAGGATCGCCGACGGCCTGGCGGAGCTGGGCATCGATCCGGCCGCCTCCGCCTCGGGCGGCTCGACCCTGAACATCGCCGCGATGCCGCCGGAGATCCAGGAAGTGGTGCGTGCCGCGTACGGCGACGCGACCGGTCACATCTTCCTGATCTCCGCGGGGATCGCGGTGATCGGTGTCGTCGCCTCCCTCTTCCTGACGCCGACGAAGCTGCGCGACAGCGTCGATCTCTAGGTCGAAGATCAAGCTGGGCGCCCGAAGACCCGCCCCGTACCGGCAGCCCCTGACGCCGTCCGTACGGGGCGCCGTCATGTCCGGCCGGGTTCCGGTAGTGTGGCGCGTCCCGACACCGGGACGGACCCAGGAGGTGAGACCCATTACCGCTTCAGCAGGCTGGGCGCTCACCCCTCGCCGTCGCGTGGCCGACCGGGCCTGAGCGATCGCGGAGCGCCCATCGGTCATCCCGAAAGGCTCCGCACCATGCAGGAATCCGCTCCCCCGCTCACCTTCGCCTCCCTCGTCACCGCGCTCCGCGCGGCCGGCTGCGTCTTCGCCGAGGACGAGGCGGAACTCCTCCTCTCCACAGCGCCGGACCCCGCCGGACTCGCCTCCATGCTCGAACGCCGCGTCGCCGGTCTGCCACTGGAACACGTCCTCGGCTGGGCCGAGTTCTGCGGGCTGCGGATCGCCGTGGACCCCGGGGTCTTCGTGCCCCGGCGGCGTACCGAGTTCCTCGTCCGCCAGGCCTCGGCGCTCGCGCCCGACCGGGCGGTCGTGGTCGACCTCTGCTGCGGTACCGGGGCGCTCGGCACGGCACTGGTCTCGTCGCTGCGGGAGGCCGAACTCCACGCCGCCGACGTGGAGCCCGCCGCCGTACGCTGCGCCCGGCGCAACGTGGGGGAGCGCGGGACGGTCCACCAGGGCGACCTCTTCGCACCCCTGCCCCGCTCCCTGCGCGGGCGCGTCGACGTCCTGCTCGCCAACGTGCCGTACGTGCCCACCCGGGACGTCGGGCTGCTGCCCGCCGAGGCGCGCGTCCACGAGCCGCGCGTCGCGCTCGACGGGGGCGGCGACGGACTCGACGTGATGCGCCGCGTCGTCGCCGAGGCGGCCGACTGGCTGGCACCGGGCGGCAGTCTGCTGGTCGAGACGAGCGAGCGGCAGGCCGCACGGGCCGCAGGAGTGGTGGGGAGCGGCGGACTGGCCGCGCGCGTCGTCGTCTCCGAGGAGCTGTACGCCACCGTCGTCATCGGCACCCGGCCCCGGTAGCCGGCGGGGCCGGGTGCGGCGGGGCTCAGGCGAAGCGCCAACGGGTCTGGCCGAACGGGTCGCCCTTGGCGAAGCCGAAGACCGTGCGGGGGGTCACCGCGAAGACCTCCGCACGGCCTCCCGCTCCGTTGGAGAACATCCCGTCCGTGACGCCGAAGTGCCAGTCGCCGCCGTACTTCGACTCCCATGCCTCGGCCAGCGCGATCAGCCGCTGCTCCTGGGTCACCCGGGCCGCCCGGCCCTCGACCACCACGTCGAACCCCTCGTTCAGCGTGTTGGCGCCGGTGGTCAGGACTACCTCCGGGTTGGCCGCCAGATTGCGCGCCTTGCGTTCCGAAGGCCCCGTGCAGAAGTGCAGCGCGCCGGCCGACCAGAGGCCGATCAGCGGGGTGACGTGCGGGCGGCCGTCCGGGCGGACCGTGGACAGCCAGTACAGTTCGGCGCCCTCCAGCAGGGCGACCGCCTCCGCCCACGGCCGGGCGGTCGCGTCCTCGCTGCTGTAGTGGGGGTCGAGAGCGGTCTCAGGGGCGGCGGCTGTGCTGTTCTCGGCGGGCATGGCGGGTCTCCTCGGGTGGTTCGGCGGTGTCCATGGCCTTCTGCTCGATCGTGCCTCTGCAGGGTGGACTCCGCTCCCGCCACGGATTCATCGGTACGGGGCTAGGCTCGAAGGGCGGACATGTGTGATCGGCGGGCAGGAGACACGGGATGACGACGGTGCCGGGACGCAGGAGCAGTACGTTCACGAGACTGCTGCGGCACGGTTTCACCGATCCGTCCGCCGCCGAGCAACTGCTGGACCTGCCGGAGCTCACCTCCGTACGCGCCGATCCCGTCCTCCTGGAAGCCCTCGGCGGGACCGCGGACCCGGACCTGGCCCTGCACAGCCTCGTACGGCTCGTGGAGGCGGTGGAGGCCGAGGAGCGGCAGGGCCTGCTGGACACGCTCGTCACGGCCAAGCCGCTGCGGGACCGGCTCCTGGGCGCCCTCGGCGCCTCCGAGGCCCTCGGTGACCATCTCGCCCGGCATCCGCACGACTGGCAGGTCCTGGTCACGTACGAGGCCACCGACCTGCATCCCGGTGTCCCCGAGTTCGAACGCATGCTGGGCGACGCGGACGATCCGGACTCGCTCCGGGTCGCCTACCGCAGGTCACTCCTGTCGATAGCGGCCCGCGACGTGTGCGGGACGACCGACGTCGCCCAGGTCGCCGCCGAGCTGGCGGACCTGGCCACGGCCACCCTGCGGTCGGCGCTCGACATAGCGCGTGCCGACGCGCCCTCCGACGCCGCGCAGTGCCGGCTCGCCGTCATCGCGATGGGCAAGTGCGGTGGACACGAGCTGAACTACGTCTCCGACGTCGACGTGATCTTCGTGGGCGAGCCCCTCGACGGCGCGGAGGAGAACGGCGCGATGCAGGCCGCCACCCGGCTCGCCGCCCACATGATGCGGATCTGCTCCGACACCACCGTCGAGGGCACCATCTGGCCCGTCGACGCCAACCTCCGCCCCGAGGGCCGCAACGGGCCGCTCGTGCGCACCCTCACCTCCCACCTCGCCTACTACCAGCGCTGGGCCAAGACGTGGGAGTTCCAGGCCCTGCTCAAGGCGCGGCCCGTCGCCGGCGACCCCGAGCTCGGAGCGGAGTACGTCGAGGCCGTGTCCCCGCTGGTGTGGCAGGCGGCCGACCGGGAGAACTTCGTCGGCGACGTCCAGAAGATGCGCCGCCGCGTCGTGGACAACATCCCCGTCGACCGCGTCGACCGTGAGCTCAAGCTCGGCCCCGGCGGCCTCCGGGACGTCGAGTTCGCCGTCCAGCTGCTCCAGCTCGTCCACGGCCGCAGCGACAGCAGCCTGCACTCCGGCTCCACCCTGGAGGCCCTGCGCGCCCTCGCGGACGGCGGTTACGTCGGGCGGGCGGACGCCGCGCAACTGGACGAGGCCTACCGCTTCCTGCGCTCCATGGAGCACCGCATCCAGCTCTACCGGCTGCGCCGCACGCACCTGGTCCCCGAGGACGAGGCCGACCTGCGCAGGCTCGGGCGCTCCCTGGGACTGCGCACGGACCCGGTGGCGGAGCTCAACAGGGCCTGGCGGCGGCACGCCTCCGTGGTGCGGCGGCTGCACGAGAAGCTCTTCTACCGGCCCCTCCTGGACGCGGTGGCCCAGCTCGCGCCCGGCGAGAGCAGGCTCAGCGCCAAGGCCGCCGTCGTCCGGCTGGAAGCCCTCGGATACGCCGATCCCGCCGCCGCGCTGCGGCACCTGGAGGCACTGTCGTCGGGGGTCTCCCGCAAGGCCGCGATCCAGCGCACGCTCCTGCCGGTCCTCCTCGGCTGGTTCGCCGACTCCGCCGATCCCGACGCCGGGCTCCTCGGCTTCCGCCAGGTGTCCGACGCCCTGGGCAAGACCCCGTGGTACCTCCGGCTCCTGCGCGACGAGGGCGCCGCAGCCGAGAACCTCGCCCGGGTCCTGTCCGCCGGACGCCTCGCCCCGGACCTGCTGATGCGGGCCCCCGAGGCCGTCGCCATCCTCGGCGACCCGGAAGGGCTGACACCGCGCAGCCGGGACCATCTGGAGCAGGAGGTCCTGGCCGCGGTGGGCCGGGCGCCGGGCGCCGAAGCGGCGGTCGCCGTGGCGCGCGGGGTGCGGCGGCGGGAGCTGTTCCGGACGACCGCGGCCGACATCATCGGCTCGTACGGCACCGAGGACAACCCGGCCGATCCCGACCCCGGCGCCCTCGTCGACCGGGTCGGCTCCGCGGTCACCGACCTGAACGCCGCGACGCTCTCCGGGGCGCTGCGCGCCGCCGTCCGCGAGCGGTGGGGCGCCACCCTGCCCACCCGGTTCGCCGTCATCGGCATGGGCCGGTTCGGCGGTCACGAGCTGGGCTACGGCTCCGACGCCGACGTCCTGTTCGTGCACGAGCCCCGCGAGGGGGTCAGCGACGAGGAGGCGGCCCGGGCCGCCAACACCGTCGTCACGGAGATGCGCAGGCTGCTGGAGCTGCCGACCGCGGATCCGCCCCTGCTCATCGACGTCGACCTGCGGCCCGAGGGCAAGACCGGGCCGCTGGTCAGGACCCTGAAGTCGTACGAGGCGTACTACCGGCGCTGGTCGCTGGTCTGGGAGAGCCAGGCCCTGCTGCGCGCCGACCCGGTGGCCGGGGACGAGGAGCTCGGCCGCGCCTTCGTCGAGCTGATCGACCCGCTGCGGTACCCCGTGGAGGGACTGGGGGACGACGCGGTGCGGGAGATCCGGCGGCTCAAGGCGCGGATGGAGTCGGAACGCATGCCGCGCGGCGCCGATCCCACGCTCCACACCAAGCTGGGGCGCGGCGGGCTGAGCGACGTCGAGTGGACGGTACAGCTGATGCAGATGCAGCACGGCTGGTGCGAACCCGGGCTTCGGACCCCGCGCACGCGGGAGGCGCTGGCGGCGGCGTGCGCGGCGGGGCTGATCCCGGCGGAGGAGGCGCAGATGCTGGACGAGGCGTGGGTGCTGGCCTCGCGGGTGCGTAACGCGGTCATGCTGGTGCGGGGGCGGCCGGGCGACACGTTCCCCTCGAACCCGCGCGAGCTGACGGCCGTGGGGCGGTACCTGGGCTACGAGCCGGGGCACGTGGGCGACATGCTGGACGACTACCGGCGGATCACCCGGCGGGCCCGGGCGGTCGTGGACGAGCGGTTCTACGGCGCGGTGGGGTGACGGCGGCCGTGGAGGAGCGGTTCTACGGCGCGGTGGGGTGACGGCGGCCGTGGAGGAGCGGTTCTACGGCGCGGTGGGGTGACGGCGGTCGTGAGGCGTCCGGGACGGGCCCCGCACGCCCTCACTCCCCGGGCCCGCCCTCACTCTCCGGACGCGCTCGGGCTGCCTGCCCGAGCCGGCGGCCCGGGCACCTTCGCGGGGTGCCGTCGAAGGGCACGCAGACGGCCCGCGCCGGGGAGCTGCACCCGCTTCGGCAGGCGGTGCGGCAGCGATCCGTACCAGGCGTAGGAGACCGCCACGCCGAACGTCAGGCAGGCCATCCCGCCCACCGCGTCCAGCCAGAAGTGGTTCGCCGTCGCCACGATCACGACCAGTGTGGCCACGGGGTACAGCGCCCCCAGGATCCGCGCCCAGGGGGCGGAGGCCAGGGCGCAGATGGTCAGGCCGCACCACAGGGACCAGCCGATGTGCATGGACGGCATCGCCGCGTACTGGTTCGACATGTGCTTGAAGTTGCCCGAGGCCATCGACCCCCACGTCTGGTGCAGCATCACCGTGTCGATGAAGGCGCCGCCGTTCATCAGCCGGGGCGGCGCCAGGGGGAAGAGGTAGTAGCCGAGCAGGGCCACCGCCGTGGTGGCGAAGAGGACCAGGCGGGTGGCCGCGTAGCGGCCCGGGTGGCGGCGGAACAGCCAGACGAGCACACCGATGGTCACGATGAAGTGCAGCGTCGCGTAGTAGTAGTTCATCGACACGATCAGCCATGTCACCGAATTGACGGCCTGGTTGACCGTTTCCTCGAAGGCGAGCCCCACGGTGTGCTCGAGGGACCAGATCCAGTCGGCGTTGCGCAGGGCCGCGGCCTTCTGCTCGGGCACGGCGTTGCGCACCAGCGAGTAGAGCCAGTAACTGACCGCGATGAGCAGGATCTCGAACCAGAGACGCGGCCGGCGCGGCCGGCGCAGCGAGCTGAGGGAGAAGCGGTGGGTGCGCATGCGTGACAAGACGATCGCTCTCGTCGAACCGGACACCGTCGATCCGTCCGCGACGGGTGACGGGGTGGCCGCCGTGCGGTCTTCCTGTGTGGTCACGTGCGATTCACCCATAGGCGCAGAGTCTGCCAGATACGTCCCCCTCAGCCCGATGATCCTCCGGTCGGGTTCCGGTCGCACATTCTGTCCTCTAGCGCCGTGCGCGGGCCGCCGGAGAGGGGCCGGGGCCCGAAGCCGTTGAACCGCGTACGACCAGTTCGGGCATGAACACGAATTCGCTGTGCGGAGCGGGCGTGCCGCCGATCTCCTCCAGCAGGGTGCGGACGGCCGCCTGGCCCATCGCCGTCACCGGCTGCCGGATCGTGGTCAGCGGGGGATCGGTGAACGCTATGAGGGGCGAGTCGTCGTACCCGACCACCGAGAGGTCGCGCGGCACGTCCATCGACAGCCGGCGGGCCGCCCGGATCGCGCCGAGCGCCATCATGTCGCTCGCGCACACCACGGCGGTGCAGCCGCGGTCCATCAGTGCGGAGGCGGCCGCCTGACCGCCCTCCAGCGTGTACAGGGAGTGCTGGATCAGCTCCTCCACCTCGTCGGCGGTGAGGTCCAGCTGCTCCCGCATCGTGGCGTGGAAGCCCTCGATCTTGCGGAGCACCGGGACGAAGCGCTTCGGCCCGACCGCCAGGCCGATGCGCTGGTGGCCGAGGGCCACCAGGTGTGTCACCGCGAGCCGCATCGCGGCCCGGTCGTCGGGGGAGATGAAAGGGGCCTGCACCTTGGGGGAGAAACCGTTCACCAGGACGAAGGGGACGCCCTGGGCGCGCAGTTGCTCGTAACGCTGCATGTCGGCGGAGGTGTCGGCGTGCAGTCCGGAGACGAAGATGATCCCCGAGACCCCGCGGTCGACGAGCATCTCCGTGAGCTCGTCCTCGGTGGAGCCGCCCGGCGTCTGCGTGGCCAGCACCGGCGTGTAGCCCTGCCGGGTGAGCGCCTGGCCGATGACCTGGGCGAGCGCGGGGAAGATCGGGTTCTCCAGCTCCGGCGTGATCAGGCCGACCAGTCCGGCGCTGCGGCGGCGCAGCCGGACGGGGCGTTCGTAGCCGAGGACGTCGAGCGCCGCGAGGACGGATTCACGGGTGGCCGCCGCGACACCGGGCTTGCCGTTCAGTACACGGCTGACCGTCGCTTCGCTGACCCCCGCCTGAGTTGCGATATCGGCAAGCCGTGCGGTCATGGCAATGGACTGTACCGGGCGCGTGTCGGATTGCCCACCATGCACGGGATTCGGGCAGTCCGACCCCGTGGCCCGCGCCCGGCGGCCCGGTCGCGGCAACATCTTGCAAGGCCTTGCGAGGGCGGTCAGGCCTTCGCGATCGGATCGTCGTACCGCCGTCAAAGCGGCTCTGGCCAGGCGTGGGCAGGGTGGACGGGCTTCCGTCAAGAGGCTTGACGGCAACCTTGAGGACACGCCAATGTAACGATCAGCGGTGCTTGCAGAAATCTTCCGCAAAGTCTTTCGGTCGTCTTTCATCCTTGTTACGTTCACGTCGACCCGGCGCCGCGACGGAGCGGTACGGCAGTTGAAGGAGTTCAGATGCGACGTGGCATAACGGCCACCGCCCTGGTCGCGACCCTGGCGCTCGCGGCGACCGCTTGCGGAAGCGACGACGAGTCCGGCGGCAGCAAGAGCTCGGGCGAGCTCTCCGGCACGGTGACGTGGTGGGACACCTCGACGGTCGGCAGTGAGGACAAGGTCTTCAAGAAGATCGCCGAGGGTTTCGAGAAGAAGCACCCGAAGGTCGACGTGAAGTACGTCAACGTCCCCTTCGGTGAGGCGCAGAACAAGTTCAAGAACGCCGCGCAGGCCGGCTCCGGCGCCCCGGACGTCATCCGTTCCGAGGTGGCCTGGACCCCCGAGTTCGCCGACCTCGGCTACCTCGCCCCGCTGGACGGCACGTCGGCGCTGAAGGACCAGGGCGACTTCCTGGAGCAGGCCGCCGCGTCCACCAAGTACAAGGACAAGACCTTCGCGGTCCCGCAGGTCATCGACTCCATGGGCATCTTCTACAACAAGAAGATCTTCAAGGAGGCCGGTGTCGAGGTCCCCGAGAACATCGCCGACCTGAAGACCGTCTCCAAGACGATCAAGGACAAGACCGGCAAGACCGGCCTCTACCTCCGCGGCGACGACGCGTACTGGTTCCTCTCCTTCCTCTACGGCGAAGGCGGCGACCTGGTCGACGCCGGCTCCAAGACCGTCACGGTGGACAAGCCGGAGGGCGTGAAGGCCTTCAAGACGGTCAAGGACCTCGTCGACTCCGGCGCCGCCAAGACCGACGCCACCGACGGCTGGGAGAACATGCAGTCGGCCTTCAAGGAGGGCAAGGTCGCGATGATGATCAACGGCCCCTGGGCCGTCGCCGACACCCTGACCGGCAAGGAGTTCACCGACAAGGCGAACCTCGGCATCTCCCCGGTGCCGGCCGGAACGGCCGGCCAGGGCGCCCCGCAGGGCGGCCACAACCTCGCCGTCTACGCGGGCTCCAAGAACCTGGAGGCCTCGTACGCCTTCGTCGAGTACATGACCTCGGTGGAGTCCCAGGCGCAGACCGCCGGTGAGCTGAACCTCCTGCCGACCCGCACCTCGGCGTACGCCAAGCAGGAGGCCGTGGACAGCGAGATCGTCCAGTTCTTCAAGCCCGTCGTCGAGACCGCCGTCGAGCGTCCCTGGATCCCCGAGACCGGCAGCCTCTTCGCTCCGCTCGTCACGGAGTACACCAAGGTGCTCACCGGCCAGACCACGCCGGAGAAGGCCGCCTCGGCGACCGGCGACTCCTACCGCAAGCTCCTCGAGGGCTGGAAGTAACTCAGGAAGGCAGGCCGGCTGATGGCTGTCCACACCAGCCAGTCGGTGGCGAAGGCCGCGGGCGACGACGTCGCCCGCGGCCGGAGCCGCGGTACTGGCAAATCCGCACCACCGAGCAAGCTCCGGCGGGCCATGTCGGTCCACTGGTACGCCTGGACCATGGTCGCCCCGGTCGTGATCGTGATCGGCGTGATCATCGGGTATCCGCTGGTCCGCGGCATCTACCTGTCGCTGACCGACGCCAACGAGCGCAACGTCGCACGGTCCATCGGTGTCAACGAACTGCCCGCCACCTACGAGTTCGTGGGCGTCGACAACTACGTCGACGCGCTGACGGGTACCCAGTTCCTCGGCACGCTCGGCTGGACGCTGGTGTGGACGGTCTCCTGCGTGGGCATCACGTTCTGCCTGGGCATGGGGCTGGCCAACATCCTCAACCGCCGCATCGCCGGACGCTCCGCCTACCGCATGGCCCTGATCCTGCCCTGGGCCATCCCCGGCTTCGTCTCGGTGTTCGCCTGGCGCTTCCTCTACAACGAGGACCGCGGGCTGCTCAACAAGATCCTCGGCGGTGCCGGGATCGACGGCATACCCTGGCTGAACGACCCCACCTGGGCCAAGTTCTCCGTCATCGCCGTCAACGTCTGGCTCGGCGTCCCGTTCATGATGGTCGCCCTGCTCGGCGGACTGCAGTCGATCCCCTCGGAGCAGTACGAGGCGGCGGAGATGGACGGCGCCACCGCCTGGCAGCGCTTCCGCCACATCACGCTTCCCGGACTGCGCCCGGTGTCCACCACGGTGGTCCTGCTCTCCACCATCTGGACCTTCAACATGTTCCCGGTGATCTTCCTGCTGACCCGCGGCGGACCCGGTGAGGCCACCCAGATCCTGGTCACCCAGGCGTACAAATTCTCCTTCGAGATCAGCCCGCGCGACTTCGCGCAGTCGTCCACCTGGGGCGTGCTGATCCTCGTACTCCTGATGCTCTTCGCCGTGGTCTACCGGCGAGTGCTCCGCACGCAGGGAGACAACTGGTGACCACCGCCACCGCAACCCACGCCCGCCACGGCACCCGCAAGCCCCGCAAGCGCGGCGACCGCTCGCCGCTGGCCTCCACGGCCCTGCACCTCACCCTGATCATCGCGTCGGTGATCGCGGTCTTCCCGGTGCTGTGGGTCCTGCTGACCTCGCTGAAGCCCGCCGAGTTCGCGACGACGACGGACTTCTTCAAAGAGACGACGTTCGAGAACTACACGAACCTCATCAAGGACACCGAGTTCCTGAGCTGGTTCGGCAACTCCGTGATCGTCGCGGGACTCTCCACCGTCATCGGCGTCTTCGTCTCCGCCACCACGGGCTACGCCGTCAGCCGCTTCCGCTTCCCCGGCAAGCGCGGGCTGATGTGGACGCTGCTGATCACCCAGATGTTCCCGGTCGCCGTCCTCATCGTGCCGATCTACAACATCATGTCGAGCATCGGGCTGCTCAACCAGCCCGCCGGACTCGTCATCACCTACCTCACCATCTCGGTGCCCTTCTGCGCCTGGATGATGAAGGGCTTCTTCGACACGATCCCCATGGAGATCGACGAGTCGGGGCAGGTCGACGGGCTGACACCCTTCGGCACGTTCTGGCGGCTCATCCTGCCGCTGGCCAAGCCCGGCCTCGCCGTCACCGCCTTCTACTCCTTCATCACCGCCTGGGGCGAGGTGGCCTACGCCTCCGCCTTCATGGTCGGCGACGAGAACCTCACGCTCGCCGGCGGACTGCAGAAGTTCGTCAACCAGTACGGAGCCCAGTGGGGCCCGATGACCGCGGCCTCCGTGCTCATCGCGATCCCGGCCGCACTGGTCTTCCTCTTCGCGCAGAAGCACCTGGTCACCGGCATGTCCGCCGGAGCCGTCAAGGGCTGACACCCCTCACCTCTTACGCCCGCACGCACCATCACGGCGGCGCCGGAACCCCGACCCGGTACCGGCGCCGCTCCCTCCCAGACACCCCAGGGACGACATGACCCAGCACCTCGCTGCCCCCTCCACCGGCACGTCCGACGGCGCCCCGGGCCACCGCACCGGCTGGTGGCAGGACGCGGTGATCTACCAGGTCTATCCGCGAAGCTTCGCCGACGGCAACGGCGACGGCATGGGCGACCTCGCGGGCGTCACCGCCCGGCTCCCGTACCTCAGGGACCTCGGCGTCGACGCCGTCTGGCTCAGCCCCTTCTACGCCTCCCCGCAGGCCGACGCGGGCTACGACGTCGCCGACTACCGGGCGATCGACCCGATGTTCGGCACGCTCCTCGACGCCGACGAGCTGATCCGCGAGGCCCACGGCCTGGGTCTGCGCATCATCGTCGACCTGGTGCCCAACCACTCCTCCGACCAGCACGAGTGGTTCAAGCGCGCCCTCGCCGAGGGCCCCGGATCCGCCCTGCGCGAGCGCTACCACTTCCGCCCCGGCAAGGGCACCGACGGCGAACTCCCGCCCAACGACTGGGAGTCCATCTTCGGCGGCCCCGCGTGGACCCGGACCACCGACCCGGACGGCACCCCCGGCGAGTGGTACCTGCACCTCTTCGCACCCGAGCAGCCCGACTTCAACTGGGAGCACCCGGCCGTCGCCGACGAGTTCCGCTCGATCCTGCGCTTCTGGCTCGACATGGGTGTCGACGGCTTCCGGGTCGACGTCGCCCACGGACTCGTCAAGGCGGAGGGTCTGCCGGACCTCGGGTCGCACGACCAGTTGAAGCTGCTGGGCAACGATGTCATGCCGTTCTTCGACCAGGACGGTGTGCACGAGATCTACCGCAGCTGGCGCACCATCCTCGACGAGTACCCCGGCGACCGCGTTCTCGTCGCCGAGGCGTGGACCCCGACCGTCGAGCGCACCGCCAACTACGTGCGCCCCGACGAGATGCACCAGGCCTTCAACTTCCAGTACCTGTCGACCGCCTGGGACGCCGCCGAGCTCCGCGCCGTCGTCGACTCCTCGCTCGACGCCATGCGTCCGGTCGGCGCCCCGACCACCTGGGTGCTCTCCAACCACGACGTCACCCGCCACACCACCCGCTTCGCCAACCCGCCGGGCCTGGGCACCCAGATCCGCACCCCCGGGGACCGCGAGCTCGGCCTGCGCAGGGCACGCGCGGCCACCCTGCTGATGCTGGCACTCCCCGGCTCCGCCTACATCTACCAGGGCGAGGAACTCGGCCTGCCCGACGTCACCGACCTGCCCGACGAGGCCCGCCAGGACCCGTCGTTCTTCCGCGCCGAGGGCCAGGACGGCTTCCGCGACGGCTGCCGCGTCCCGATCCCGTGGACCCGCGACGGCAGCTCGTACGGCTTCGGCGGTGGCGGCAGCTGGCTGCCGCAGCCGGACAGCTGGGGCGCGCTCTCCGTCGAGGCGCAGGCCGGGGCGGAGGGCTCCACGCTGGAGCTGTACCGCGCCGCGATCGCGGCCCGGCGCGCGCACCCGGGGCTCGGCGCCGGCACGGACGTCGAGTGGCTGGACGCCCCCGAGGGTGTGCTCACCCTCGGCCGCCCCGGCTTCGTCTGCACCGTCAACACCACGGGCGCACCGGTCCGCGTCACCGTCCCCGGCGCCCTGCTGCTCGCCAGCGCCCCGGTCACCGTCGAGGGTGACACCGTCGAGCTGCCCGCGGACACCACGGTGTGGTGGACGGTGTGACCGTCCCCGCACCCAGGACCGGACCGGCGCTGCGGCTCTCCGACATCGCCGGTCAGGCCGCGGTCAGCGAGGCCACCGTCAGCCGTGTCCTGAACGGGAAGCCGGGCGTCGCGGACACCACGCGTCAGCGGGTGCTCGCGGCGCTCGACATCCTCGGCTACGAACGCCCCGTACGGCTGCGGCAGCGCAGCGCCGGACTGATCGGACTGGTGACTCCCGAGCTCACCAACCCGATCTTCCCGGCGTTCGCGCAGTCCGTGGAGCAGGTCCTCGCAGGACACGGCTACACGCCCGTGCTCTGCACCCAGCTGCCCGGCGGCGCCACCGAGGACGAGCTGGTCGAACAGCTCGTCGAGCGCGGCGTCGGCGGCATCGTCTTCCTCTCCGGGCTGCACGCCGACACCTCGGCGGACCCGGCGCGCTACGCCGCGCTCACCGAGCGCGGCGTGCCGTTCGTGCTGATCAACGGCTACAACGAGCGCGTCAGCGCCCCGTTCGTCTCGCCCGACGACCAGGCCGCCGTACGGATGGCCGTCAGCCACCTCGCGGAGCTGGGCCACCGGCGAGTAGGCCTGGCGATCGGGCCGCAGCGCTACGTGCCCTCCCGGCGCAAGCGCGAGGGTTTCGTCGACGCCGCGGTCTCGCTGCTGGACATGGACCGTGAGGAAGCCGAACTGCTGGTCTGCTCCACGCTGTTCAGCGTCGAGGGCGGTCAGGTCGCGGCCGGTGCACTGCTCGACGCGGGCTGCACCGGCATCGTCTGCGGCAGCGACCTGATGGCGCTCGGCGTCGTCCGGGCGGCACGGGGGAGGGGCCTGGACGTCCCGCGTGACGTCTCCGTCGTCGGCTTCGACGACTCCCAGCTCATCGCCTTCACCGACCCGCCCCTGACCACGGTGCGCCAGCCGGTGCAGGCCATGGCCTCGGCGGCGGTGGGGGCCCTGCTGGAGGAGATCGCGGGCAGCCCCGTGCAGCGCACGGAGTACGTGTTCCAGCCGGAGCTGGTGGTACGCGGGTCGACCGCGGCGGTGCGCGGCATCTGAACGGGGCGTGACCGGGGCCGGGTCCGGAGGGGGGACCCGGCCCCGTCTCGCGTACCCGCCGCACGCCGTCTCTCAGCCCGGCGGTACGTCGTCGAGCCGCGCCAGCTCAGCCGGACTCAGCTCAAGGTCCGCAGCCCGGGCGGAGTCCCGGACGGACGCCGGGCGGCTGGCTCCTGGCACCGGGATCACCGCGGGGGAGCGGCTCAGCAGCCAGGCCAGGGCGATCTGCTGCGGGCTCACCTCGCGATCGGCCGCGATGTGGTGAAAGGCGGTGCCGGCGGAGGTCGGGCCCGAGGGCCCGTCGAGGGAGCTGCGGGAGATTCCGCCCAGGGGGCTCCACGGCAGGAACGCCAGTCCGAGCAGGGTGCTCAGCCGCAGGGCCGGCTCGCTGTCGCGGACGGCCGGAGAGTACTCGTTCTGTACCGAGACGAGTCCCTCGCCGAGGATCTGATGCGCCTGGCTGATCTGGCCGGTGGTGACGTTCGAGATGCCGGCGGCGCGGATCGTGCCGGCGTCGAGCAACTCGCGCAGGGCGCCGACGGACTCCGCCCAGGGGATGGCCCCGTCCGGCTTGTGCAGTTGGTAGAGGCCGATGGCCTCGACCCCCAGGCGCTTGGCGGAGGCCTCTGCGGCGCGCTTGAGGCGGGCCGGGTCGGCGTCGACGGTCCAGCTGCCGTCGCCGGGCCGGCCGCGACCGCCCTTGGTGGCGATCAGGACACCGGACGTGTCACCGCCGTAGCGGCTCAGTGCGCGGGCGATGAGGAGCTCGTTGTGGCCCACCTCGCCTGCGTGCCAGTGGTAGCTGTCCGCGGTGTCGATCAGCGTGACACCCGCGTCCAGGGCGGCGTGGACGGTGGCGACGGCTCGCGTCTCGTCCGGGCGGTTCTCGATGGACAGCGGCATGGCGCCCAGGCCGATGGCGCTGACGGGGGTCCCGGCGATGCTGCGGTACTCCATGGCGGTGGGGCTCCTTACGCGGTGGCTGCCGCGGTCTCGGCGACGGCGCCGGGCAGCCAGTCGGTGACGTGGGAGAAGACGAAGCCCAGTTCCTTCGCCCGGGTGTTGCTCATGGCGTAGTGGCGGTCGAAGGAGAACGGCGAAGCAGGTCCGCCTGCCGCGACGGTCCGGTGGACCGGCGTGCGGCCGGTCCGCGCGGCGACGACCGCGGCCAGCTCACGCACGTCGAGCAGGCCGTCGGAGCAGGCGTTGACCGGGCCTGTGAAGCCGGTGGCGGTGGTCGCCCACACCAGCAGGTCCGCCAGCTCCTCGTAGTGGATGAACACCGTCGGCAGGGCCTGTGCGTGGACCGTGATCTCTTCGCCCCGGCCGATGCGCTCGGTGTAGTGCGCCAGCCGGCCGGTGAACTCCTGGGCGCCGCCGCCGAGCACGTGCGCGCTGCGCACGGAGACGAACGGGAAGCCGCCGTCCCGGATGAGGACGGCCTCCGCCTGGCGCTTGCCCTCGGCGTAGTGCGCCTCCTGGTACCCCTCGTCGTGCCAGGGCAGGTCCATGGCCACCTGCCAGGCGCGCGGGTCCACGTTCTCCTCCGGCACCGGGGTGCCCGTCGGCACAGTCGCCAGTGCCGCGGTCGCCGGGTCGTAGACCTCGATCGTGGACGTCATGACGTATCGCCGGGTACGGCCTGCGAAGGCGCGGACGGCGATCGCGGCCTGCACCGGGGTGTAGCAGACCTGATCGACGACCGCGTCGAAGGTGCGGGAGCCGAGCGCGGCGACGAGAGCGTCCTCGTCACCGCGGTCGGCGACGAGGTGCTCGACACCGGCGGGCGGGAGAGTGGAGCCCCGATTGATCACGGTGACCTGATGGCCCGCAGCGTGCAGGCGCTCGACCAGGAGCTTTCCGAAGTACCGGCTTCCGCCGATGACGCAGATGCTTTGCATGCCCCCATCCTGGAGACCTATCGTCAGCAGCAGAAGTGATGACTTACTGACGACGTGTTAAGGAAAACTGTTGATAGACGTGCAGAGGCTCCGTGTCCTGCGGGCAGTGGCGCACCACGGCAGTTTCGGTAAGGCGGCCGTAGCCCTCCGTCTCACGCCTTCCGCCGTCTCCCAGCATGTGGCCGCGCTGGAACGCAGCCTCGGCGCCCAGGTCGTGACCCGCAGCACGCGCGGGGTCGCACTCACCCAGGCCGGCCAGATCATGGTCGGGGCGGCCGAATCCGTCGCCGCCGAGCTCGCACAGGCGAAGCAGCAGGTCGAGCGGCTCAGCACGGGCCGCACGCAACTCACCGTCGCCACCTTCACCAGCGGGGGCAGGCACCTGCTGCCCGGCGCCCTCCCACGGTTCATGGCCAGGCATCCGCACACGCAGCTCCACGTCAGGGAAGGCGAGCCGGAGGACACCCTGCCCCTCGTACGCCAAGGTGCGGTCGATCTCGCCCTCGCCTACCACTTCGACGGTCCGCTGCCGGTGGGACCGGGGACGAGCGCCGAACTGCGGTGGACCCCCATCGTGGAAGATCCGCTGCACGTCGTGATGCCGGAGGGCCACCGGCTCGGCGACCGCCGGTCGCTCGACATCGCCGAGCTGGCATCCGAGCCCTGGGTGCTGGGCTGCCTCAAGACCGAGGCGTACCTGCGCCGTTACGCCGAGCGTGCGGGCTTCGCACCGGACGTGCGCGGCACCACCACCGACTACTTCTTCGCCCGGTCACTCGTCGCCGCGGGAGTCGGGATCTCGCTGATCCCTTCCATCGCGCTCGTCCCGGCACTGCCGGGCCTGCACGTCGTCCCGGTCGAAGCGCCGGCTCCCGCCCGGCACATCGGCGTCGCCACGCTCGGCCGCCGCGACCACCCGCACGTGACGACGTTCATCGAGTCGCTCCGCGAGCAGGCGGCGTCTCCTTAGCCACTGTGGGGGGCGTGCGCCGGGTCAGCTCCCGGAGGCGTACGTCACGAAGGCTGCCCATGTGGCGGGAGCGAAGGCGAGGAGGGGGCCGGGGGTGCGCTTGGAGTCGCGGACGCGGATCGCGCAGGGGTCGGCCGCGACTTCGACGCAGTCGTTGCCGCTGCTGCTGTCGCTGTAGCTGCTCTTGAACCAGTCCAGTTCCAGTTCGCGGGAGTCCTCGGCGGCGAGCTTGTCGATCATGTCTCTCCCAGCAGTTGCTCGATGAAGGCGAGCGATTCTCGCGGCGTGAGCGCCTGGGATCGGATCATCCCATAACGAAGCTCAAGGATTCTGAGCTGCTTGGAGTCGGATACCGGGCGGCCGTTGAAGGCTCCCCCGGAGCGGCCGACAGCTGTGCCGTCGTCGAATTTCAGAATCTCGATGTCACCCCCCATGCCCGGATGAGTCTCACAGTCCAGCGGCATCACCTGCAACGAGATGGTGCGCAACCGTCCGATGTCCAGCAGGCGCTCAAGCTGGTGCCGCAGCGCCATCCTGCCCCCGATGGGGCGTCGTAGCGAGGCCTCCTCCTGGATGAAACTCAGCGAAGGCGACGGCTCTCGTTCGAAGACCGAACGTCGAGCGATACGCGCGGACACGCCTCGCTCCACTTCGTCTTGTGAGTAGGGAGGCTGGCGCGCCTCCAACAACACGCGTGCATGCTGCTCCGTCTGTAGAAGGCCGTGAATGCCGTGGCTGGAGTAGACGCTGACCTCCACGGCGCGTGCTTCCATCCGCGCCAGATCCCGCACCTTCTTCGGGTACCGGACCTCGGCCAACTCCCGTTTCAGCATCGCGATCTTGCCGCCCGCCCCGAGGACTTCGTCCGCCCTGTCCAGGAACTCCGGCCGGGGGATGCGGCGACCGCCCTCCACCTTGTAGACCAGGTCCTCCCCGTACCCGATCGCCGCTCCGAACTCGCCGGCCCGCATGCCTGCCGCCTCCCGCCAGGCCTTGATCTGCCGGCCCACCGCGGCGGCCATGGCGACGCCCGACTCGTCGTCCGGATCGACCTCCCAGCCGGGCTCGTCCGCACCGTCGTGCCCGCGCACCGCGCCGGCCTCATCCACGCTCATCCGTGCCCCACTTCCGACGCGTCTGCCGTTCCTGCACCAACCTCAGTCGTCCCCGCCGGGGCACCCCGGACAGCCGGGACAGCACTGGACAAGGACCGGACAATCACCGTACGTAACCGGTCTGCCACTCCTCACGGTAAGCAAAAAAGGCCACGCTGAGTGACGTGACCCAAGAAATCACCCGAACCGAACATTCCGTTCTGACCCGGCAGTTCACCGTGCTGCTCTCGTCCACCCGCCGTGGAGCCAGGCTCGCCCGCCTGCTCACCGCCGCGCACCTGGGGGACTGGGGGCTGCCCACGGGGCCGGCCGGGCACATCGTGGCCGAGCTGGCCGCGAACGCCGTCCTGCACGGTCGCGTGCCGGGCCGGGACTTCCGGCTGCGCCTCGCAGTCCTCCGTGACGCGGTCCTCCGGATCGAGGTGACGGATACCCGGGGCGAACGACTGCCTCCCGTGCCCGGGGCCGTCGATCCGCCCGCCGGTGACGCGGAATCGGGGCGCGGCCTGCTGGTCGTCGGGGCGTTCGCGGACCGCTGGGGTGTCGATGTCGGGCCGGTCCCGCGCAAGACGGTCTGGGCCGAACTCGATCTTGCCCCGTGACCACCGCGACCGGGTCGCGGGCACCCGCGACCCGGTGGGCCGTGACGCGGTGCCCCGCGACGTCTGAAAGCCTTTAAAGAACCAGGGAAATGACCCTTCCCCACCCAACCCGCCCCCATGCACGCTCCGTCACTCGCGCGGGTGACAAATGACAACTCAGCTGGATTTGGCAGGCGTTGTCGGGCATATGCTCGCCCCGACCACCGCAGACATGCGACGGCCCCCGACGGGACTGGAATCCCGATCGAGGGCCTGACCACCGAGGAAGCAAGGACCTTCCCGATGGGTACCCAGCAGATTACCGCGCCTCCGTGCGCCCAGGCGGCTGTATCCGGCGTGATCCACCACAACGTCCGGCACACCGCAGGCTTCACCGTCATCGGCAACCACCTCGCCCAGCACCGGGGCCTGTCCCTCGTCGCGGTCGGCCTGGCCGTGCACATCCAGTCGCTGCCGGCCGGAGCGAAGGTCGGCATCAAACGCCTCGCCGAACGCTTCCCGGAGAGCGAGACCCGTATCGCCGCCGCCCTGCGGGAGCTGGAGGCGGTGGGCTATCTGCACCGCAGTCGCATGCGCCTCGCCGACGGGCGCATCGTGACACGCACGGTCTCGTGCAACCAGCCGGGCGCGGACGCCGCCACTGCCACGCCACCGCCGCCTCGGCCCGCGCGCGCCACGGCCAGGCCCCCATCGCCCGTACCGCCGCCTCCGTCACGGGACTGCGCGCCGCCGCCGCCACCTCCGCAACCGACGCCCGTGCCCGCACCGCAGCCCGCCGCAGTCCTCGTACCGGCGCCCACGGCCCGTACGGCACCACCTGCGCCTTTGCCGCAACCTCAGGCGCTCACCCCCGAGCTCCAGCGCGCCGCCGCCGCGATCCTCGCCGACCTGCGCCGCCACACACCCCAACTCAGTCTGTCCAAGGCGGACATCAGCACCCTCACGCCCGGCGTCGCTGCCTGGCTCGAACGCGATACGCATCCGGACGCCCTCCGACACGCTCTCACCGCTGACCTGCCCGTACCGCTGAGACACCCCGCCAAGCTCCTGCGGCACCGGATCACCACGCTCCTGCCGCCCCCGCTGCCCGGCATGCGCGAGCTGGAGGCCACTCGCCCGCGCGTGATCGTCATCCCGCTCCAGAACTGCGACCGCTGCGACCGGGCCTTCCGCTCGCGCCACCCCGGCCACTGCGGCGACTGCCGCACCGACCTGCCCACAGCCGCCTGATCCCGAACGGAAACCCATGGTCAGCGCACCGCACGAAGCGATGCACCGCATCTTCCAGGAACACCCGGACCTCTTCTTCAGGCTCTCCGAGGTCCTCGGGATCGACCTGCCGCCCCTCGCGTCCGCGGAGTCGGTGACCGTCGATCTCACCGAGACCGAACCGCTCGAACGGCGCGTCGACACCCTGCTGCGCATCGAGACGCAGCACGACGGGCCCTTCCTCCTCATCGTCGAGGCCCAGGGGAAGAAGGACCCCGGCAAGACGGCGAGTTGGCCTTACTACGTCACGTATCTCAACAACAAGTACCGGCTCCCCGTCCTGCTCCTCGTGATCTGCCAGGACCACGCGACCGCCGCATGGGCCGCCCGGCCCATCACCATCGGCCTGCCCCGGTGGCCGGCGGTGACCGCCCGCCCCCTCGTGGCAGGACCCCACAACGTGCCCGTCATCACGAACGTGGCCGAGGCCCGGAAGGACCTCGCGCTCGCCACGCTCGCGGCGATCACACACGCTGACAATCCGGACGTCGATGCGATACTGAAGACGATGTCACTCGCACTGCGCGAGACGCCGGAAGCACTTGCCGAACCCCTCGTCGAGCTCATCGCACAAGGCCTGGGCAATCGCCCAGCCGCCCAACAGTGGAGGAACCTGGTGGCCGTGGATCTCTCCTTCTACACCTCGCCGCTCTCCGAAGAGATCCGGGACGAGGGGCGTGCACGGGGGCACGCCGAGGCCGTCCTGGTGGTCCTGGGCGCGCGCGGTATCGATATCACCCAGGACACCCGCGAGAAGGTCACCGCCTGCGGTGATCCGGAAGTGCTCCTACGGTGGCTGATCCGCGCAGCGTCCGTCACTGCCTCCGACGAGATCTTCGACTGAGGAGACGTCCGTCGGTCACGTGTCCCGATGCGCGTGCACCCTGGCATTCGCGTTACCCGCACAACCAGGAGGAACCCGGTGGCCGATCTCTCCTTCTACGTCTCGCCCCTGTCGGAGGAGATCCGGGAGCAAGGCCGCGCCGAGGGCCGCGCCCAAGGCCGCGCCCAAGGCCGCGCCGAGGGTCGGACCCAAGGCCGCGCCGAGAACATCCTGATCGTCCTCGCCGCACGTGGAATCGAGGTCACCCCCACCACCCGCGAGAGGATCATCACCTGCGGTGACCCGGATGTGCTCCTGCAGTGGCTGGTGCGCGCGGCGACCGTAGCCGCCGCCGACGAGATCTTCGACGAAGGCTACGACGACGAGACCGCTGTCGGTTGAGCGGTCATCGCCGCCCTCATCGACGACCCTCGCGCGCCGGGCGGCAGCCGACGCAGCGACTGGCGAGGGTGGGCCGGCGGCGCGGGCGCTTCGCCGCTCCGGGACTTCCGGAAGCACGAGTCACCCGCGCCGCCGAGCTCAGAGGCGTCGGCCGTCAGGCTTGCTGTCAGAGCTCCGGGGAGCGCGCCGCACCGCCTTACACAATCCCCTGCCGCACCTGAGTGGTGCCACTGCACAGACCGTTGTCGGAGGCCGGCCAGATCTTGATGACATCGACGTCGTTCGCCCAGGTACCACCGTTGGGGTGGGCGTAGTTCCCCAGGTTCACGGAGGTGTTCCGCGGGATGCAGATGTACCGGTCCGGGTTCGCTCCCGAGTCGATCAGCCAGACGGAGTCGTCGTTACGCGTGTTGACCACGGCATCCGTGACGTTGCGGTAGGCAACCGGCATGGACTGGGTGCCCGCGTCCTTGTACCGGCCCCAGATGGTGCCCGAGGTGTAGGAGCCCTGGTAGAGACAGACGTGCGGGTAGCTACAGCCGTGCTTGCTGACGGCCTGGGCCGGGGTGGCGGTCATGGGGAGCACGGCAGCGGCGACGCCCATGGCGAACAGCGTTGCGGTGAGTCTGGTCTTCAGCGACATTGAGCTTCCGTTTCTGCAGAGGTTGGGTTCCGGGACGCCACGCTTGCCTTGTGCTGCGCCGGCCCGTCCAACCCGCATCGGGCGGCGACCCGGTGCGGTGTGAAGGCGCCGGATCGCCGACGGCAAGTCGTCGATCACGCCTGTGCGGTCGAAGCCGGTGGCGGCCTCGTTGAGGGAATCTAGGGTGATCGTGAGCGTGGAACTTTGTCGTTCGTGCAGGAATCCTTGTCAGTTGCGCACCGCCACCGAGAAGCTCTGTCTGACCTCAACGTCGCGCTTCCAAGCGCTAGTTCAGGGGGTTGCGTCGTGGGTGGGCGTCCCCCAGACTGACGCCGCCGAATGGTGGGACGTCTGTGCCTAGGGGGGGCCTGTGGGACAACGAGCCGAGGTGGCGTCGAGCCATCCGCATGACCGGTCCGGACCGAGGAACGCCTCATGAGTCCGGCTCTGGACACCGCGCTCGTACCGCCGAAGGACCGGGAGGAGGTGATCCGGCACGCGGTCTGGAATTCCATTGTCGTCGTCGACATCGACCACCGCCCGCCGGCCTCGGAGATCTCCGCCCAGATGGAGGTCAGCACCGTCGGTCCTCTCAGGATCAGTTCGGCGCGTGCGACCGCGGCCACCCTTCGGAGGACGGAACAGCTGGTCAGGAAGGACGAGGAGCCTTCTCTCTTCCTCAGCCTGCAGGTGACGGGTACCAGCATGGGGACGCAGAGCGGCCGGGAATGCGTTCTGCGGCCTGGTGAGTTCGCCGCCTTCCGGTCGAACGCCCCGTACACGCTCCTCTTCGACGAGGGGGTCGACCACCACTTCTTGCGTCTGCCTCTCGGGGCACTCGCACTGCCTGAACAGCTGCTACGGGATACCACCACAGTCACCCTGGGATCCGGCAATCCTCTCGCGCCTCTCGCCTACAGCTACTTCTCCCAGCTGGCGGTCAGCAAGGACCTGCACCGGAGCGCGCACGCCGGCGGTGTCGTGGCACCCGGCGTGGAGCTGCTCCGCGCCGTCCTGGTCGCCCAGCACGGCGACTCCGGCCTGGCCAGGGCGCCGCTGGAGGCGACGCTCAGCCTGCGCATCACCCACTACATCCGGGAACACCTGGCCGATCCCGGCCTTTCGGCGGCGCAGATCGCCTTCGCGCACGGCATCTCCGTACGTCATCTCTACGTGGTCCTGGCCGAGTCGGGGATCAGCCTCGGCGACTGGATCCGCGCACTCCGCCTCGCCGCGTGCAAGCGCGAGCTGGCCGGCCCGAGAGGGAGACTTCGGACGATCGCGGCCACGGGACGTAGCTGGGGCTTCGTGAACGCGACCCACTTCAGCAAGGTGTTCAAACACGCCTACGGCATCTCGCCCCGTGCCTGGCGGGACCAGAACCACCCGCGCGTCCCCGTATGACGGTCTTCGCGCGGCGCACGCCACTCGGTCCGGTCCCCCTTGGGATCCGTGCCCAGCACAACGTCGGGCCGACGATTCACCGACACGACCACGCTCAGAGGCCGGACACTCCCGCAGGCCGGTGACCTGACGGCCTTCCACGCTGTGAGAGCGGCTGTCCGGTTCTCCGGGGCGACACCCCGGCGCCCCGGAGGCGCGCCGGCATCAGAACCAGCCCGGCCGCGACCGCCAGGCCCATGACGCCGAGGGCCGCGCCCTTCGCGACCGGTGCGCGCCGGCCGTAGTCGGCGGTGCAGGCGGTTCCGGCGTCCTGCGCGAGCCGTACGCCGTCGATCGCACCCGGCATGGGGTTCGTCGCGGCTGACCTCGACGTCGTCCCGCAGCTCGACGTCCCGCGCGATGACTGTGCCGTCCGTGCTGCTGAAGGTGCCGATCCAGCCGCAGGACTCCTTGCCGCACTGCCATCGGCGGGGCCGGCGCTCCCACGGGGCCCTCCCGCAGTGCGGTGCGGCCCTCGAATCCCTCCGCCGCCAGGCCCAGTCCGCCGCCGAGGGTGATGAGCAGGGTGAAGGCGACGCCCAGGCCGACGAGCACCCGCTCGCGGGTGCGCAGTGGCCGTCCGGTGCTCATGGGACGGTGATTCCAGCGGGCACAACGCGCAGAAGAGGCCCCGAGGTCGGCCCGGGATTGGGCCGGCGGGGAAGCGACGTCGGGGCCTCTCCTTGGCGTGACCGGCCCGGCCGGCCGGGCGCGTGGGGTCCGGCGCACCGGACCCCCGGCCGGCCGGACCGGAGTCGGGATGAACTTAACAGGCCCGCAATATTTTGCGTAAGTCCTTGCAGGAAGAAATCTCCGAGATTTCGTCGATGTGAGCGGGGCGTAATCGTGACGTGTCCAGGGGGTTGACCGGGGCAGGTCAGGCTCGTACGGTCTGCTGCACCCCAGCTTTTGCATTCTTGCTGCAAGAACCTTCAGGAGCCTTGACGGCACGGCGCGTTGCCAGGTGAGGCTGCTCCGCCGTCCCCGCACTTCCCCCACCGCAGGAGGAACGTCATGGCACGCAGACCCTTGTCCGGCGCGCTCGCCCTCTCCCTGGGCGCCGCTGTCCTCGCCGTCCCCGCAGGACTCGGCGCCGCCGGGACCGCCCAGGCCGCACCACCCGGCGAGAAGGACGTCACCGCCGTGATGTTCGAGTGGAAGTTCGCGTCCGTGGCCAAGGCCTGTACGGACAGCCTCGGCCCCGCCGGTTACGGCTTCGTCCAGGTCTCGCCGCCCCAGGAGCACATCCAGGGTGCCCAGTGGTGGACCTCGTACCAGCCCGTGAGCTACAGGATCGCCGGTCGTCTCGGTGACCGTACGGCCTTCGCGAACATGGTCAGCACCTGTCACACGGCCGGCGTCAAGGTCGTCGCCGACTCGGTCATCAACCACATGTCGGCCGGGTCCGGCACCGGCACGGGCGGCTCCGCCTACAGCAAGTACGACTACCCGGGCCTCTACTCGGTCAGCGACATGAACGACTGCCAGGCGCAGATCAGCAACTACGGCGACCGGGCCAACGTCCAGAACTGCGAACTGGTGGGCCTCGCCGACCTCGACACCGGTGAGGACTACGTACGCGGCAAGATCGCCGGCTACCTCGACGACCTGCTCTCCCTCGGCGTCGACGGCTTCCGGATCGACGCGGCCAAGCACATGCCGGCCGCCGACCTCGCGAACATCAAGTCCCGGCTGAGCAACACCGGTGTGTACTGGAAGCACGAGGCGATCCACGGGGGCGGCGAGGCCGTCTCGCCCTCCGAGTACCTCGGCAGCGGTGACGTCCAGGAGTTCCGCTACGGCCGCAGCCTCAAGCAGGTCTTCAACAACGAGAACCTCGCCAACCTGAAGAACTTCGGCGAGGGCTGGGGCTTCATGGAGTCCGGGAAGTCCGCGGTCTTCGTCGACAACCACGACACCGAGCGCGGCGGCGACACCCTGAACTACAAGGACGGCGCGAAGTACACCCTCGCGAGCGTCTTCATGCTGGCCTACCCCTACGGCTCCCCGGACGTCCACTCCGGCTACGAGTGGTCCGACAAGGACGCCGGCCCGCCCAACGGCGGCCAGGTGAACGCCTGCTACAGCGACGGATGGAAGTGCCAGCACGCCTGGCGGGAGATCTCCTCCATGGTCGGCTTCCGCAACGCCGCCCGCGGCCAGGCCGTCTCGAACTGGTGGGACAACGGCGGCGACCAGATCGCCTTCGGCCGGGGCTCCAAGGCGTACGTCGCCATCAACCACGAAGGCTCCTCGCTGAGCCGGACCTTCCAGACGTCGCTGCCCGCCGGTGACTACTGCGACGTCCAGTCCGGCAAGGGCGTCACCGTCAACGGCTCAGGGCAGTTCACCGCCACCCTCGGCGCGAACACCGCCCTCGCCCTGCACGTCGGCGCCCGCACCTGCACCGGCGGCGGCACGACCCCGGACCCGGACCCCGGCACCGGCCGGTCCGGCGCCTCCTTCGGCGTCAACGCCACCACCCAGCTCGGCCAGAACATCTACGTCACCGGCAACCAGTCGGCCCTCGGCAGCTGGGCCCCCGGGAGCGCCCTCAAGCTCGACCCGGCGGCGTACCCCGTGTGGAAGCTCGACGTCGACCTGCCCGCAGGCACCTCGTTCGAGTACAAGTACCTCCGCAAGGACGCGAGCGGCAACGTCACCTGGGAGAGCGGTGCCAACCGCACCGCCACCGTGCCGGCCTCCGGCAAGGTCACGCTGACCGCCGACGCCTGGCGCAGCTGATCACACACCCTGCGGGCCGGGGACGCGAGGGTGAGCGTCCCCGGCCCGCACCGCTCCACCCCGCCCGATCCCCGAAAGCCGAGGAGTACCCGCCCGTGTCCCGAACCACCCTCCGGCGGGGGGCTGTCGCCGCACTGTGCGCGGCGCTGCTGCCCGTCGTACCGGCGGCCACCGCGTCCGCCGCGCCCAGACCCCCCGCGCCGCCCTCGGACGCGTCCCTCGCCAAGGAGCCGGCCAGGCACGACCTGACCCGCGAGCAGTTCTACTTCGTGCTGCCCGACCGCTTCGCCGACGGCGACACCTCCAACAACCGGGGCGGTCTGACCGGCTCCCGGCTGGAGACCGGCTACGACCCCACGGACAAGGGGTTCTACCAGGGCGGCGACCTCAAGGGCCTCACCCAGCGGCTCGACTACATCAAGGGCCTCGGCACCACCGCGATCTGGCTCGCCCCGATCTTCAAGAACCGCCCCGTGCAGGGCACCGGCGACAACGCCTCGGCCGGATACCACGGCTACTGGATCACCGACTTCACCCAGGTCGACCCGCACTTCGGGACCAACGCGGACCTCACGAAGCTGATCGACAAGGCCCACGGCAAGGGCATGAAGGTCTTCTTCGACGTCATCACCAACCACACGGCCGACACCGTCGACTACGCCGAGAAGAAGTACGGCTACAAGCCCAAGGGCGCCTTCCCCTACCTCGACGAGGACGGCCGTCCCTTCGACGACACCCAGGGCGTCGGGGAGGTGGACGAGGACTCCTTCCCCTACACCCCCCGGAACACCGGGAAGAAGGTCCCCGCCTGGCTCAACGACACCACGATGTACCACAACCGGGGCGACTCGACCTATGCCGGTGAGTCCACCGAGTACGGCGACTTCTCCGGTCTCGACGACCTGTGGACCGAGCGCCCCGAGGTCGTCTCCGGCATGGAGAAGATCTACGAGAAGTGGGTCCGCGACTTCGACATCGACGGCTTCCGCATCGACACCGTCAAACACGTCGACCTCGACTTCTGGACCCGGTGGGCGACCGCGCTCGACGGATACGCGGCGAAGCGCGGCCGCGACGACTTCTTCATGTTCGGCGAGGTCTACTCCGCCGACACCGCGATCACCTCGCCCTACGTCACCCGGGGCAGGCTCGACGCCACCCTCGACTTCCCCTTCCAGGAGGCCGCCCGGCAGTACGCCTCCCAGGGAGCCCCGGCCTCGAAGCTCGCCGCGGTCTACGGTGACGACTACCGCTACACCACCGACAAGGCCAACGCCTACGAGCAGGTGACCTTCCTCGGCAACCACGACATGGGCCGGATCGGCACCTTCCTGAAGCAGGACAACCCGAAGGCCTCCGACGCCGAGCTCCTGGACCGGGCCCGCCTCGCCAACGAGCTGATGTTCCTCGGCCGCGGCAACCCGGTGGTCTACTACGGCGACGAGCAGGGCTACACCGGGGCGGGCGGCGACAAGGACGCCCGCCAGACGCTCTTCGCCTCGAAGACCGCGGACTACCTCGACGACGACCAGATCGGCACCGACCGCACGCACGCCTCCGACGCGTACGACGCGGCCCACCCGCTCTACCGGTTCATAGCGGCCCTGTCGAAGCTCACCCGGGAGCACCCGGCCCTGCGCGACGGCACGCAGACCGAGCGCTACGCGAAGGACTCGGTCCACGCCTTCTCGCGCACCGACGTGAAGCGCCCGTACGAGTACGTCGTCGCCTCGAACAACTCCGCCGAGGCGAGGACCGTCGAGCTGCCCACGGCATCGGCCGGAATGAACTTCCGTACGCTGTACGGAGGTTCCGGCACCGTCCGCAGTGGTGCGGACAAGGCCGTCAAGGTGACGGTGCCCGCGCTCTCCAGCGTCGTGCTCCGCGCCGACAAGCCGCTCGGCAGCCCCGCCGCCAAGCCCTCCCTCACCCTGAAGGCCCCGGCCGCCGGAGCCACCGGCACCGTCGAGATCAGCGCCGACGTGGACGGCGGCGACCTGAACCGCGTCGTGTTCGCCGCGCAGACCGGCAACGGGAAGTGGACCACACTCGGCTCCGCCGACCACGCGCCGTACAAGGTCACCCAGCACCTGGACGGTTCGGTGAAGGCCGGGACCGCGCTGCGCTACAAGGCCGTCGTCGTCGACCGGGCCGGGCGCACCGCCGGTGCCACCGCCTCGACGACCGCGGGCCAGGCCCCGCCGAAGCCCAGGCCGGTCGCGGTGGACCGGGACCAGGCGATCGTCCACTACAGGCGCGCGGACGGCGACTACGAGGGCTGGCAGCTCAAGTCCGGGGAGAAGACGGCCGACTTCATCGGCCGGGACGCCTACGGAGCCTTCGCCTGGATCGACCTCGACGAGGGCGCCTCCTCCGTCCCGTACACCGTCGAGAAGTCCGGCACCGCCGACGGCCCCGAGCGCACCGTCGACCTCGCGAGGACCGGCCAGGTCTGGGTCGAGCAGGGCAAGGAAGGCCAGGCCACCGAGGCTCCCGAGACCCCGCCCGGGGACACCACCAAGGCCGTCTTGCACTACCACCGCGCCGACGGCGACTACGACGGCTGGGGCCTGCACACCTGGACCGGGGCGGCCTCGCCCACGGACTGGGCCAAGCCGCTGGAGCCCGTGAGGACCGATGCCTACGGCGTGACCTTCGAGGTGCCGCTGACCGACGGCGCCACCTCGCTCAGTTACATCCTCCACAGGGGCGACGAGAAGGACCTCCCCAGTGACCAGTCCCTGGACATCGCCTCGTACGGGCACGAGGTCTGGATGCTCGGCGGGAAGTCCGGCTACCTGCTGCCGCAGGCCGGCGGGGTGCCCACGCCCGACCTCGGCAAGGCCGAGGCCCAGTGGATCGACGCCGGCACCGTCGTCTGGAAGGTGAAGGCCACCGACGCGACCAGCCAGCAGCTCGTGTACGCGAAGGACGGCGGGATCTCCGTCGTCGACGGCGCGCTCTCCGACGAGGGGCAGTGGCTGCGGCTCGGCGCGACGGAGCTCACCGACGCACAGAAGGCGAAATACCCGCACCTCAAGGACTATCCGGCGTTCACCGTCGACACCCGGGACCGGGACCGCGTCCGTGAGTCCCTGCGCGGCCAGCTGATCGCCACCCAGCGCGCCGCCAACGGCGCCCTGCTCGCCGCCACCGGGGTGCAGACCGCGGGTGTCCTGGACAGCCTGTACGGGAAGGCCGCGAGCGGCGCCTCCCTCGGCCCGGTCTTCCGCGAGGGCCGCCCCACGCTCTCCGTCTGGGCACCCACCGCCCGGACCGTCGCGCTCGAACTCGACGGGAGGACCGTCCCGATGAGGCGCGACGACCGCACCGGCGTCTGGTCCGTGACCGGGAAGAAGACCTGGAACGGCAAGCCCTACCGGTACGCCGTGAACGTCTGGGCGCCCACCGTCCGGAAGATGGTCACCAACAAGGTCACCGACCCCTACTCCACCGCCCTGACCGCCGACTCCGCCCGCAGTCTCGTCGTCGACCTCGACGCCCCGGAGCTCGCCCCGCGCGGCTGGTCCTCGCTGAAGAAGCCCGCGGCGGTCCCGCTGCGGGACGCGCAGATCCAGGAACTGCACATCCGCGACTTCTCGGTCACGGACCCGACCTCGAAGCACCCCGGTGAGTACCTCGCCTTCACCGACACCCGCTCCGACGGGATGAAACACCTCAAGCAGCTCGCGGACTCCGGCACCGGCTACGTGCACCTGCTGCCCGCCTTCGACATCGGGACGATCCCCGAGAAGAAGAAGGACCAGCAGAAGCCCGCCTGCGACCTGTCCGTCTACGCCCCCGACTCCGAGGAGCAGCAGGCCTGCGTCACGAAGGCCGCCGCGAAGGACGCCTTCAACTGGGGCTACGACCCGCTCCACTACACGGTCCCCGAGGGCTCCTACGCCTCCGACCCCGACGGCACGAAGCGCACCGCCGAGTTCCGGAAGATGGTCCAGGGCCTCAACGGCGCCGGCCTGCGGACCGTCATGGACGTCGTCTACAACCACACCGTCGCCTCCGGGCAGGACGACAAGTCCGTCCTCGACAGGATCGTGCCCGGCTACTACCAGCGGCTCCTGGAGGACGGCACCGTCGCCACCTCGACCTGCTGCGCCAACACCGCGCCCGAGAACACCATGATGGGCAAGCTCGTCGTGGACTCGGTCGTCACCTGGGCCAAGGAGTACAAGGTCGACGGCTTCCGCTTCGACCTCATGGGGCACCACCCCAAGGCGAACATCCTGGCCGTCCGCAAGGCGCTCGACGAGCTGACCGTCGCCCGGGACGGTGTCGACGGCAAGAAGATCATCCTGTACGGCGAGGGCTGGAACTTCGGCGAGATCGCCGACGACGCCCGGTTCGTGCAGGCCACCCAGAAGAACATGGCCGGCACCGGCATCGCGACCTTCTCCGACCGGGCCCGCGACGCCGTGCGCGGCGGCGGCCCCTTCGACGAGGACCCCGGCGTCCAGGGCTTCGCCTCCGGTCTCTACACCGACCCCAACACCTCGCCCGCCAACGGCACCGAGGCCGAGCAGAAGGCCCGGCTGCTCCACTACCAGGACCTGATCAAGGTCGGTCTCACCGGCAACCTCGCCGACTACACCTTCACCGACACCCAGGGCCGCACGGTCAAGGGCTCGGCCGTCGACTACAACGGAGCCCCCGCCGGATACGCGGCGGCGCCCGGTGACGCGCTCGCCTACGCCGACGCCCACGACAACGAGACCCTCTACGACGCCCTCGCGTTCAAGCTCCCCGCGGACACCACGGCCGCCGAGCGGGCCCGCATGCAGGTCGTGGCGATGGCGACCGCCGTGCTCTCGCAGGGGCCGGCGCTCTCCCAGGCCGGAACCGACCTGCTGCGCTCCAAGTCGCTGGACCGCAACTCCTACGACAGCGGCGACTGGTTCAACGCCCTGCACTGGGACTGCCGCAAGGGCAACGGCTTCGGCCGGGGGCTGCCGCCCGCCACCGACAACGAGGCCAAGTGGTCCTACGGGAAGCCGCTGCTGGCCTCCGCCGGGCTCACCCCCGGGTGCGCGGAGATCACGGGCGCGTCCGCCGCGTACCAGGACCTGCTGGCCATCCGCACGAGTGAGAAGGACTTCGGACTGAAGACCACGGGGCAGGTCCAGGACACCCTGTCCTTCCCGCTCTCCGGCAAGGAGGAGACCCCGGGGGTGATCACGATGCGCCTGGGCGGCCTGGTCGTCGTCATGAACGCCACCCCGGACACGCGGAGCCAGGTCATCCCCGCGCTGGCCGGGAAGGCGTACGCCCTGCACCCCGTCCAGTCCGCGGGCGCGGACGCCGCGGTCAAGAAGTCCGCGTACGAAGGGAAGTCGGGCACCTTCACCGTGCCGGGACGCACGGTCGCCGTGTTCTCCCAGCGCTGACGCCCCCTGTCCCTCCGCGGCCGGCCTCCGGCTCCGTGCCCCTCCGGGGCCGGAGCGGGGGGCCGGCCGCTCCCTTTCCCGGGTGACTCCCTTGTGCGGGCGGTGCGATCGCGGGAAGCTGAAGGCGTACACGTCCATGCACGCCGTACACGTATGCGTACAGCACCGACCCGCAACCAGGAGCGTTTGATGCCGCAGATCACCGTCGACTACTCCGCCGAGCTCGACGACAGCTTCGACCGCCGCGGCTTCGCGCTGGCCCTGCACCCGCTCGTCGCCGAGACGGTGTCCACCAAGGTCCCCGCCTGCAAGACCCGCTTCCAGCGGGCCGAGGACTCCGTCGTCGGTGACGCCGCGACCGGCGACTCCATCGTGAACGTCTCGATCGCGATGCTGCCCGGCCGTACACCCGAGATCAAGGCGCAGCTCACGGAAGCCGTGCTGGAGCTGCTGGCCGGGCACCTGAAGCCCGTCGACGGCCTCGCCGTCCATGTGTCGGCCGAGGTCCGGGACCTGGACGCGTCCTACCGCAAGAACTGAGGCAGGCGCTGAGGCGGGACGGCCGGTGCGGCGGGTGCCAGGACGGAGAGCCTGGCGAGCAGGTCGCCGAACGGGCCGTCCGCCGGCTCCTGCGCGAAGACGCGCAGCATGATGCCCGCCATCTCCTGGTCGTACGCGGCGCTCACCGACGCGAGCGCCGCGAAGTCGTGCACCAGCTGCAACTCCAGCTCGGCGCGCGGGATGCGCTTCCCGTCCAGCCAGAGCAGGGCCGTCGACTCAGCCAGCGACACCCAGGACCGCACGACGAGCTCCAGCCGGGCGGGCGGGGACGGGACGCCGAGATGCGCGACGATCTGGTCGTACGCGGTCCTCCGCACCCCGTCGACCAGGGCGTTGGCCGTGGACGAACCGCCCACCGGGCCACCTCGTACCAGTGCGGCGAAGCCCGGACCGTGCTCCTCGACGAAGTCGAAGAACCGGTGCATCACCCGGATCAGCCGGGCACCCAGAGGGCCTTCGTGCGCCTCCAGGAAGCGGGCGGACAGGTCGTCGGCGGCCCGCTTCAGCGCCGCCTCGTAAAGGCTCCGCTTCCCCGGGAAGTAGTGATAGACGAGCGGGCGCGAGATACCGGCCGCCGTCGCGATCTCGTCGATCGACACCTCGTCCGGCGAGCGGTGGCTGAACAACTCCAGCGCGACACCGATCAACTGGGCCCTGCGCTCGTCGACGCCCATCCTGCGCCGCACCCCGGTCGTCATGCCGAACAGCCTATCCGGGTGTGGAACGCGTCCCTCCGCCGCACCTGTACGGGACCGCCGGCCCAGGGGGCACCGGCGCCGGTCTCAGCGGAGGGAGCCAGCCCGGCTGCCGTCCGCCAGCAGCCCGTCGAGCCTGGGCCGGTCACCCTTTCTGGTCGGCAGGGCCAGCAGCCGCCCGTCCGCCCGCCCCCGCACCCCGCCCGTCGCGGTCAGGGACGTGAACTGCCGTGAGCCCGCCGCCAGTACGTACCACCGCCCGCCGTCCGACTTCCACAGCACGCCCGCCAGTACCCGGGGCCTGCGTATCCCGCAGTCCGGCGAGTCCTCCGCGCGGGCGGCGACCGCTCCCGGCGCACCGGTCCCCCCCGACCGCTCCGGCGGCGCCTGGAACTGCGCCAGGACCCTGCTCCCCGAACCCCGCCAGGTGTCGGCCCTGGTGCAGAACCACAGCGCGTCGCCCTCGCCCTCCGGCAGCCGCTGCCTCGCGTACGGCCACGAGTTCACCGACCGCACGCCGTTGGACCGCACCGCCGGCAGAAGACAGGCGGTGCGCGCCCAGCTCTCCCGCTCCGCACGGCCGGCGACATCGTGGGGAGCGGACGGCGTGCCGGAGGTGAGGTGCACGGGAGTGAGCTCACCGAGATCCGTCATCAGCCGTGCCGCGGCGTCGTCCCGCACCTCCAGGGCCTGCCAGGAACGGCAGTCCGCCCGGCCCCCCGCCGCCGTCTCCGGCCCCGCCAGCGGGGCCGTCACGCCGTGGCGGTCACGGGGCAGCGGCCGGGCCGCGGAGTGCGGTGCGAGCAGGTCCCGTACGCCGGTCTCCCGCACCCAGGGCGCGGTCAGATAGCGGATCCGGCCGGCCCGGCGCTCGACCACCAGCGCGCCGGCCGCCACCGCGTCCGCACCGTCGACCCGGGCGAAGTCCAGCGCGGCGCCCCGGGACGGATCGGCGTTGCGCGGCTCGGCGTAGCGCACGACGCGCAGGCCGTCGTGGAGCAGGACCACCGCGGCCTCGCCGACCTCGCCCGCGTACAGCAGCTGGGGCGGCCCCATCGGCGGGCCGTCCGGGGTGCCGGGCGTCACCGAGGAGGCGACCGCCGGGCCGGGCCTGGCCCACGCGGCGAGGGCGCGGCCCAGCAGACGGGTGTCCCCGGCCCGGTCGCCGCGCGTCGGCCAGACCGTGAAGTCCCGGCGCTCCGAGCCCCGCCAGAGCCCCTCGGGCACCCGGTGCAGCGAGGCCGGGTCCAGGGCCTGCTGCGCCGTCCGGTGGCGTGCGTAGAGAGGTGCGGAGGCCGCACGCGGACCGCCCAGGCCGTCCCCCGGCATCATCAGCAGCGTCCCGCAGACCAGCAGGGCGCCCACGCCGGCCAGGACCGTACGCGTGCGCCGCCGTCGGCGGACCGGGTCGGGCGGCCTGACCTGCAGGGAGCACGGGTCGAACTCCGGTGAGGCCAGCAGGGTGTGGGGCGCCGTGAGGACGCCGGCCTCCAGCAGCGCGGCCCTGGGATCGGCGACGCCCGCCGCGCCGAGGACCCGGCAGACCTCGGCGTCGTCGAGCCCTTCCAGCCCCCGCAGCACGTGGGCGGCCCGGCAGGGCCCCGACACCGAGGCCAGGGCCTGCTCCAGAGCCAGCTCGTCGGCGCCGCAGGAGTGCGGGAACAGCCGCAGCCCCCACACCTGGGGCACCACAGGCGGGAACTGCGCGCGCCGGGGCCGGGCGAACCGGAGCAGCGGCAGCCCCGCCTCCAGCGCGGCCCGCACCACCCGGAGCCGTACGTACGCGTAGGCGCCCCCCGGGTCAGGGCCCTCCCCGCCGGCGAGAGCCCGCTGGGTCAGCCAGTGGGCCGACAGGACTCGCCGGTTGCGGCCGAGCGAGGGCGCCAGCACGAGATACGCGATGCGCACCAGGCGCGCGTAGTGCTCGGCCGCCGCGGCCTCGGCCCGCTCCCCGGCCGGCTGCTCCTCGTACGGGCGGCCGGCGGACGGCGGTACTGCGCGCAGTGGGGGCATGTTCAGCTGAACGAGCGAATGGTGCGATGGTCACTCCGGCGCGTGCGCTCCGGGGCGGGTTGTGCGGTTTCCCCGCGCGAGCCGGGAGCACCGGGCACGATGGCCGCATGGTGGAACGGCTTGAGTGGCGACGAGGACGGGCCCGCCGGGCATCAGCGGCCGTGCTGGCGGGGTCCGCCCTGCTCACCATGTGCGGCGTGCTCACCGCATGCGGTGGGGGAGCGGACGGCGACGACCAGCCCGCCGACCCGCCGGCCGCGAGCGGCACGCTGGAGCAGATCGCGTCGAAGGCCCGCTGCGAGCCGAATCTGCAGACCGATGCCGAGGAGATCCGCCAGGCCAACTGCGCCACCGACGAAGGGCGTTGGATCCTGGCCACCTTCGCCACCGACCGCGGCCAGCGGGAGTGGCTCAACGAGGCCAACGACTACGGCGGCTCGTACCTGGTGGGCCGGAAGTGGGTCGCCGCCGGTGACGCGGACGTGGTCGCGGCACTGCGCGGCCGGCTCGGGGGGACGGTGGAGACCGGCTCGTCGCACCACTCGGGAGGCAGTGGTGGTGGGGGGGACGAGACAGGGCACTCCGGTCACCACGGGAGCTGACCGCGCAGGTATGGGGGGCGGGTGTCACCGCGGGGGCTGCCGCGTCAGCGGCACTTGCGGCCGCCGTTGATGCAGCTCACCACCTTCCTCATCAGCTTGTCGTCGAAGACGTTGATGAAGTCGCCGTGATCGGTGCCGGGCTTGTGCAGCTGCTCCGGGAAGGAGTCGACGGCGAATCCGGGGCCCGGCGGGACGTCGTACACGATGCGCTGGACCAGCTGCGGGACGGCCCGGAAGCCGGCCGGGCAACGCCCGTCGTCCTGGGCGAAGGCCACATGGGTCCGGTGGTTCGCGCTGTCGGTGTTCTGCCCGTCCCAGCAGCTCTGGAAGGCGAAGGACCGCACCACCTGGCTGCCTTCGGGGCAGATCGGGTACTTGTCCGCGAGCTGCCTGTCCTCGAATCCGGTGCAGCTCCAGGACGCGTTGGCGTTGGCGTCACCGTTGGTGAAGGACTTCGCGTCGCCGGTGATGATCCGCAGGAAGCGCGGCATCGCGGTGACCTTCCCGGCGGGGGAGCCGACGAACCGCAGCGTGACCTGGGAGGGGGTCTGGATCTCCCCGGTGTTCTGGTCCTTGCCGCCGCCGTCCGCTGCCACGTCGTTCTCGTCCTGCCCGTTCTGCAGGCGCAGCACGGGCCAGTAGTACGTCGACCTGTCGCCCTGGTTGCGGCAGGTCGACTCGCCGCCTGCCAGGTCGTCGTCACTGGAGAAGGCGTCGGTCGCCTGATTGCCGACGTAGTCGTGCATGTGGTGGGCGCCGTTGCTCACTCCGGGAGCGGCGATGACGTTGTCCGGGTTGAACTTCCCGTTCTCGTTGCGTCCGCAGTCGGTGGTGAAGGTGCCGCGGGAGGCGCCCCGGCGGTTGCGGGGCCGGTCGGTATCGGGCTGGACGGTCCGGATGTCGACGAAGTCGGAGGCCTCGGGGCCGTTGCCCTGCTGACCCGGCTCGTCCCCCTGACCCGGCTCGTCCCCCTGACCCGGCTCGTCCCCCTGACCCGGCTCGTCCCCCTGGCCCTGGCCGCCGTCCTGGCCGTCGCCCTCTCCCTCGCCGCCGTCCTGGCCGCCCTCGTCCTGGCCGGGGTCCGCGCTCCCGGCGGGATCCTGGCCGCCGCCACCCCCGTATCCGCCGCCCTGTCCGTCCTCGTCGTCGGCGCGCAGGCTGCACCCCGCGAGTCCCTCCAAGCCCTGCGGCCGGTCACCCGCGGCCCGTTCGACGGCGATCCCGATCCGGTCGAGACTGGCCGACCGCTTGCTCCGCAGCGGGCCGAGCACCGAGTTCTCGGCGAGTGACGGATCCCGGGCGATGCGCTCCCTGCGGTCGGCGAACTGCCGGTACGCGTCGGTGATCTGCGTGTCCATGGCGGCCAGTTCACGGTCGACCTCCGGCCGCGCCGGGTCCGGTACGTCGGGAAGGGCGATTCCCGCGTCGGGGCAGTCGATGGTCGACATCTGGCGAGCCGCGACCCGGTCCTGCCCGGGAACCGGTCCGGACCTGCCTTCCCCGGCACTCGCGTAGACGTTGACGGCGACCAGCCCACCTCCTCCCAGAATCAGCGCGGCCGCGGCGGCGATCGCCCGGTTGGCCGTGGTCGAACGTTTCCTGCGCGATGTGCGTCCCATGAAACTCCTCCGCTTCGAGTCCGCTTCGAGTGCTCCGAGTCGGAAGCGTGACGTCCCATACGGACCGGGAGACCCGCCCGTTCAGACGGCGGCGGAATCCGTGGAGGCGGACTACGCCGCGACGGTGCCCACCGGAGCGCCCGTCATCCGGTTGGCCAGCGTCGAGACGGTGTAGGCGCCGATGCCGAGAACGACCTCCAGGGCGTTGCGCGCGGTGTAGCCCAGAGTGGCGAAGTCCCGGAGGGAGTCACTCCCGACCGCGCCTGACGCCTCCAGCACCGCGAGCGTGAACCGGCGTACCCCTTCGAGCCGTTCGTCCGGCAGGGGCTGCTCTCCGGGGGTCCGCAGCGCGGTGATCAGCTCCGGTGCGGCGCCCAGCGAGACCAGCCTCCCCGCGTGCATCTCGACGCAGACGTGGCATGCGTTGCGGGTGGCCATCGTCATGATCACGACCTCGCGGGACAGTGGGTCGAGGGTGCTCGACTCGAAGGCGGCGCTCGCCGCGAGGAAGCCGTTGAGCGTCTCCGGCGACGTGGCCAGCCGTGCCACGGCGGACGGCACACGGCCGCCCTGCTTCGCGGCCATGGCCTCCATGGTGCGGCGGGCGGCGGGCGGCGCGGAGTCGAGGGTGTGATCGGGGAAGTACGGAATGGGCATAGCGGATCTCCTCGCGGTAAACTCGACAACATGATTGTCGAAAAGGTAAACCAGGTTGTCGAGTTGCGCAATGAGTGAGGAGCGGGACGGTGGGGGAGAGGCGGGCTTCGAGCTGCCACTGCTGCTGTTCGCCGGCTTCCGGTCGATCATCGACGCCCTGCACCACGACCTGGTCGCCCAGGGCCACCAGGAGATGCGCCCCGCCTACGGGTTCGCGCTCCAGGCGGTCGGGCGGGAGGGGGCGAGCGCCAGCGAGATCGGCCGGCGGCTGGGAGTCTCCAAGCAGGCGGCGGGCAAGACGGTCGACAAGCTGGAGAGCCTCGGTTACGTGGAACGGACCGACGACCCCGCCGACGGCCGGCGCAAGCTGGTCGGACTCACCGCACGCGGCGTCGACGTGCTGGTCAGATCGGCCGAGGGCTTCGACCGCCTCCGCGCCGAGTGGGTCGCGGTGCTCGGCGCGGAGCGGGTCCGGGCCCTGGAGGCGGACCTGCGGCGGATGGCGCCCGCGAGTGCCTACCGGCTGGACGCGGAGGGGTGGTTCACGGGCTGAGCACCGGGGGCCGGGCGGTCGTCCCCGCCGCCACGGCCGTCCCGGTCAGCCGTGGTCGAGGTAGGCGAGGACCGCGAGTACGCGCCGGTTGTCGTCGTCCGACACCGGCAGGCCGAGCTTGCTGAAGATGTTGGAGGTGTGCTTGGCCACCGCCCGCTCCGTGACCACCATCTGCGAGGCGATCGCCACGTTCGAACGGCCCTGTGCCATCAGCCCCATGACCTCACGCTCCCGCGGTGTCAGGCCGCCCATCGGCCCGTCCGCCGAGCGTCGGGACAGCAGCTGCGAGATGACCTGAGGGTCCATCGCCGTACCGCCCGCGGCGACCCGGCGTACCGCGTCGATGAACTGGTCGGCGTCGAACACCCGGTCCTTCAGCAGATAGCCGATGCCGCCGTTGCCGTCGGCCAGCAACTCACGCGCGTACAACTGCTCCACGTGCTGGGACAGGACGAGCACCGGCAGTCCCGGCCTTCGCCGCCGGGCCTCCAGCGCGCACTGCAGGCCCTCGTCCGTGTGGGACGGCGGGAGCCGGACGTCGACGACGGCGACGTCCGGCTCCAGCTCGGCCAGGGCCCTGGCCAGTTCGGGTCCCGTCTCCACGGCTGCCGCGATCTCGAAGTCATAGGCCTCGAGCATGCGCACGAGGCCGTCGCGGAGCAGGAAGAGATCTTCGGCTAGGACAACGCGCAAGGGATCTCCATGGTCACCATGGTGGGGCCGCCCGCTGGGCTGCTGACGGCCAGTACGCCGTCGAATGTACCCAGTCGGCGTTCGATTCCGCTCAGTCCCGAGCCCGTTCCGACGGTCGCACCGCCCCTCCCGTTGTCGGTGACGGAGATCCGCAGCATTCCGCCGGAGTGGTGCACGTCCACCCATATGCGGTCGGCCTCCGCGTGCTTCACCGCGTTCGTCAGGGTCTCGCTGACGGCGAAGTACGCCGCCGACTCGACCGGTGCGCCGGCCCGGCCGGGGAGCTCCACCGTGACCTCGGAGGCGAGCGGCATCCGCAGGGCCAGCGCCCGCACCGCGTCGCCGAGACCGCGCTCGGCGAGGACCGGCGGGTGGATGCCCCGTACGAGGTCGCGCAGCTCGGTGAGGGCCTCGGCGGAAGACGTGCGGGCCATCGCCAGCAGCTTCTTCGCCTGAGCCGGATCCTTCTCGATCAGCGCCTCGATGGTGCCGAGGTTCATCCCCATGGCGACCAGCCGGGCTTGAGCCCCGTCGTGCAGGTCCCGCTCGATGCGCCGCAGTTCGGACGCCGCCGTGTCCACCGCCTCGTGCCGGGTCTCGGTGAGCCGGTCGATGCGCTGCGCGAGCTCCCCGGGGGCGGGCGCCAGCGCGGACCGGGCGAGCACGAAGTGGGTCCGCAGCAGGGGCTCGGCCGCCCACAGGCCGACGTGGAAGACCGCGATGCCGAGCGCCGCCGCTGCCAGCCCCGTCATCTGGCTGTCGACCGGCACGAATCCGTACCAGTACCTGTCGTCCTCGAAAACCCGCCACAGCCCTGCCGCGAGGACGAGCCCCTCCACCGGGAAGACCAGCAGGGCGAAGGCGAGGACCAGCAGCACGTAGCCCGCCGTCATGTCGATCAGCAGCCACCGCAGGTCCCGCCAGGTCGCCGGGTCCTTCAGCAGCAGCGTGGTCCGCTCCACCTGTCCCGTGAAGCCGGTGCGCAGGTCCTCGGGGAACGGGCGGTAGGGCACCGGGATGCGGATGTCCGACCAGGTCGCCGCGAGCAGCCGGCGCCGGTTGGCGTGCTTGCGCACCGCCTCCATGAGCGGCGGCGTGGTGACCAGTCCGACGCCCAGCAGGATGAAGGCGAGGGAGAGCACCGACAGGACGAAGAGGGTGGCGGAGCCCACGATGCTCACGAAGGACAGGCCGAACGCCCGCCGGCCGGTCAGCAGCGCGGTCCGTACCCGGCTCTTTGCCGCATCCATGATGGTGTCTCCCCTCGCCGGGCCCACATCGGATCCCGTTCGGCACCCAGTCTCGCCCGACGGCGGGGGGTGCCGTCAGCCGTTCCACCACCCGACGGGGGGTGTACCTGGCACCACCCTGGAAACGGCGCGAGGCCCCGGGCCGGAACCCGGGGCCTCCCGTACGAGCGGTGCGCGGTCAGGGCGCGTACTTGTAGCCGACACGCCGCACGGTCTGGATCGACCGGCGGTGCTCCGCACCCAGCTTGCGGCGCAGCCGGGCGACATGGACGTCGACGGTACGGCCGTCGCCCACATGCCCGTAACCCCAGACCGTCGTCACCAGCTGATCCCGGGTGTGCACCCGGTGCGGGTGCGCCACCAGGTGGGCCAGCAGCTCGAATTCGAGATACGTGAGGTCGAGAGCGGCGCCGTCCACGGAGGCCGTGCGCCGTGTGGAGTCGATCTGCACCGGCCCGCCCGCCGGGGCGGCCCCGGCCTCCGGCACCGGCGCGAACTCCCGGTGCCGGGCGGAGGCCACGGCACCGGCCAGGGCCGGCTGCTGATCGGCCGGGACGAGCACCAGGTAGCCGACCATCGGCGGCCGGCCCGGAAGGGCCGGCAGCGTGTGCTGGGGCGCGGGCAGCCAGGTGGCACCCGCCGGCAGGAAGCCGGCCACGTCGGGGAGTTCGACGACCTCGTCACGGTCGACGGCGCGCAGCCGGTGGCGGTTGGGGGACAGGGTGTTGCGGGCGGTGGTGGCCGCAGCGGACACCGCGCCTGCCGGGGTGGCGGCGGACGCGGTGGAGAGGGTACGGGTGTCAGCCATGAGGAGTCAGCTCTTTCGCGCGAGGAGTCGTCGAGGACGTACGTCGTGCGCGCGGGCCGAAGGCCGGGGGTGAGGCGGCTTTAGAGGGCCTGCGCGTTCCACGCGCGGCAACACACCCGGTCGAAGTCATGGTGCTGACGGGAGGGCCAGAACGGCTCGAGGTCGCTGCGACCCGACGCGGTGTGCTGGAAGCTGGCCATGACCCCATTGAAGCAGACATCGCCCTTGCGCAGCAGGGTCCTCTCACCCGTCGATACGGACAACCGTGTCAGGTTCTCGCGCCCCGTTCCTCACGAGTCCCTTCCACGCCGTCCGTTCACCGGCCGTCCCGGCTCGGGTACGGCGAAGGGGCGCCCGTCGGACGGGCGCCCCTTCGTCACGTACGCGTGCGGATCAGACCTGGTCGGCCTTCTCCAGCGCGGTGCAGCAGGTGTCGACGATCAGCCGCGTGACGACGTACGGGTCGACGTTGGCGTTCGGGCGACGGTCCTCGATGTAGCCCTTCTGGTCCTGCTCGACCTGCCACGGGATGCGCACCGAGGCGCCGCGGTTGGAGACGCCGTAGCTGTACTCGTTCCACGGGGCGGTCTCGTGCAGACCCGTCAGACGGTCGTCGATGCCCGCGCCGTAGTTCTTGACGTGGTCCATCGGCTTCGAGCCCTCACCCAGCGACTCGGCCGCCGTGATGATCGCCTCGTAGCCCTCGCGCATCGCCTTGGTGGAGAAGTTGGTGTGCGCGCCCGCGCCGTTCCAGTCGCCCTTGACCGGCTTCGGGTCGAGGGTGGCGGAGACGTTGAAGTCCTCGGCGGTGCGGTACAGCAGCCAGCGCGCGACCCACAGGTGGTCCGAGACGTCCAGCGGGGAGACCGGTCCGACCTGGAACTCCCACTGGCCGGGCATGACCTCGGCGTTGATGCCGGAGATCGCGAGGCCGGCCTTCAGGCAGTTGTCGAGGTGCTTCTCGACGATGTCGCGGCCGAAGATCTCGTCCGAGCCCACACCGCAGTAGTAGCCGCCCTGCGCGGCGGGGAAGCCGCCCTCGGGGAAGCCGAGCGGACGGTGACCGTCGAAGAAGGTGTACTCCTGCTCGATGCCGAAGATCGGCTCCTGGCCCGCGAACCGCTCGGCGACCGGACGCAGCTCGGCGCGGGTGTTGGACTCGTGCGGAGTCATGTCGATGTTGAAGACCTCGCACAGGACGAGGATGTCGTCCCCGCCGCGGATCGGGTCCGGGCACGCGAAGACCGGCTTCAGGACGCGGTCGGAGGCGTGGCCCTCGGCCTGGTTGGTGCTCGAACCGTCGAAGCCCCAGATGGGAAGGTCCGCCACGCCCTGCGAGGGGCTGCCGGCCATGATCTTCGTCTTCGAGCGAAGCTTGGCGGTCGGCTCGGTGCCGTCGATCCAGATGTACTCAGCCTTGAACGTCACGGACGCCATCCTTTGCGGGTGCTGCGGTCTATGGTGCGCAGCTTCGCAAAGCGCGATTTCCCGACCGTTGCCCGAATGTGAACCCGGTGTTACCGACGTTTCCCCAGGGTGTCGGACGGCAGGTCCCCGCCGCCCCGCGCCGTCTCACCCTGCGGCGCACTGGATACGGTCCGGGCGGGCGGCCGGTGAGGGCAGACTGGCCGCATGACGACACACGCAGCCTCCGCCGGTCCGCTCCGGATCGGCCTCGTCGGGGCCGGCCCCTGGGCGCGCATGACCCATGCCCCCGCTCTCGCCGCGCACCCCGGCGCCGTACTGAGCGGCGTCTGGGGCCGCCGTCCCGAGGCGGCGGAGGCGCTGGCCGCCGCCCACGGCACCGAGGCGTACACGGGCGGAGCGGGCATCGACGCCCTGCTGGCCGCCAGCGACGCGGTGGCGTTCGCCGTGCCCCCGGACGTCCAGGCGCCCCTGGCCGTCCGGGCCGCCGACGCCGGATGCCATCTCCTGCTGGACAAGCCGGTCGCCACCACGGTCGCGGGCGCCCGCGCGGTCGCCGACGCCGCCGAGCGCGCCCAGGTCGCCTCCGTGGTCTTCTGCACGCTGCGGTTCGCCGAGGGCACGGCAGGGTGGATCGACGAACAGGGCGCGAAGGGCGGCTGGTTCACGGCGCGCGCCCAGTGGATCGGTGCGCTGTTCGCACCGGGCACGGACAACGAGTTCGCGGCCTCGCCCTGGCGCCGCGAGAAGGGCGCCCTGTGGGACGTTGGGCCGCACGCGCTCTCGGTCCTGATCCCGGTCCTCGGCGAGGTCACGGAGGTGGTCGCGGCCCGCGGCCCGGCCGACGCCACGCATCTGCTGCTGCGCCACACCTCCGGAGCGTCGAGCACGGTGACGCTCGCGCTGGACGCACCGCCGGGCGCCGCGGGCACGGAGGTCGAATTCCGGGGCGAGCAGGGGGTGTCGGGCCTGCCCGAGGGAGGCGGCGAGGCGATCACCGCGTTGCGGGCGGCCGTGGACGCGCTCACCGACGCGGCACGTACGGGGGTGCCGCACCCCTGCGACGTACGGTTCGGGCTGCGCCTCACCGAGGTCCTCGCCGAGGCGGAGGCACAGCTGGTGCGTGCCTGAAACGGCGACGCCTCGCCCCCCGGGCTGTCCACGGGTGACGCGGGGTGGGAGCATCGCCTGAGAGCGAACCGGCGAACCAGGGGTACAGCGTGCTCTCGCAGCGATACGACACCTACGACTTCTCGGGACTGCCGGACGGCACGGCACTCGTCCTGGGCATCCTCAGCATCCTGATGATGGTCGTCCTCTTCGGCGGGCTCCTCTGGATCGGCCCCCGGCGGAAGAAGGACCCCGAGGCCCGGGAGCGAGCCGCCGCCGGCAAGGCGAGCCGCAACCGCCAGGCCCGTCTCCGCAAGCGGCGCACGGCGCTCCAGAAGAAGGCGGCGCGGCGCGCCCCCTGAAGCGCTGTGCGATGCACCCTGAAGCGCCGTGCGATGCACCCCCTGAGTGCAGGGCGGCAGGAGCTCCGAGCGAGCGCGCCCCTCAGCGGCCGAGTGCGTCCCGCACCGCCGCGTCCGTCCGCGCCACCACCGCCGAGCCGTCCTGCGCGGTGATGATCGGGCGCTGGATCAGCTTCGGGTGCTCGGACAGTGCCGTGATCCACCGCTCGCGCGCACCGGCGTCCCGCGCCCACTCCTTGATCCCCAGCTCCACGGCCTCCGCCTCCTGGGTCCGGGTGATGTCCCACGGCTCCAGCCCGAGACGGCCCAGCACCGCCCGGATCTCCTCGGGCGACGGCACGTCCTCCAGATAGCGGCGGACCGTGTAGTCCGCCCCCTCCGCGTCGAGCAGACTCAGCGCGCCGCGGCACTTGGAACAGGCGGGATTGATCCAGATCTCCATGGGGTCAAAGGTACGGGAGGGATCCTCGAAAAGGCCTCTGGCCAGGGGAGATTGTCAGTGGGAGGCAGTAAAATGGAGGGAGTTCGTGAGGGTTCCACCACCGTGCTCAGGAGGTTGCCGATGGCCGTTGCCACAGTCACGACCCGTACCGCCGGAACCGAACCGTTCACCCCGCCGGCGAGGAAGAAGCGGCTCCCCGCGGGCCGCCCCCGCGAGTGGTACGTCTCCCACAACCGCCGGCTCAAGGCCATGCGCCTGACCATCGCCCTGCTCGACACCGGTGTGTACCAGCCGTCGAGCGCGTCCAACGACCGCATCCGCGCGGCGGCCGACCGCCTCGCCATGCACCCGCCGTCCGACACCACCTGCCGCATGGTCCGCGCCCTGATCCGCTACGGCCGCTGATCCGGCCCGCCCGTGTCTCCGGATCTCCGGGGACACGGGCCCTGGCATGTCCGCCGCGTGCGGGCCCGCACCCGTGCTCGAACGGCGGCCGCCCCTGCCCGCGCCGCCCGGAAGTGCGACGTGTCACAGACAACACAGCGGGGCTGTGGGAACTTCAACTCTGTTACCCGTCAGTTGAGTTACGACGTGCGCGTGGAAAGGGCCGAATGAGCACTCTGCAAGCCATCACGCTCGACCAGGTGGTCGACACGGACCGCTACCCCCTGTCGGACCCCGAAGGCACCGAGATCCGAGCCGTGGTGGCACGGGCGAGGCGCGAACTCGCCGAGGACGGCTGCACCGTACTGCCGGACTTCGTCCGGCCCTCGCTCCACGGCGTACTGCGACAGGAGTGCGCCGCCCTCGCCCCGCAGGCGTACTTCGACGTCGAGACGGTCAACGTCTACAACATCGACGTGGACGCGGACCTGCCCGAGGACCACCCCGGCCGGCGCACCTTCGAACGCGGCAACGCGTTCGTCGCCCGCGACCGCATCCCCGGGGACTCCCTGATCAGCAGGCTCTACGTCCACGAGGCGTTCCAGCGGTTCGTCGCCGACTGCTTCGCCCTGCCCCGCCTGTACGAGCTCGCCGACCCGCTCTCCGGGCTGGTTCTCAACGTAGTACGGCCGGGCATGGAGCACCCGTGGCACTTCGACACCAACGAGTACACGGTCAGCATGCTGACCCAGGAGGCGCAGGAGGGCGGCTCCTTCGAGTACTGCCCGAACATCAGGTCGGCCGAGGACGAGCGCTTCGACGACGTACGGGACGTCCTGGACGGCCGCGCCGCCCGGCCGCCCGAGCGCCTTCCCCTGAGGCCGGGCGACCTCCAGCTGTTCAAGGGCCGCTACTCGCTGCACCGCGTCAGCCCCGTCCGGGGCGGACGCGCACGCCACAGCGCGATCTTCGCCTACAGCGAGCGCCCCGGCGTCATCGGGAGCGTGGCCCGCACCCGGCAGCTCTTCGGCCGCGTACTGCCCGGGCACCTCGCCGCGGAAGGCCGTGCCGTGCGGGGCGACCAACTGCTGGACTAGTCACCGGTGAACGGTTCCAGGCACCCCACGCGCCCCACCGAGGAGAAGCACCTTGCGTCTCGACGCGTCCGGAAAAGTCTCGCTGGACCACATCTACACCGCACCCGACCCCCGCACCTACTTCCAGGAGCTGCGCCCGCTCGGCTACTGCGTCCCCCAGCTGGCCAAGCCCTACTTCGACAAGCTCATCAAGGAGTACCGGGAGACGGAGCAGGTGGCCGTGCCCCGCGTCCTGGACATCGGCTGCTCGTACGGGATCAACGCCGCCCTGCTCAAGTACGACGCCACCATGGACGAGCTCTACGCGCGCTACGACGGCAGCGGCCCGGTGTCCCGCGCCGAACTCCTGGAACGCGACCGGGCCCTCGCCCGCTCCCGCAGACCCGCGCACGGTCTCCGCTTCACCGGTCTGGACGCCTCCACCAGCGCCCTGGCCTACGCGCACGAAGCCGGCTTCCTCGACGACACCGTCCACGCGGACCTCGAGGCGAACGACCCCACCCCCGGGCAGCGGGACCTGCTCGGGGGGACGGACCTGGTGATCTCGACGGGCTGCATCGGCTACGTCACCGAGCGCACCCTCACCCGTGTCGTACGGGCGCAGGACGGCCGTCTCCCCTGGATGGCGCACTTCGTGCTGCGGATGTTCCCCTTCGGCCCCGTCGAGGACGCCCTGGCGGAGCTCGGCTACCGGACCGTCCGGGTCGACGAGGTCTTCAAGCAGCGGCGGTTCGCCGGCCCGGAGGAAGAGCGTGGCGTCCTGGACAGCATGGCCGCCGCCGGAGTGGACGCGAGCGGGCTGGAGGACGAGGGCTGGCTCTACGCTCAGCTCTACCTCTCCAGACCCAGGCACCGCTAGGGCATCCCGTTCGGATCACGCCGGGCCCGCCCGGCACCGCACCTCGCGGACCCTGGCCCCCGTTCCGCCCACACACCCCACTCAACGAGATGAGAGCCGCATTGAACGTCAGTCAGGAAGCCGCAGTGGACGCGGTCTTCACCCGTGAAGGCACCCTTCCGCGCGTGCCGCTGCCCACACTGGAGGCGAGCTGCGAGAGGTTCCTCGCCTGGTGCGCCCCACTGCTGACCGCGAAGGAGCGCGCGGAGACCGAGGCCGAGGTCACCGCCTTCCTGAGGCCCGGCGGCCCCGGCCGGACCCTGCACGCGGCACTGGAGGAGTACGACGCCACGGAGGGCGTGCACAGCTGGCTCGACACCTTCTGGCCGTACCGCTACCTGGGCCGCCGCGACCGGATCGCGCTCAACGCCAACTTCTTCTTCCTGTTCCAGGACACCGGCCAGGGGCAGCTCGACCGGGCGGCCGGGCTCGTCGCGGGTGCGCTGCACTACAAGCGGCAGCTCGACGAGGGCCTGATCGCTCCGGCGGAACAGCGCGGCGTACCCCAGTCGATGGTGCAGAACTCGTACCTCTTCTCCACGACCCGCGTCCCCGGCGTGCCGCTGGACACCGTGCGCGCCCCGTACAGCGAGCGGGAGCCCGGACCGTCCACGGCCCGGCACATCGTGGTGTTCTTCCGGGGCACCATGTTCCGGCTGGACGTGCTCGGGCCCGACGGCGTCCCGCACACCCTCGACGAGATCGAGGCCGGTCTGCGTGCCGTCACCAAGGCCGACGTGCACACCGCCGAGGAGGACCGGGCCGGCCACCTCACCACCATGGCCCGGGCGGAATGGGCGGCCACCCGGTCCGCCCTCGTCGCCGGCCGCCCCGGCAACGCCCGGACGCTGGAAGACATCGAGACCGCGCTGTTCTGCGTCTGCCTGGAGGACTTCGCGCCGGACGGCACCCAGGCCGCCTGCGACGAACTGCTGCACGGAGACCGAGGCAACCGCTGGTTCGACAAGGCCGTCTCCTTCGTCGTCTACGCCGACGGCCGGGCCGGCATCAACGTCGAGCACTGCGAGCTGGACGGGACGACCGTCCTGGGTTTCACCGACGCGCTGCTCGGCACCTCGCCGGACGAACACTCCCGCCGGTCGGGGGCCCGTGCCCAGGGCGAGCCGGTCCCGCACCCACTCACCTTCGAACTGGACGCGTCCCTGCGTTCGCAGGTGCGCTCCGCGGCGGAGGCGTTCGCGGCGTACGGCAGCGCCACCGCCACCCGCACCGTGTCGTTCGGCGACTTCGGGAGCACGGCCGCCAAGGCGCTCAAGGTGTCCCCGGACGCCTTCGTCCAGGTCGCCTACCAGCTCGCCCACCAGCGGGCCAAGGGCCACCTGGGAGCGACGTACGAGTCCATCGCCACCCGGCAGTTCCGCCACGGCCGCACCGAGGCGATGCGCGTCGTCACCCCCGAGATGCCGGCCTTCGTCGCCGCGATGGACGACCCGGCGGCCGGCCGTGACACCCGCCGCGCCGCGTTCCGGGCCGCCGCCGCGGCCCACGTCGCACGGGCGAGGGAATGCCAGGCGGGGGAGGCCCCCGAGCAGCACCTGTGGGAACTGGAGCTCATCCAGCGCCGCCGCGGCGAGGAGCTCGGCGTGGACGAACAGCCCTCGCTCTACCGCTCCCCGGGCTGGACCGTCATGCGCGACGACTACCTGAGCACGAGCTCGGCGCCGTCGGAGAACATCCAGTACTTCGGCTTCGGCTCCACGAGCAGCCGCTGCATCGGAGTCGCCTACGTCCTGCTGCCGGACCGCTTCAACCTCTACCTCAGCACCCCGCGCACGGTCGCCGACCAGATGCACGCCTTCGCGGACCACCTGCGCGAGGCGGTCGCCGAACTGCGCGAACTGCTCGCGGACTGACCGGATCTGCCGGCGGGGAGGGGACGACGTACCGCCCCTCCCCGCCGGTGTCTCCGGCGTGCACACGGACCCTGGCCGGACGAGTTCTCGGTCGTCCGGGAGGCCGCCTATCGGGGCCGTGGTTCGTCGAGGTACTGGTCGGCCCAGGCGCTGATGATGTGAGCGGCCCGCTGCGCCTGCCCTCGCGCGGTCAACAGATGGTCCGCGCCTTCGAGCGAGATGAAGCTTCGCGGGTGCCGTGCCTCCTGGAAGATCTCCGCGGCATTGGAGATGTCGACGGTGGAGTCGGTGGGCGAATGCGCCACGAGGAGCGGAAGGTCCACCTCGCCGATCCGGTCGCGCAGGTGAGCCCGGCGCACGTCCTCGACGAAGGCGCGCTTGAGTACCAGAGTCCTCCCGCCGACGAACCACTCGTGCGCCCCGTCACTGAGGACGCGATCCAGGACCGAGTCGTACTGCCGCTCGACGTGACTGGGATCGACGGGTGCCGCGATCGTGGCCAGCGCGCGGAGGCCGACGATCTCGCGCGCGGCGGCGATCGCGGCCGCGCCTCCCCACGAGTGCCCCACCAGCAGATCCACCGGCGTCCCCCGCTCCGCCATGAAGGCCGCGGCACGGACGGTGTCCTGCACCTTGACGGTGAAGGAACCGTCCCCCCAGTCGCCCTCGGAGTCCCCGATCCCGAGATTGTCGAAGCGCAGCATGCCGATTCCCTCGCGTGCCAGCTGCTTGCTGACGCGCGAGGCGGCCGGTGAGTCCTTGCCCAGGGTGAATCCGTGCGCGATGAGCCCCCAGCCTCGGATCTCGCCCTCCGGCAGGTCGATCACCCCGGCCAGCTCCGGGCCGACGACGCTCGGGAATCTCACTTTTTCGCTCATGTGGGGTGCTCACCTAGGCAGGTATTGATCGTGGGGCAGGGAGACGAGAGGGAGACTAGTCGGTGTCGGCGCGGTACCGACAGAACAGTGGGCCGCCTCCCCGATCCGGGGGACGACCCACTGTCCGTGCTGACGCGGCGCCGGGCTCCACCGACCCCGCGATTCACACGTCGAAGCGGTGCACAGAGAGTGAGGCCGCCACTCGGCGGGAGTGGCGGCCTCACTGTTGCTGACGCTACGTCAGAGGGTCGGGCGGTGCACGGGAGCCGGCAGGAACGGCGAGCACTGTCGAGCGGTGTTCCGCGGGTCAGCGCATGCGTTCAGGGCTTTTCGTCCAAGGCACCCGGACCTGATCTCTAGAGGTCGAAGTACAGCTCGAACTCGTGCGGGTGCGGGCGCAGCTGGATCGGGGCGATCTCGTGGGTGCGCTTGTAGTCGATCCACGTCTCGATCAGGTCGGGCGTGAAGACGCCGCCGGCCTGGAGGTACTCGTGGTCGGCCTCGAGGGCGTCGAGGACCGCCGGGAGCGAGGTCGGGACCTGCTGGACGCCCGCGTGCTCCTCGGGGGCCAGCTCGTAGAGGTCCTTGTCGATCGGCTCCGGGGGCTCGATCTTGTTCTTGACGCCGTCCAGACCGGCCATCAGGAGGGCCGAGAACGCCAGGTACGGGTTCGAGGACGGGTCCGGGGCGCGGAACTCGACGCGCTTGGCCTTCGGGTTGGAGCCCGTGATCGGGATGCGCATCGCGGCGGAACGGTTCCGCTGCGAGTACACCATGTTGACCGGGGCCTCGAAGCCGGGGACCAGGCGGTGGTAGGAGTTCACCGTCGGGTTGGTGAACGCCAGCAGCGACGGGGCGTGCTTCAGGATGCCGCCGATGTAGTAGCGCGCCATGTCCGAGAGGCCCGCGTAGCCCTGCTCGTCGTAGAACAGCGGGGAGCCGCCGGACCACAGGGACTGGTGGACGTGCATGCCCGAGCCGTTGTCACCGAAGATCGGCTTCGGCATGAAGGTCGCGGTCTTGCCGTTGCGCCAGGCGACGTTCTTCACGATGTACTTGAAGAGCATCAGGTCGTCGGCCGCGGCGAGCAGCGTGTTGAACTTGTAGTTGATCTCGGCCTGGCCGGCGGTGCCGACCTCGTGGTGCTGACGCTCGACCTGGAGGCCGTTCTTGTCCAGCTCCATGGAGATCTCGGCGCGCAGGTCGGCGAAGTGGTCGACCGGAGGGGTCGGGAAGTAGCCGCCCTTGTAGCGGACCTTGTAACCACGGTTGTTCTCGACCGCACCGGTGTTCCAGGCGCCTGCCTCGGAGTCGATGTGGTAGAAGCTCTCGTTCGCCGACGTCTGGAAGCGGACGTTGTCGAAGACGTAGAACTCGGCCTCCGGGCCGAAGTACGCGGTGTCGGCGATACCGGTCGAGGCGAGGTAGGCCTCGGCCTTCTTGGCCACGTTCCGCGGGTCACGGCTGTACTGCTCGCCGGTGATCGGGTCGTGGATGAAGAAGTTGACGTTCACCGTCTTGTCGCGGCGGAAGGGGTCCACACGGGCCGTGGACAGGTCCGCGCGGAGCGCCATGTCCGACTCGTGGATCGCCTGGAAGCCGCGGATCGACGAGCCGTCGAAAGCCAGTTCCTCGGCCGGGTCGAAGGACGCCGCGGGGATCGTGAAGTGCTGCATCACACCCGGCAGGTCGCAGAACCGGACGTCGACGAACTTGACGTCGTTGTCGGCGATGTACTTCTGGACTTCGTCGGCGTTCTGGAACATCCAACTCCTCCTACTCCCGACCCGGGAAAGGGCGGGGTTGCAGCTCGTCTGTGTGGCCAGTGCGGTGGCACACGCTGGACCCGACCTTAGGTAAACGGGATTTCTCCGGCGTGACCCATTTGTTTCGCACAAGTTAACCAGCCCGGTTGCGGGCCGGACCTCAGCGACGTGTTCCGTGCCCCGCCCGGCCGGGTGCAAACGTGGGCGCAGTACCGTGGACGGGTGGACAACAGGCAAGCAATCGGATCGTGGCTCTCGGGGCCGCGCGCGGCGGCCGAGGAGATGGGCGCCGACTTCGGTTACCGGGGCGAGCGCCTCGGTCTGCCCCAGGAAGGCCCGGGGTCGATCGCCCCGCTCGGCCGACGCTTCGGGGCCCTCTTCATCGACTGGGTCGTGTGCATGGTGATCGCATACGGGCTGCTCGCAGGCGGTGACCAGCAGGCGGCGGGCAACTGGGCGCTCGGCGTCTTCCTCGTCATGAGCCTGCTGACGGTCGGAACCGTGGGTTCCACCCCGGGCAAGCGGATCCTGGGGCTGCGGGTCATCGCCGAGGACGGTGGACGGCTCGGCGTCGTCCGGGTCGTCCTGAGGAGCGTGCTGCTCCTCCTGGTGATCCCGGCCATCGTCTGGGACCGCGACAGCCGCGGCCTCCACGACCGGCTGGCCCGCGCCGTCCAGGTCCGCGTCTGAGGCCGTCCGACCGGCGGACGGATCCGGACGGGACCCGGGGACCAGGGAACGGTGAGCACAGCGAAGAGCGGCCCCGGACGTCGTCCGGGGCCGCTCTTCTCGTACGTGCTCGGTCAGCGCATCTTTCCGCCGCGCGGCATCCGCATGCCCTTAGGCATCGGGCCCTTGGGCAGCGGCATGTTGCTCATCAGGTCGCCCATCGCCCGGAGCCGGTCGTTGGCGGTGGTCACCTGCGGGCCGGTCAGGACCCGCGGAAGCTTCAGCATCGTGGTGCGCACCTTCTTCAACGGCACCTGGCCCTCGCCGTCGCCGACGATGATGTCGTGCACCGGCACGTCGATGACGATGCGCGCCATCCGCTTCTTCTCGGCCGCCAGGAGGCTCTTCACCCGGTTCGGGTTGCCCTCGGCCACCAGCACGATGCCGGCCTTGCCGACCGCGCGGTGGACGACGTCCTGGCTGCGGTTCATCGCGACGGCCGGGGTCGTGGTCCATCCGCGGCCCACCCGGTCCAGCACGGCCGCGGCAGCACCCGGCTGCCCCTCCATCTGACCGAAGGCCGCGCGCTCGGCACGCCGTCCGAAGATGATCGCCATTGCGAGGAGAGCCAGTACGAAGCCCAGGATGCCCGCGTAGATCGGGTGACCGATCAGGAAACCGATCGCGAGGAGGACACCGAAGGTGACGATTCCCACACCCGCGACGACAAGACCCACCTTGGGGTCCGACCGCCTGGTCATCTTGTAGGTCAGGGCGATCTGCTTGAGCCGCCCCGCGTTCTCGGCGCTGTCCGCGCCTTCAGTGTTTGCCTTCCTCGCCATGTACAGAAGTTTACGTGGCCCGGAGGTGACCTAGGAACGGTGGTCGGCCACAGCCTTCAGCACATGCTCCGCCTCGACCCGGTCCTGGGCCCTGCGGCGGTCTTCGAGGACCGCCGTCCAGGCGTTCCGGCGGGCGGTGCGCTGGCCGCCGCTCATCAGCAGCGACTCGACCGCGCGGAGCGCGGTGGCGACGGTCGGGATGGCGTTGGCTCGTACCGGTGCTGCGTGCATCGTGGGTGTTCCCCTTCGGAACGGATGCGCGCGCCCGGCGCGCACTGGGTAGCGGGCAGCAATGACGACGGGGGCTTCGGGAGCCGCCGCGTGTGTACCTAGGGTCACTGCTCGGTGTTACCAGTGCATGACCGGTCGGTCAAACACCAATGAAACTCTGATTTCGGCGCCGCGCACGCCGACGCGGCCCATACGGGCTCCCCACCTGCGGGGGCGTACGGGCCGCGTCGTCGCGGCTATTACTGTTCAGTAATTCCTTGTGCGCCGATTCACACGGCCGACGGGGCCCCGGCGGTCGCTCCGCGGCGCTCCATCGCCTGCTGGAAGAGACGCCCCGCGCGGTACGAGGAACGCACCAGCGGTCCCGACATGACGCCGGAGTAACCGATCGCGTCGGCCTCGTCCTTCAGCTCCACGAACTCGTGCGGCTTCACCCAGCGCTCGACGGGGTGGTGCCGTGCGGACGGCCGGAGGTACTGCGTGATCGTGATGAGCTCGCAACCCGCGTCGTGCAGGTCCTGGAGCGCCTCACTGACTTCCTCGCGGGTCTCGCCCATGCCGAGGATCAGGTTGGACTTCGTCACCAGGCCGGCTTCCCGGGCCCGCGTGATGACCTCGAGGGAGCGCTCGTAGCGGAAGCCGGGGCGGATGCGCTTGAAGATGCGCGGGACCGTCTCGACGTTGTGCGCGAGCACCTGGGGGCGTGAGGAGAAGACCTCGGCCAGCTGCTCGGGCTCCGCGTTGAAGTCGGGGATGAGCAGCTCGACCTTCGTGGCGCCGGCCTCGCGCTCCGCGGTCTGGGCGTGGATCTGGCGCACGGTCTCCGCGTACAGCCACGCGCCGCCGTCCTCCAGGTCGTCGCGTGCGACGCCGGTGATCGTGGCGTAGTTCAGGTCCATCGTCACGACGGACTCGCCCACGCGGCGGGGCTCGTCACGGTCCAGCGCCTGCGGCTTCCCCGTGTCGATCTGGCAGAAGTCGCAGCGCCGGGTGCACTGGTCGCCGCCGATGAGGAAGGTCGCCTCGCGGTCCTCCCAGCATTCGTAGATGTTCGGACAGCCGGCCTCCTGGCACACGGTGTGCAGGCCTTCGCCCTTCACGAGCGCCTGCATCTTCGTGTACTCGGGGCCCATCTTCGCCCGGGTTTTGATCCACTCGGGCTTGCGCTCGATGGGGGTCTGGCTGTTTCGGACCTCCAGGCGCAGCATCTTGCGCCCGTCGGGTGCGACACCGGACACTCCGGCACCCCTTTGCTTTCGCTGCATTGGATTCTTCGGCGAACACCAGGGTACGCCCGTGGTTAGAACGGTCTTACGTATGGCCAACCTGTGGCCGAGAGGCCCTATTCCGGCGGACCCGCCCGGCGCCTCAGGCGGAGGCCTGTGCGGCCTCGACGACACGGGGTGCGGGCTCCGCCTTCTCGAGGACGCCCCTCAGGTGCTTCTCCACGACGGGGAGGACCTCGGCGATCGTGATCTCGTGGCCCGCCTCGACGGAGAGCGACGTCACGCCGGCGTCCCGGATCCCGCAGGGGACGATCCGGTCGAACCAGGTGTTGTCCGGGTTCACGTTCAGGGCGAAGCCGTGCATGGTCACGCCCTTGGCGACCCGGATGCCGATCGCGGCCAGCTTGCGGTCCTCGCGGCGCTGGCCCGCGTTGGACGGCGCGTACTCGGGTCCGTTCAGCCGGGGGTCGAACTCCTCGTCGTGCAGCCGGGGGTCGAAGTCCAGGGACAGGCCCCCGAGCGCGGGACGGTCCTCGACCGGGTCGCCGAGTACCCAGACGCCGCTGCGGCCCTCGACCCGGCTGGTCTCCACGCCGAACTCCGCGGCCGTGAGGATCAGGGCGTCCTCCAGGCGGCGCACGTGGGCGACCACGTCCACCGGGCGGGGAAGCTTCAGGATCGGATAGCCGACGAGCTGCCCCGGACCGTGCCAGGTGATCTTCCCGCCGCGGTCGACGTCGACGACCGGGGTGCCGTCCAGCGGGCGTTCGCTCTCCGTGGTACGCCGCCCCGCCGTGTAGACGGGCGGGTGCTCGAGGAGCAGACAGGTGTCGGGGACGGTGTCCTCGAACCGGGCGGCGTGCACCTCGCGCTGCTTCTGCCAGGCCTCCTGGTACTCGACCCGTTCCTCGCCGAATCCCAGACGGACGAACCGCAGCTCACTCACTCGGGTGCCTCCCTACTAGCGGTGCCGGAGGGCCGGGGGGTATCCCCGGAGCCACGTCACCATGCACTGATGTGCGCCCCCAGCCACTGTACGACTGCTCCGGAGCACCGGGTCCGGCAGGTTGCGGGCAGGGAGGCCGCTGTCAGCGATCGGGCAAATCCTCACACGATCGGATGAACGTGGAGCGAAGGTCGTCGGCGCCACCGCCGGGGCGGTTAAATTCGCGCCGTTCCATAACGGGCTCGCCCGCTCCCCGTCGTGGGGGCCCGTGAGGGCTGCCCGCCCCGGAGCCGAAGGCAGGAGACCTAACAGCTGATGTCGGAACGACCTCCGCAGCGCACCCCGAACCGGCGGCTCGCTGCCCTCATCGCGGAGGCCGGGTTCTCCCATGCGGGCCTGGCCCGCCGGGTGGACCAGCTCGGCCTCGAACACGGGCTCGACCTGCGATACGACAAGACCTCGGTGACCCGCTGGCTGCGCGGTCAGCAGCCCCGTGGCACCACCCCCGCCCTGATCGCCGAGGTCTTCACCAGACGGCTGGGACGCCGGCTCTCCGCGCAGGACCTGGGCCTGGACGCCTGTGCGCCCGTCTACGCCGGTCTGGAGTTCGCGGCCACGCCCGCCGAGGCCGTGGACATCGTCAGCGGGCTGTGGCGCAAGGACTCGGGCAGCCACGCGGAACTCCGCAAGATCGCGTTCACCCCCGCCGGGCTGGTCGTCCCCAGCCGGGACTGGCTGATCGGACGGGCCGACGAATGGGTCGGGCGGGGGGACGTGCCGGACCGCGCGACCGGACCGGCCGGCCTGCCCGCGCCCCGTACGCCCGCCGAGGCCCACGGGGCGCGGGCTCCGCACGGGCACGGGCTCCACCAGGCCAACGGGGCCGGCACCCCGCAGGTGCCCGGTGCGGGCGGCCCGGCGCACGGGCCGGGTGACCACGGGACCCGGCCCGTCGGCACCCGTGGACCCGTCCCCTCCCGTCCGCCGGCTCCGCCGGCCCTGGGAGTCCCGCGCCAGCGGCAGACCGACCGCGGCACCGGCCAGCGGGTCGGCAGCGGTGACGTCGCCGCCCTGCGCTCGGTGGGAGAACTCTTCCGGACGCTGGACAACGCCTACGGCGGCGGGCACGCCAGGCAGGCCCTCGTCCGCTATCTGGAACACGAGGCCGAGCCCATGCTCCGGGGGAGCTACGGCGAGGCGACGGGGCGCCGGCTGTTCTCCGCCGCGGCCGATCTGACCCGGCTGGCCGGCTGGACCTCGTACGACATCACGGCGCACGGACTCGCCCAGCGCTACTTCGTCCAGGCGCTGCGGCTCGCCCAGGCCGCCGGGGACCGGGCGTACGGCGCGTTCGTCCTGATCACGATGAGCCGGCAGGCGGTGTACCTCGGGCACGGGAGAGAGGCCGTCCAGCTGGCGCGCGTCGCCCAGCAGGGCATCGGCTCCTCCGCGCCGCACGTCGTCATGGCCCTGCTGCACTCGGTCGAGGCGCGGGGACACGGCGTCCTCGGCGAGTCCAGGGCCTGTGTCGCCGCGCTCGTCCGGGCGGAGCGCGCCCTCGGGAGTTCCCGGCCCGGGGACGACGTGCCGCACTGGGCCCGCTACTTCGACGAGGCGCAGCTCGCCGACGAGTTCGGCCACTGCCACCGCGATCTGCAGCAGTACCGCGTGGCCGCCCAGCACGCCGAGCGGTCACTTCAGCTGCGCGCGCCGGCGTACGCCCGGAGCAGGCTGTTCTGCCGGGTGGTGCTCGCCTGCGCGCGACTCGGCCTCGGCGAGCTGGACCAGGCGTGCCTGCTGGGCGCCGAGGCGGCCCAGCAGGCGGCGGAGATGCGGTCCGTGCGCGCCACGGAGTACGTGCGGGACTTCGAACGCCGTCTGGAGCCTTACCGGGACGCCGTCGCCGTCCGCGGGTACCGCGAGCGCGTCGCCGCGCTGGGCTGACCGCTCACGCGGCGGCGGGCAGACCCGTCCCGCCCGCGGGCCGCTTGTCCACCCCGAGGTCCGCGAGGATCGCCGAGGCGGCGCGCACGCCGGAGCGCAGGGCGCCCTGGACCGTGCTCGTGTCGCGGTGGTCGCCGCAGACGTACAGCCCGGCGAGCACCCGGACCGGGCGGAGCGGATCGTGGGGTGGCGGCATGGCGGGCACGGCCTCCGGGTCGTGACGGGAGGCCAGCAGCTCCCAGCCGTCGGTGGGGACGCCGTACAGCGTGGCCAGATGCGCGCGTACCGAGCGGTCGAGGTCGGGCGGCGGGGGACCGAGCACCGTGGAGGTGATCAGGGCCCGGCCGTCCGGAGCGCGTGAGGGATCGACCTCGCTCATCACGGCGGTGTGCGCGACCGGCCCCGAACGGTCCGCGTCCAGCAGCAGCCCGGCGCCCGTCGACGGCGCCTCCGGGGCGGTGTGGTGCAGCACGGTCACCGGGTGGAACAGGGGCATCCGCAGGCCCGGCAGCAGCTCGGCCGCGGCACCCGCCCCGGTGGCCAGCAGGAGCGACCGGCAGCTGAGCTCGCCGTGATCCTTGGTGCGCACGGCGGTGATGTCGGCGGCCGTCACATGCACGCCCGTGCGTACGGTCCCCGGCGGCAGGGCCGCCGCCAGCAACTCGGGCAGCGTCGCCGAACCGCCCGAGGGGACGCAGAGCCTGCCGCGGGCGTACTCCCGCAGGGTGAGGTCGGCCATCCGGCTCGACGTGGTGAGCCCGGGGTCGCCGAGCAGCGCCGAGAGCAGCGGACGCAGGAATCCGCCCACGACGCGGGGCGAGAGGCCGCGCGCCGACAGCGCCTCGCGCGCCGCCCGGTCGGGCCGGGTCAGGAGCCGGGACTCCGGAGTGGCGGCGAGCCGGGCCAGCCAGGCACCCAGCCTCGCCTGTTCGATCGCCCCGCCCAGGGGGGCGCGAGGGGCGCTCGAACGGGAGCGCGCAGCGCGAAGTGCGCCCCGCGCGCTCCGTACGTCCCCGGCGCGGTACTGCCGCCCCCCGCTGTGGACGAGCACCCCGGGGGCGAAGTCCCGCAGGACCAGCCCCTCGAGCCCCGGGGCGGTGCTCAGCTCCGGATACGCGGAACTGAGCAGCGGACTCAGATGGTCGAGCCGGAAGCCGTCCATGTCATGGGTGGCCATCCGGCCGCCCACCTGCGGTGCGGCCTCCAGGACGCTGACGTCCACCCCTGCGCCGATCAGCTGGTGCGCCGCCGAAAGGCCGGCGATCCCGGCCCCGATGATGACCACATCCGCGTGGTCCGATGTGTGTGCCCTGAGCACGTGCCCCTCCCCGAGTCGATACGACTGGTGGGGGGCTATTGCCCCCAACAGGCCTTCGGAAAGCCCGAGTTCGCATCGAGGCTAGGCGGATGGCCGAGAGAGGCGCAGTCGCGCGCACCCCGGGCACCGGTGCACGGGGTCGCACGGCGGCCCGACCGGGGGGTCCGGTGCCGGCCCGGCCGTGGTCAGCGCAGCGCGGCGCGCACGGCGTCGTCGATCCCCGGGAAGGCGAACGCGAATCCCGAGTCCAGAAGTTGGCCGGGCAGTACCCGCTGGCTGCCCAGGACGTCGCCGGCGAAGTCCCCGAGCGCGATCCGCAGGGCGGGCGCCGGCGCGGTGAACAGGGTCGGACGGTGCAGTACCCGCCCCATCGCGGCCGTCACCTCGCCGTTGGTGACGGGGGAGGGGCTCGTCAGATTCACCGGGCCCGAGAGCGTCTCCGTGTCCAGGAGGTACCGCATCGCCGCGACGTGGTCGTGGAGCGCGATGAAGCTCCAGTACTGGCGGCCGTCGCCCATCCGGCCGCCGAGGCCCGCCTTGAACAGCGGGAAGAGACGCCCCCAGGCTCCGCCCCGCCGGGAGACGACCAGACCGGTCCTGGCGTGGACCGTGCGCACGCCCGCCTCCTCGGCGGGAGCCGTGGCCTCTTCCCACTCCACGCACACGGACGGCAGGAAGCCCTCGCCGGGCGGGGCGCCCTCGTCGACCGCGCGGTCCCCGGTGTCGCCGTAGAAGCCGATGGCGGACCCGGAGAGCAGCACCTTCGGCGGGGTGTCCAGGGAGGCCACCGCCTCGGCGACGGCCGCCGTGCCCAGGACCCGGCTGTCGCGGATCTCCCGCTTGTACTCCTCGGTCCACCGGTGGTCCCCGACCCCGGCACCGGCGAGGTGGACCACGGCGTCGCAGCCGACCAGGCCCGCCACGTCGACGTACTGGCGCTTCGGGTCCCACTCCACCTCGTCGCCGGTGGCGGCCGGGCGGCGCACCAGGCGCACCACCTCGTGTCCGTCTGCCCGCAGCGAGCGCACGAGCGCCGCTCCGATGAGGCCGGTCGATCCGGTGACGGCGATTCGGGAACGCAGCATGACGCCCATCCTGCCCCATGTGCCTCCGGTCACACGGGAAGGGCATGGCACAGTGGCGCACATGTCCGCGTCACAGACCTGGTCCCTCCGCTCCGTTCGGCCCGCCCGGCCCGAGGACGAGACCGCGCTCGGGGAGCTCGACCGGGCGGCCTGGTCCCCCCTCCACGCCGTCCAGCCGAGGCCGCAGCCGCCGTACGCGCCCTTCTTCGACGACCGGCACCCGCCCGGCGAGTTCCTCGTCGCCGACGCGGTCGGTGAGGCGGGCGAGGTGAGTCCGGCCGGCTACCTCCGGCTGGGCCACCCGACGCCGCTCGCCTGCAACGCCCACGTGCGCCAGATCCAGGGCCTCGCCGTCGCCGGCTGGGCACGGCGTCAGGGCGTCGCACGGGCGCTGCTCCGCGCCGCGTACGCCGAGTCGCGGAGGCAGGGGGCCGGACGGCTCACCCTGCGCGTGCTCGGGCACAACACCGCCGCGCGGGCTCTGTACGAGGCGGAGGGCTTCACCGTGGAGGGTGTGCTGCCGGGGGAGTTCTTCCTGGGCGGGCGGTACGTCGACGACGTCCTGATGGGGCGTTCGACGGCGGCCTGACCGCGCGCCCGGGCTGGGGCCCGGGGCCCGCCGCGGGCCTCGCGGTGCCGGGCCGGGCCTCGGGCCGGGGCCTCAGACCGGGCCGAAGCGTTCCCAGAGTGCGGGGTAGCGCTCCGCGAGGGCCGCGGCGTCGTCGAATCCGAAGGGTGTTCCGGCCGGTTCCGTGGCCTGCGGCGGCAGCCCCAGATCGGGGGTGACGACGCCGGTGAGCTGCTCGTAGGCCTCGTCGGCGGCGTAGCCGAGGTCCTCGCCGTCCCCGTCGAGCTCCTCGTCGAAGTCGTCCAGCAACTCGGCCAGGGCGTCCGGGTCGTGCACGGCGCCCTCGAAGACCTCGCGGCCCTGCGCGATCAGCCAGCAGCGGAAGTAGTCGAACGCGTCGTCGCTCGCCCCGCCCAGCAGAACGGCGGCGGCGCCCCAGAGATCCCAGCGGTACGCGCGGTTGTAGCGGGCCTCGAAGTGCCTGGCGAAGTCGAGCACGGAGTCGGGGTCGAGCCGCACCAGCCGTTCGACGAGCAGGTCGGCGTGCTCCTCGGGGTCGCCCTCGGCGGCCTCGCGGGTGCTGTCGATGATCTCCCAGAACTCCGTCTCGTCCATCACTGGTCCAGCATCTGCCCCGAGGACGGGCGACGCACGCCCAGACACCGAAATGAAGCCTTCGGCATCACTTCCGGGCCACTTCAGTGGTAGAGGTCGCGCAGTCGTTCGGCGGTATCGGCCATGCGTTCGCGCAGGGCCGCGGGTGCGAGGACCTCCACCAGCGGTCCCAGGGCGAGCAGCTGTCCGTACGCCACCTCCAGGGACTCCACCGGCAGGACCACCGTGCTCAGCCCGTCCTCGTCCGGACCGGCCGCCCCGGCCAGCGCCTCGTCGGCGGCGGCCCGGTCCACGGCGTGCGGCAGCCGCCGCAGGCCCTCCTGGGGCAGCCGGACGGTCACCTCCGTACGCAGGAGCGACCGGGCGAACTGCGCCGCCCGCTCCTCCCAGAAGCGCGGCAGGTCGAAGTCCTCGTCCCGGACGAAACGGGCCGGGGACACGGTGACGGCGGTGAACCGGTCGATCCGGTACACCCGGACGTCGTCACCGGCCCGGGCGCACAGGTACCAGACACCTGCCTTCAGGACGAGTCCGTACGGGGCCAGTTCCCGCTCCACCTCGCCCGAGGGCCGGCGCCGGTAACGGGCCAGGACCAGTCGGTCGTCCCAGACGGCCTTCGCGAAGTCGGGCAGCAGTTCGGGGGTGACCGGATCGTGGTACCAGCCGGGAGCATCCAGATGGAAGCGCCGGGCAGCGCTGTGCGAGGCGTCCCGGAGCGAGGGGAGCAGGGCGGCCGAGACCTTCAGCCGGGCGACCGAAGCGGCGTCGCCGAGCCCCATCTCGCGCAGTGCGGAGGGCAGTCCGGACAGGAAGAGCGCCTCGGCCTCATGGCGGGCCAGCCCGGTGAGCCCGGTCCGGTAGCCGCCCACGAGCCGATAGCCGCCGGCGCGGCCGCGGTCGGCGTAGACGGGCACACCCGCCTCGGAGAGGGCCTGGGCGTCCCGGGTCACGGTGCGCTCCGACACCTCCAGCTCCCCGGCCAGTTCGGCGCCGGTCATGGAGGGCCGGGACTGCAGGAGCAGCACCATCTTGATCAGCCTGGCAGCACGCATGGACCCATTGTGGGGCGGGCCCGGAGAGCACGGCGGGGGCGGGTACCGGGGGACACCCGGTACCCGCCCCCGCGCGGACTCACATCCCGTACTTCTCCCGGGCCTCCTTGACCTTGGAGACCGGGATCTCGCCGCGGCGGGCCAGCTGGGCCAGCGCCGCGACCGTGACCGACTCGGCGTCGACACCGAAGTGGCGGCGGGCACCCTCACGGGTGTCGGAGAGGCCGAAGCCGTCCGTGCCCAGCGAGGACCAGTCCTGCTCCACCCACTGGCTGATCGAGTCCGGTACCGCCCGCATCCAGTCGCTCACCGCGAGGACCGGGCCCGGCGCGCCGGAGAGCGCCTGGGTCACGTACGGCACGCGCTCCTCACCGCGGAGCAGGGCCTCGTCGGACTCCAGCGCGTCGCGGCGCAGCTCGCCCCACGAGGTGGCGGACCAGACGTCGGCCGTGACACCCCAGTCGGCTGCGAGCAGCTCCTGGGCCTTCAGCGCCCAGTGGATCGCCGTGCCCGAGCCGATGAGCTGGAGGCGCGGGGCGTCCGCTCCGGCGGGCGTGCCCTCCTTGAAGCGGTACAGACCCTTGACGATGCCCTCCTCGACGCCCTCGGGCATCGCGGGCTGCTGCTTCGGCTCGTTGTAGACCGTCAGGTAGTAGAAGACGTTCTCGGCCTCGGGGCCGTACATCCTCCGCAGACCGTCCTTGACGATGACCGCGATCTCGTACGCGAACGCGGGGTCGTAGTTGAGCGACGCCGGGTTCGTGGACGCGATCAGGTGCGAGTGGCCGTCCGCGTGCTGGAGACCCTCACCCGTCAGGGTCGTACGCCCGGCGGTGGCGCCCACGATGAAGCCCTTGCCGAGCTGGTCGGCGAGCTGCCACATCTGGTCGCCGGTCCGCTGCCAGCCGAACATCGAGTAGAAGATGTAGAACGGGATCATCGTCTCGCCGTGCGTCGCGTACGACGAGGCGGCGGCGATGAAGTCGGCCATGGCACCGGCCTCGGTGATCCCCTCGTTGAGGATCTGGCCGTCCTTGGCTTCCTTGTAGTACATCAGCTGGTCGCGGTCGACCGGCTCGTACGTCTGGCCCAGCGGCGAGTAGATGCCGGCCGACGGGAACAGCGACTCCATACCGAAGGTACGGGCCTCGTCCGGGACGATCGGAACCCAGCGCCTGCCGGTCTCCTTGTCCCGCATCAGGTCCTTCACCAGGCGGACGAACGCCATGGTGGTCGCCATCTCCTGCTTGCCGGACCCCTTGTACAGGGCCTTGAAGGCGCGCTCCTCCGGCTGGGGCAGCGCGACGGCGTGCACCCGGCGGGCGGGGGCCGGACCACCGAGGGCGGCACGGCGCTCCTGGAGGTAGCGGACCTCGGGGGAGTCGGCGCCCGGGTGGCCGTAGGGGACCAGCCCGTCCTCGAAGGCGCTGTCCGGGATCGGGAGGCCGAGCAGCTCGCGCATGCCCTTGAACTCGTCGATCGACAGCTTCTTCATCTGGTGGTTGGCGTTCTTGGACTCGAAGCCCTTGCCGAGCGTGTAGCCCTTGACCGTCTGGGCCAGGATCACGGTCGGCGCGCCCTTGTGCTCGACCGCCGCACGGTAGGCCGCGTACACCTTGCGGGCCTCGTGGCCACCGCGGGAGCTGTAGAAGCACTCGGCGATCTTCGCGTCGCTCAGCAGCTTCGCCAGCTCGGCGAGCGCGGGCTCGGCGCCGAAGAAGTGCTCGCGGATGTAGGCCACGTCGCGCGTCGCGTACGTCTGGAACTGAGCGTCCGGGACCTCGCGGAGACGGCGGATCAGCGCGCCCGTGGTGTCCAGCTGGAACAGCTCGTCCCAGGCGTTGCCCCAGAGCGTCTTGATGACGTTCCAGCCGGCTCCGCGGAACGCGCCCTCGAGCTCCTGGACCACGCGGAAGTTGGCGCGGACCGGGCCGTCGAGGCGCTGCAGGTTGCAGTTGATGACGAAGGTCAGGTTGTCGAGCTGCTCGCGGGCCGCGAGGGCGAGGGCGGCGGTCGACTCGGGCTCGTCCATCTCGCCGTCGCCCAGGAAGGCCCAGACGTGCGAGTTCGACGTGTCCTTGATCTTGCGGTTGGTCAGGTAGCGGTTGAAGCGCGCCTGGTAGATCGCCGAGAGCGGGCCGAGGCCCATCGACACGGTGGGGAACTCCCACAGCCAGGGCAGCCGCCGCGGGTGGGGGTAGGACGGCAGGCCGTCGCCCCCCGACTCCTGGCGGAAGTTGTCGAGCTGCTGCTCGCTGATGCGGCCGTCGAGGAAGGCGCGGGCGTAGATGCCGGGCGAGGCGTGGCCCTGGATGTAGAGCTGGTCGCCGGAGCCGTCACCCTCCTTGCCGCGGAAGAAGTGGTTGAAGCCGGTCTCGTACAGCCAGGCCGCCGAGGCGAACGTGGCGATGTGACCGCCGACGCCGTACCGGGCGCCACGGGTGACCATCGCGGCCGCGTTCCAGCGGTTCCACGCGGTGATCTTCGATTCCATCTCCAGGTCGCCGTCGAACGCGGGCTCGGCGGAGGTGGGGATGGTGTTGACGTAATCGCTCTCCAGCAGCTTGGGCAGCGCGATGCCGGCGCCCTCAGCGTGCTGGAGCGAACGCCGCATCAGGTACGCGGCGCGGTGCGGGCCCGCGGCCTTGGTGACGGCGTCCAGGGAGGCCGCCCACTCGGCGGTCTCCTCGGGGTCGCGGTCCGGGAGCTGGTCGAGCTCGCTCGGAAGCTTTGCTACGGGGTCGGTCATGATCGCCGCCTTCCGGAGTGGGAGGGGGTGGAGAAGGCCCTGACTGGCAGGACAGGGCGATCGGGCCGGTGGGCCCGCGAATGAACTGTAAGTCGCCGATCGATGATCGATCAAAGGGTGAAGGGCAAAACTTCTCGATATGAAGAAAAGTGGCATGCGGTGCCGCGAATCAGGGCACGGAGTGACGGGAGCAAGGGGGTGAAACGGGCATCGACCCGCACGGTGGAGCGCCCTGCGCCGCAGATGGGCGCGCTGGTCCGCAGCCGGACCTCAGGCGCGCGGCGCGCACCCGAGGACGTGCTCCTTCACCAGCACGGCGATCCGGGGGTCCCGCCGGAGGAACGCCTCGATGAGCGCCTCGTGCTCCTCGGCGTACGACTTCTGCACGGTGCCCAGCCAGCGGATCGACAGGGCCGTGAACACCTCGATGCCCAGCCCTTCCCAGGTGTGGAGCAGGACGGCGTTCCCCGCGGCCCGCACCATCTCCCGGTGGAAGGCCACCGTGTGCCGCACCTGGCCCTCGCCGTCGGCGAGCCGGTCCGCCTCGTACAGTGCCGCCACGTGCGGGGCGAGTGCCGAGCAGTCCTCGCCGAGCGCGGGCGCCGCCAGCTCCGCCGCGATCTGCTCGAGCCCGGCGCGTACCGGGTAGCTCTCCTCCAGATCGGCCGCGGTGAGATTCCGTACCCGGACGCCCTTGTTGGGCGCGGACTCGATCAGCCGCAGTGTCTCCAGCTCCCGCAGCGCCTCGCGCACCGGCGTCTGGCTGACCTCCAGCTCGGTGGCGATACGGCGCTCCACGATCCGTTCGCCCGGCTTCCAGCGCCCGCTGACTATCCCCTCCACGATGTGCTCGCGGATCTGTTCGCGCAGCGAGTGGACGACGGGCGGGGTCATGAGGAGCTCCTTCGGAGGCGAACCGGTGCTGCCTGCGCGACACGGTGGCGGAGACGACCGGTGGTGTCTAGACAATACGGCGGCGCCCCCGCCCGGATGTGTTCCGGACGGGGGCGCCGCTGGTGAGGCTCGTTACAGCTGTGCGGCTCAGAGACCGAGCTCGACCTCGAACTCGCCCGCCTCGAGGATCGCCTTGACCGTGGTCAGGTAACGGGCGGCGTCCGCGCCGTCCACCAGACGGTGGTCGTAGGAGAGCGAGAGGTAGGTCATGTCACGGACGCCGATGACGGTGCCCTCGGCGGTCTCGATGACCGCCGGACGCTTGACCGTGGCACCGATGCCCAGGATGGCCGCCTGGTTCGGCGGCACGATGACCGTGTCGAACAGCGCACCGCGCGAACCGGTGTTGCTGACCGTGAAGGTGGCACCGGACATGTCGTCCGGGGTCAGGCCGCCACCGCGGGCCTTGCCGGCCAGCTCGGCGGTCTTCTTCGCGATACCGGCGATGTTCAGGTCGCCCGCACCCTTGATGACCGGGGTCATCAGACCCTTCTCGGCGTCCACGGCGATGCCGATGTTCTCCGAGTCGAAGTACGTGATGGTGCCCTCGTCCTCGTTGATCCGGGCGTTGACGACCGGGTGGGCCTTCAGCGCCTGGGCCGCGGCCTTCACGAAGAACGGCATCGGGGACAGCTTGACGCCCTCACGGGCGGCGAAGGACTCCTTCGCCTGGTTGCGCAGCTTCATCAGCTTGGTGATGTCGACCTCGAGGACCGAGGTCAGCTGGGCCTGCGAGTGCAGGGCCTTCATCATGTTGTCGCCGATGACCTTGCGCATGCGGGTCATCTTGACCGTCTGACCGCGCAGCGGGGACGCCTCCACCTTCGGCGCGGCCTTGGCCGCGGGAGCGGCGGCGGCCGGAGCCGGAGCGGCCGCGGCGGCCTTGGCGGCCTCCGCGGCGGCGACGACGTCCTGCTTGCGGATACGGCCACCGACGCCGGTGCCCTTGACCGCGCCCAGGTCGACGCCGTTCTCGGCGGCGAGCTTGCGGACCAGCGGTGTGACGTACGCGCCGTCGTCACCGGAGGGCGCCGAGGGGGCGGCCGGAGCCGGAGCGGCGGCGGCGGGCGCCGGCGCCGGGGCGGCCGGAGCCTGGGCGGCGGGGGCCGGTGCCGGAGCGGCGGGCGCGGCCGGAGCCGGTGCCGGAGCCGCGGGGGCGGCCGGTGCCGGAGCCGGAGCGGCGGGGGCGGCCGGTGCCGGGGCGGCGGCGGGGGCCGGGGCGGCCTCGGCCGGAGCAGCGGCCGGAGCGGCGCCAGGAGCGCCGATGACGGCGAGCTTGGCGCCCACCTCGGCGGTCTCGTCCTCGCCGACGACGATCTCCAGCAGCACACCGGCGACCGGGGCGGGGATCTCGGTGTCGACCTTGTCGGTGGAGACCTCGAGCAGGGGCTCGTCCTCCGCGACCTCCTCGCCGACCTCCTTCAGCCAGCGGGTGACGGTGCCCTCGGTGACGCTCTCGCCGAGCGCGGGGAGGGTGACGTCGGTGCCCGAGGCGCCACCGGCCGGAGCGGCGGCGGGGGCCTCGGCGGCAGGGGCTTCGGCGGCGGGGGCCTCGGCTGCGGGGGCCGGTGCGGCCTCCTCGGCCGGGGCGGCCTCCGGCTCGGCGGCCGGAGCGGCCTCGGCGGGCGCGCCCGAGCCGTCGTCGATGACGGCCAGCTCGGCGCCGACCTCGACGGTCTCGTCCTCGGCGACCTTGATGGACGCGAGTACGCCCGAGGCGGGCGCGGGGATCTCGGTGTCGACCTTGTCGGTCGAGACCTCGAGCAGCGGCTCGTCGGCCTCGACGTGCTCGCCCTCTGCCTTCAGCCAGCGGGTGACGGTGCCCTCGGTGACGCTCTCGCCGAGCGCCGGAAGGGTTACGGAAACCGACATGGTTTCAGTTGCTCCTTACGAAAGTGCGTGGAAGTGGTCGGTCGTCCCCGGGACTGGATCAGTCGTGGGAGTGGAGCGGCTTGCCGGCGAGGGCCATGTGGGCCTCACCCATCGCCTCGCTCTGCGTCGGGTGGGCGTGGACGAGCTGCGCGACCTCGGCCGGCAGCGCCTCCCAGTTGTAGATCAGCTGGGCTTCGCCGACCTGCTCGCCCATACGGTCACCGACCATGTGGACGCCGACCACGGCACCGTCCTTGACCTGGACGAGCTTGATCTCGCCGCCGGTCTTGAGGATCTTGCTCTTGCCGTTGCCCGCCAGGTTGTACTTGAGGGCCACGACCTTGTCCGCGCCGTAGATCTCCTTGGCCTTGGCCTCGGTGATGCCGACGGAGGCGACCTCGGGGTGGCAGTACGTCACCTTCGGGACACCGTCGTAGTCGACCGGCACGGTCTTGAGGCCGGCGAGCCGCTCCGCCACGAGGATGCCCTCGGCGAAGCCGACGTGCGCGAGCTGCAGCGTCGGGACCAGGTCACCGACTGCCGAGACGGTCGGGACGTTGGTCTGCATGTACTCGTCGACGAGGACGTAGCCGCGGTCCATCGCGACCCCGGCCTCCTCGTAGCCCAGGCCCTGCGAGACCGGGCCGCGGCCGATCGCGACCAGCAGCACCTCCGCCTCGAAGGTCTTGCCGTCGGCGAGGGTCACCCGCACGCCGTCCTGCGTGTACTCGGCCTTGTCGAAGAAGGTGCCGAGGTTGAACTTGATGCCGCGCTTACGGAACGCGCGCTCAAGAAGCTTCGAGCTGTTCTCGTCCTCGACCGGGACCAGGTGCTTCAGGCCCTCGACGATGGTGACGTCGGTGCCGAACGACTTCCACGCCGAGGCGAACTCGACGCCGATGACGCCGCCGCCCAGGACGATCGCGGACGTCGGCACGCGGTCCAGCTTCAGCGCGTGGTCCGAGGAGATGATGCGGTTGCCGTCGATCTCCAGGCCCGGCAGCGACTTCGGCACGGAGCCGGTCGCCAGCAGCACGTGGCGGCCCTGGACGCGCTGGCCGTTCACGTCCACCGAGGTGGGCGAAGAGAGACGGCCCTCACCCTCGATGTAGTGCACCTTGCGCGAGGCGATGAGACCCTGCAGGCCCTTGTACAGCCCCGAGATCACGTCGTCCTTGTACTTGTGGACGGCCGCCATGTCGATGCCCTCGAAGGTGGCCTTCACGCCGAACTGCCCGGCCTCGCGGGCCTGGTCGGCGATCTCGCCGGCGTGCAGCAGCGCCTTCGTGGGGATGCAGCCGTTGTGCAGGCAGGTGCCGCCGACCTTGCCCTTCTCGATCAGTGCGACGTCCAGGCCCAGCTGAGCTCCGCGCAGGGCCGCGGCGTAACCGCCGCTACCACCGCCGAGGATCACTAGGTCGAAAACGGTGCTGGCGTCGTTCGCCACGTCACGTCCTCCATGCATGTGCGCCGTATGCCGGGCCCCGTCGCTGGGGTGTGACCGGCCGGTCGGCTGGTGTGCGGCCGCTTGCGTTATTCGGCCCTGTGGTGGGGGCCCTGTCCTGCCGAGAACCCATCTTCGCACTTGTTGGGCGCGGGCGGGACGCGGGCCCCTGCTCCGGGCCGGACGAAGATCAGGACCGGCCGGTTACCGATGCGTGCAGATTTCAGGATAAATGCCGGTCGGAGCCGCACGGAGCAGCGCCCACGGCCCCGGGCTCGTGCCCGGGGCCGTGGGCGCTGCGAGCGGACCTCGCGCGCGGGTCCGTGTGCGGGGTCCGTGTGCGGACGCCGGCTCCGGCACTCAGCCGAGGTCGCCCGCCGCGGTGCGCTCCGCCAGCCGCACCAGGGTGCGGACCGCGGATCCGGTGCCGCCCTTGGGCGTGTAGCCGTACGGGGCGCCCTCGTGGAAGGCCGGGCCCGCGATGTCCAGGTGTGCCCAGGCGATGCCCTCGCCCACGAACTCCTGCAGGAACAGTCCGGCCACCAGACCGCCGCCCATCCGCTCGCCCATGTTGGCGATGTCGGCGGTCGGGGAGTCCATGCCCTTGCGCAGGTCGGCGGGGAGCGGCATCGGCCAGGACGCCTCACCGACCTCCTCGGCGATCTCGTGGATCGACGTACGGAAGGCGTCGTCGTTGGCCATGACACCGAAGGTGCGGTTGCCGAGGGCGAGGACCATGGCGCCCGTCAGGGTCGCCACGTCGACGATCGCGTCGGGCTTCTCCTCGGAGGCGCGGGTCAGCGCGTCGGCGAGGACGAGACGGCCCTCGGCGTCGGTGTTGAGGACCTCGACGGTCTTGCCGCTGTACATGCGCAGCACGTCGCCGGGGCGGGTGGCGTTGCCGGACGGCATGTTCTCGGCGAGGGCCAGCCAGCCGGTCACGTTGACCTGGAGGCCGAGGCGCGAGGCCGAGACGACGGCGGCGAACACGGCGGCGGCGCCGCTCATGTCGCACTTCATCGTCTCGTTGTGCCCGGCCGGCTTGAGCGAGATGCCGCCCGAGTCGTAGGTGATGCCCTTGCCGACCAGGGCGAGCGTCTTCTCCGCCTTGGGGTGGGTGTAGGAGAGCTTGACCAGGCGCGGGCCGTGCGTGGAGCCCTGGCCGACACCGAGCAGACCGCCGAAGCCGCCCTTGACGAGCGCCTTCTCGTCCAGGACCTGCACCTTGATGCCGTGCTCCTTGCCGGCGGCGGTGGCCACGGCGGCGAAGGACTCGGGGTACAGGTCGTTCGGCGGGGTGTTGATCAGGTCGCGGGCCCGGTTGATCTCCTCGGTGACCGCGACGGCGCGCTCGGCGGCCGCCTTGAAGGCCTTGTCACGCGGCTTGGCGCCGAGCAGGGCGACCTCGCCGAGCGGAAGCTTCGCCGGGCTCTTGGCGCCCTTGGGGGCCAGCTTGTTCTCGCCGCCCTGGTAGGCGGTGAACGCGTACGCACCGAGCAGTGCGCCCTCCGCGACGGCCCCGGCGTCCTCGACGGACTCCGTCGGCAGCGCGAAACCGGCCTTCTTCGAACCCTTCAGCGCACGCGCGGCGCTGCCCGCGGCCCGGCGGAGCACCTCGGCGTCGTACGCGTCGTCCTTCGCCGGGACCGGGCCGAGGCCGACCGCGATGACGACCGGGGCCTTGAGGCCGGACGGCGAGGGGAGCTTGGTCACTTCGCCCTCGGCACCGGAGGCGCCCAGGGTCTCCAGGACGGTGGCGAGCTTCCCGTCGAACGCCTTGTCCACGGCCTCGGCGCCCGGTGCGACGACCAGGTTCCCCGCCTTGGGCCCAGCGCCCTTGGCGACGCCGACGACGAGTGCGTCGGCGCGCAGCGTCGCCGCACCTGAGGTGCTGAGAGTGAGAGCAGTCACGGTGGTGAAATCTCGCTTCCGTTGAGTTGTGTGTCGGTCGAGGGGTGGGCCGACCGCGCCCGGCGCATCGTAGCCCCGCCGCTCTGTGCCGGGAATGAGCCTACGCGCGCCGATGCGTCCCGCTCACGGGGGCGGGGCAGTCAGCCCAGCGACAGGGCCAGCAGGGCCGCCGTCGCCGCCGTCTCCTCCAGTGCCCCGAAGACGTCCCCGGTGACGCCGCCGAAGCGCCGTACGCAGTGACGGAGCATCAACTGGGCGGCCACGACACCTGCCAGCGCGGCGGCGGCCTGGTGCAGGGCGGCGCCGTGGCCGCCCGCCAGGGCGCCCGCCGCCGCGCAGCACGTGACCGCCGCGCAGGCCGTGGCCGCCGCTCCCAGGGGAGGGACGGTGCCCGCCACCACCGCGCCGAGCCCTTCCGGCCGGGCGGGCGGGACGCCCCTGCGCGAGGCCAGGGTGAGGGCGAGACGGGCGGTGACGGCGGCGGTGACCGTGCCCAGGGCCCCTTCGGCCCAGCCCTGGCCGTACAGCTCGAAGAGCGCCGCGACCTGGGCCAGCAGGACCAGCACCAGGGTGATCACACCGAACGGGCCGATGTCCGACTGCTTCATGATCCGCAGCGCGTCCTCGGCGGGCTTCGCGCTGCCGAGCCCGTCGGCGGTGTCCGCGAGCCCGTCCAGATGCAGCCCCCGGGTCAGTGCGGCGGGGAGCGCGGCGGAGGCCACCGCGGACAGCAGGGGACCCGCCCCGGCCAGCAGGAGCAGCACCCCGGGGACGGCCGCGAGCAGTCCCACGGCCAGTCCGGCGACCGGTGCGCACAGCATGCCCGCGCGGGCGGCGCCGCGGTCCCAGCGGGAGACGCGAACGGGGAGCGCGGTCAGGGTGCCGAAGGCGAAACGCAGCCCGTGGCTGTTCAGGGAGGTCACCGCGCGCACGCTAGCCGGTGCGGTGGCGCGCTAGATTGGGCAAAGTTACCCAAAAGCCGCATAGGTGGGTCCTCGGATGGAGGTGGCATGGGTCACTGGTTCCAGCAGAACATCGTCGAGCCGGGCAAGCTCCCGCTGCTGCTGGCCCTCAGCGCCTTCGTGCTGACCTTCGCCGTCACCCGGATGATCACCCGGATGATCAGGGCGGGGAAGGGGCCGTTCCGCAACGTCACGCCGGGCGGTGTGCACGTCCACCACGTCGTGCCCGGCGTCGTGCTCTCGGTGGTCGGCGGGTTCGGTGCGGTGGCGAGCGGCCAGCAGGGCGTCGCCGCGGGGATCCTCGCGGTGGTCTTCGGGGTGGGGGCCGGCCTGGTCCTCGACGAGTTCGCGCTGATCCTCCACCTCGACGACGTGTACTGGACGGAGGAGGGCCGCCAGAGCGTCGAGGTCGTCGTCCTCACGGCCTCACTCGTCCTGCTCGTGCTCGCGGGCTTCTCGCCGCTCGGCGTGGACGAGCTGACCGGGGAGCAGCAGCAGAACAGGCTGGGCGTCACGCTGACCTACGTCTTCAACTTCGGCCTGGTGCTGATCAGTCTGTTCAAGGGCAAGGCCCGGATGGCGGTCCTCGGGACCCTCGTCCCGTTCGTCGCGCTGATCGGCGCGGTCCGGCTGGCCCGTCCCGCGTCGCTGTGGGCGAGGCGCTTCTACCGCCGGCGCCACCGGGCCCGCGCCAGGGCGGTGCTGAGGGCGTATCACCACGACGTCCGCTGGGTGGGGCCCCGGCGCCGCTTCCAGGACCTGATCGGCGGGGCCCCTGACAGGGCCCCGCTGCCGCCCGGGCCCGACCGGGGGCCCTGAGACGCTCAGGCGGTCGACTCCGCGGGTTCCACGGTGCCCGAGGACTCCTCTCCGGCCTCCTCGCCGGCCGGCTCCCGCACACGCTCCGGGAGCTCCGCCGCCAGTGCCGCGGCGGCCTGGACGAGCGGCAGCGCCAGCAGGGCGCCGCTTCCCTCACCCACCGTCACCCCGTGGTCCAGCAGTGGCGTCAGTGCCATCCGGTCCAGGGCCTTCACCTGTGCCGGCTCCCCGCTGAGCTGTCCCGCCAGCCACCAGTCCGGCGCCCGGAAGGCCGCCCGCTGGGCCACCAGCGCACACGCCGCCGAGACCACGCCGTCCAGCACCACGGGCATCCGGCGCACCGCGCTCTGCAGCAGGAACCCGGTCGTCGCGGCCAGATCCGCACCGCCCACCGCGGCCAGCAGCTCCAGCTGGTCGCCGAGGACCGGCCGGGCCCGCCGCAGCGCGTCCCGGATCGCCGCACACTTGCGCATCCACGCCAGATCGTCGATCCCGGCACCGCCCCGCCCGGTCACCACCGAGGCGTCCGTGCCGCAGAGGGCCGCGATCAGGGTCGAGGCCGCCGTCGTGCCGCCGACGCTCAGATCACCCAGCACCACGAGGTCCGTGCCGGAGTCGGCCTCCTCGTCGGCGATGCGCATCCCGAGCCGCACGGCCTGCTCGGCCTCCTCGGCCGTCAGCGCGTCCTCGACGTCGATCCGGCCGCTGCCGCGCCGCACCCGGTCGCGTACGACCGCTTCGGGCAGCAGCCCGGGGTCGCAGTCCAGCCCGGCGTCCACGATCCGTACGGGGACGGAGAAACGGCGGGCCAGCACGGCGACGGGGCTCGCACCGTCCAGCACCGCCCGGACGAGCTCGTGCGCGGTCCCGGCGGCCCGGCCTGAGACCTCCAGCTCCGCCACCCCGTGGTCGCCCGCGAACAGCACCACACGCGGCTGGCCGACCGCCTTGACCGGGACCGACTGCTGGGCGGCCGACAGCCATTCACCCAGCTCGTCGAGCCGGCCGAGCGCGCCGACGGGGACGGCGAGCCGCTCCCGGCGTTCCTCGGCATCACGCCGTACGCCCCCGTCGGGGCGCTCGATCAGGTCGGAGAAGTCGTCCAGATTCACGGGGGTCTGCCTCGCGGGTCGGCGCTGTGTGGGCCGGAACCCGCCGGGGGGTTCCTCTGCGGAACAGTACCCGGCACCGCCTCCCGCACCCCCGGCCCCGCACGTGACCGGGCCTCAGCCCCGCAGTACCAGGGCCTGGCCCGCGACCACCAGCAGCACCTGCTCGCACTCGGCGGCGAACGCCGCGTTCAGACGTCCCAGTTCGTCCCGGAAGCGCCGCCCGGACACCGTCGCCGGGACCACGCCCGAGCCCGTCTCGTTGGTCACGGCGACGACCGTACGCCGTGTCCCGCGCACCGCTCGGACCAGCTCGGACACCCGTTCGCGCAGCTTCTCCTCCCCGCCGTCCTCCCACCGGCCGTCGTCCCAGGCGTCGACCCGGTCCATCGCGTCCGTCAGCCACAGGGACAGGCAGTCGATGAGCAGCGGCGGGCCGTCCTGCTCCAGCAGTCCCGCCAGCTCGCAGGTCTCCTCGGTGCGCCAGGCGGCAGGTCTGCGCTCCCGGTGCGCCCCGATCCGGGCGTCCCACTCCGCGTCACCCTCACGGCGGCCGCCCGTCGCCACGTACACCACCTCGGGAAAGGTCTCCAGACGCCGTTCGGCCTCCACCGACTTCCCCGACCGCGCGCCGCCCGTGACCAGCGTGCGCCGGGGCGCCTCCGGGACGGCGTGGTAGGCGCCCACCGGCAGGGTCGTCCCGTCCGGCACGGCCCGCGCGCCACCGGCCGCGAGCCGGCGGTCCAGCTCGGCGCCCGTCGGGGCGTCGTGGTCCAGATGGACGGCGATCACCTCGGTGGTGGGCCCTACGGCCCCGGCCGCACGCAGTCTGGCCACCGCGTCCGGCCGCGCGACGACATCGCCCACGACCATGTCGTACGGCTCCGCCACCGGGTCGGCGAGACCCGCGGGGGAGGCCCCGGGCGGCAGGTAGAGCAGGCGCTCGCCCTCCGGCGAGGTCACCTCGTAGCCGGTGCCCGGCGCGTCCATGGCCAGGGCCCGGATCCGGTGTCCGCTGATCAGCGTCAGCTCCTGGCCGTCGGGGACGCGGCTCGCCGCCGGGAGCGAGGCGGGCAGCTCCATGGCGGGCCCGTCGTGAGGATGGGTCAGCAGCACCTGCCGGACGGCGGCGAGCGAGCGGCCCGCGCGGGCGGCGGCGAACACGGCGCCCGGGGTCAGGTCCAGGAGCAGGGCGTCGTCCACGAGCAGCGCGGTCGCCGCCCGGGCCCCCGTACCGCGGGAGGCCGCGCAGGCGGCGCAGGGGCATTCGGGCCGCGGCAGCCCGTCGGGGGCTCCGGTGCCGAGCAGTGTCAGTTCCACGTGCCGATCCTCCCGTGTCCATGAACCACCTGCGCGCCCGGGACACCCACTAGTCTTCGGGGAGCAACGTGACCCAGGAGGCGGACATGGCGTGGACGTGGCGGTTCGAGAAGTCCGACGGTACGGAGACGGAGCCGGCGCTGCAGCCGGAGGAGTTCACGACTCAGGGCGACGCTGAGTCCTGGATCGGTGAGTTCTGGAAGGAGCTCCTCGAGGGCGGCGCGGACCAGGTGACGCTCTTCGAGGACGCGACGAAGATCTACGGTCCGATGAGCCTCCAGGCCGACTGAGGCCGGCGCGCCCGCCCGGACCCAGGCGTCCGGGCGGGCCGCGCGGCGGCGGTGCCGGCCCGCTCTCAGATCTCGCCCAGGGTGACTTCGGCGGTCCTCGACGCCTTCCCCCGTGTGTACGTCACCGAGACCTTCTCGCCCGGCCTGTCGCCCGCCAGTGCCTCCGAGAGCGAGGTGATCGTCGTGACCCGGGTGTCACCGATGCGGGTGATGATGTCCCCGGCGCGCAGGCCCGCCTTCTCGGCGGCGCCGCCCTTCAGGGTGGTGACGACGGCGACCCCGGCCGGCTTGTAGGCGTCGTCGACGACGGTGCGGCCCGTGATGTCCAGCGCCGCCCGGCCCGAGTCGGTGACCTTCCCGGACTCGATGATCTGGTCGGCGACCGTCCGCACCATCGAGACGGGGATGGCGAACCCGATCCCCGGTGCCGCGCTGTCCCCCAGCTGGGGGTCCGTCGCCGCGAGCGTCGGGATGCCGATCACCTCGCTGTCGAGATTCACCAGGGCACCGCCGCTGTTTCCGGGGTTGATCGCCGCCGATGTCTGCACCATGTCGGCGAGCGTCGCCCCGGTCCCGCCGCCCGAGCGGCTCTCGCTCACGGTCCTGCCCACGGCCGAGACGATGCCCTGGGTGACGCTGCTGGACAGGCCGAGGGGGGAGCCCATGGCCAGGACGATCTGCCCCACCTCGACCTCGTCGGTGTCCCCGAACTCCGCGGCCCGCAGCCCGTCGGGGGCGTCGTCGAGCTTGATGACGGCGAGGTCCTGCTCCGGATAGGCGGAGACCAGGGATGCCTTGAGCACCTTCTCGCCGGTGGCGACGGTGACGTCGAAGGTCTTCGTGTCGCCCACGACGTGGGCGTTCGTCACGATGTGGCCCTTGCCGTCGTAGACGATGCCCGAGCCGAGCCCGTCCCCGGCGCCGATCTGCACGACGGAGGGCAGGACGTCCTTGATGACGCTCCGGTACTGATCCTCGAGATCGCCCACGTCCCGGACCGCCGCGGCCTCCTGGGCCGGGGCGGCGGCGGGGGCCGGCCCGGGGCCGGTGCAGCCGCCCGCCAGCGCGATCGCGCAGGCGCCGGCGGCCAGGGGCGTGAGGGAGCGTCGTACCCGGCTGCGGGAAGGGGTTGCGTCCATTCCCGGAGTATCGCCAGGGCCCGCCGTGGGCGGCCTGTGCTGCTGGGCCGATCAGGCGTACGGCGCAGGCCCGGTCAGCCGCGTACCCCGCACAGGTGCAGCAGCGCCGCCACCCCGCGGTACGGATCGGTCCGCCCCGCGCGGTCCTCGGCGGCGAACACCCGCGCCAGCTCCTCGGGACCGGGGAGTTCCGCCTCGTTGCCCACGTTGTCCGTGAAGACCCGCACGCCGTACCAGGCGTGCAGCGGGGCGGCGATCCCGGCGAGGGTGGCCCGCAGTACCTCGAGCCGGTCCGCCCGGACGTCGAGGCCGAGCCTGTTCGTGTACGTGTCCGTGTCGAAGGCCGCGAGGGCGCCGGCGAAGTCGCCCGCCGCTCCCGGGCGCATCGCCAGGGCGTCCGCGTTCCGCACGAGCAGCGAGAGCAGCCCGCCCGGCGCCAGCATCCGGGCCAGGCCGGCCAGCAGGGGATCAGGCTCGGAGACGTACATCAGCACGCCGTGGCAGAGGACCACGTCGAAGCTGCCCGGCAGGAAGTGCACCCCGGTGTCACGGCCGTCGCCCTCGATGAGCCGCACCCGCTCCCGGATGCCCTCGGGCTCGCCCGCCAGGGACTCCCTGGCCGACCGGAGCATCTCGGCGTCGGACTCCAGGCCCGTCACGGAGTGGCCGGCCCGGGCCAGGCGCAGTGCCTGCGTGCCCTGGCCCATGCCGACGTCGAGGACCCGCAGCCGCTGCCCCACGGGGAAGCGCCCGGCTATCTGCTCGTCGAGCTGCCGGGCGACGAGCTCCTGGCGGACCGTGTTGCGCAGTCCGCCGAGCCCGCCCAGCCACTGGGAGGACACCCCCGTGAAGCCGGAGGTCTCCGTGCTCAGGGCCGCTCTCCCCGCTTGACCTGAGGCTTGGGCAGACGCAGACGCCGCATCTGGAGCGTACGCATCAGGCCGTAGGCCACGGCGCCGCGCTTCGGGGTGTCCGGGAAGCGCTGTGCCAGCTGCTTCTTGAGACGGAACGCGAGGCCGATGGAGTCGACGACGATCAGCACGATCACCCCGAGCCAGAGCAGCAGCGAGATGTTCTGGATGTTCTGGACCTGGATCACGCTGAGGATCAGGATGACCACCGCGAGCGGAAGGAAGTACTCCGCGATGCAGAAGCGCGAGTCCACGAAGTCACGGACGAAGCGCCGTACGGGCCCCTTGTCACGTGCCGGCAGATAGCGCTCGTCGCCCGACGCGAGCGCCTCCCGCTGCCGGGCCATGTCCGCCCGGCGGGCTTCGCGCTGGCGCTTCGCGGCCTCCTTGCGATCGGTCGGCGTGCCGCTGGAGGCTCGCCGGCGCTGCGTCTGGGCATCGCTGCGCTTGGGGGTGGGGCGACCTTTGGGAGCCTGAGGGTCGCGGGGCTGCTTGGAGAGGTCCGCCGTCACCTTGCCGGTGGGGGCCTTCTCTTCCTTGGAACGGCTACGGAACACAAAACCCAAGGGTACGGGGTCGCCCGGGAGTACCGGGGACCGGCCGGGAACGATCCGGCAACGGCCTGCGTCCTGAAAAGTGTCCCGACAGGGGCAGAACGGACGTTGCCGACGTGATCCCCGAGGTTCCTCTACTCCCTGGGCGGGAGCGGTCGCCCACGGCAGTCGTCCTTGCGGAGGAGCACATCCGCGCTCGAACAGTGCGGTAATGGAGACAGGGCCCGTACTGTGGGTTCTGTTGGAGTGCTGGAGCTCAGTTGAGTCAGAAGGGGGCGCGCGAAGCCCATGAGCGGTGTCATGAAGCGTATGGGGATGATCTTCCGCGCGAAGGCAAACAAGGCCCTTGACCGGGCCGAGGATCCGCGCGAGACCCTCGATTACTCGTACCAGAAGCAGCTCGAGCTGCTCCAGAAGGTGCGCCGCGGTGTCGCCGATGTGGCGACCTCGCGCAAGCGGCTGGAGCTGCAGCTGAACCAGCTGCAGGGGCAGTCGTCCAAGCTGGAGGACCAGGGCCGCAAGGCGCTCGCCCTCGGCCGTGAGGACCTGGCCCGTGAGGCGCTGTCCAGGCGTGCCGCCCTCCAGCAGCAGGTCAGCGACCTGGAGACGCAGCACCGGACGCTGCAGGGCGAGGAGGAGAAGCTCACCCTCGCGGCCCAGCGGCTGCAGGCCAAGGTGGACGCCTTCCGCACGAAGAAGGAGACCATCAAGGCCACCTACACGGCGGCCCAGGCCCAGACCCGGATCGGTGAGGCGTTCTCCGGCATCTCCGAGGAGATGGGCGACGTCGGCCTCGCCATCCAGCGGGCCGAGGACAAGACCCAGCAGCTGCAGGCCCGCGCGGGGGCCATCGACGAGCTGCTGGCCTCCGGTGCTCTCGACGACCCGTCCGGTACGGCGAAGGACGACATCGCCGCCGAGCTGGACCGGATCTCCGGTGGTACGGATGTAGAACTGGAACTGCAGCGCATGAAGGCCGAGCTGGCCGGCGGATCCGCCGGGCAGCAGCAGGCCATCGAGGGCGGCGCCGAGGACGCGGCACCGCAGTCGCAGCAGTCACCGCACAAGTTCGACAAGCAGTGAGGGCGGCGTCATGATCGTACGGATCATGGGGGAGGGCCAGGTCAGCCTGGCCGACAGTCATGTCGCCGAGCTGAACGAGCTCGACGACATACTCCTCGCGGAGATGGAGAGCGGTGACGGACCCGGCTTCCGCACCACGCTCCACGCGCTGCTGGACAAGGTGCGCGAGCTCGGCTCGCCGCTCCCCGACGACTCCCTGGAGCCGTCCGAACTGATCCTGCCGGCGCCCGGCGCCACCCTCGAAGAGGTGCGTTCCATGCTCCGCGACGACGGGCTCATCCCCGGCTGACCGGGCCCGCCCGCCCCGCACTCCCCACCGTGCCCCGCCCCGGTCCGTCCGGCGCGGGGCACCGTGCCGTGACGTGGGCCGGAGGCCGGACGGACCGGCCCCGCGACGGCACGCCGTACCGTGGTACGACGTGACCACCCTCGGAACCGGGCTCGTACGCGCCCGCCGCTGGCTGCGCGGCCATCCCCTCGCCTTCGACGGCGGCCTGGCCCTCGCCGTGCTCGCCTGCATGATCTGCGCGTCGTTCGCCGAGCCCGAACCGGGCCACGGCCCCGTCTTCGGCGCGCGCGTGCCCGAGCCGTCGAGCGTGCTGCTGATGGTGCTCGGCGCCGGAGCACTCGTCCAGCGGCGGCGCAGTCCCATGGCGGTCCTCGGAGTGACCGGACTCCTGTCCGTCGTCGAGTTCGTCCTCATGGACCCGCCCGCCCCCGTCGTCATGAGCGCGGTCATCGCGCTCTTCACCGTCGCGGCCAGCACCGACCGTCCCACCACCTGGCGCGTCGGCCTGCTCACCATGGGCGGGCTGGCCGTGTCCGCGATGGCGGCCGGTACGACGCCCTGGTACAGCCAGGAGAACCTGGGCGTCCTCGCCTGGACCGGCCTGGCCGGTGCCGCCGGCGACGCGGTCCGCAGCAGGCGCGCGTTCATCGACGCGATCAGGGAACGGGCCGAACGCGCGGAGCGCTCCCGCGACGAGGAGGCCCGCCGGAGGGTCGCCGAGGAACGGCTGAGGATCGCCCGGGACCTGCACGACGTCGTCGCCCACCACATCGCCCTGGTCAACGTCCAGGCCGGAGTCGCGGCCCACGTCATGGACAAGCGCCCCGACCAGGCGAAGGAGGCGCTTGCCCACGTACGGGAGGCCAGCCGCTCCGCGCTCAACGAGCTGCGCGCCACGGTCGGGCTGCTGCGCCAGTCCGGCGACCCCGAGGCACCCACCGAGCCCGCCCCGGGGCTCGCCGTCCTCGGCACCCTGCTCGGCACCTTCCGCAACGCCGGGCTCCCCGTGGAGGTGGCCTGCACCGACCCGGACAGCCCGCTGCCCGCGGCGGTGGACCTCGCGGCCTACCGGATCATCCAGGAGGCCCTGACCAACGTGCGCAAGCACGCGGGCACCGGTGTGAAAGCCGAGGTGAGCGTCGTACGGGTCGGGGAGACCGCGGAGATCACCGTGCTCGACAACGGCACGGGAGCGCATCTGCCGCCCGCTCAGGCGGACGGGGGCGGACACGGCCTGCTGGGCATGCGCGAGCGGGTCACCGCCCTCGGCGGCACCCTCACCGCGGGTCCCCGCTACGGTGGAGGATTCCGGGTCCATGCGATCCTGCCCGTCACGTCCCGCACCCGGGCGCCGGAGCGGCCGGGGACGACGGGGACGATGACGGAGGGACGTGCGTGACGCCCATCAAGGTGCTGCTCGCCGACGACCAGGCGCTGCTGCGCAGCGCGTTCCGGGTGCTGGTCGACTCCGAGCCCGACATGGAGGTCGTCGGCGAGGCCGCCGACGGGGAACAGGCCGTGGCGATGGCCCGCTCGACCCGCGCCGACGTCGTGCTGATGGACATCAGGATGCCGGGCACCGACGGGCTCGCCGCGACGCGGATGATCAGCGCTGACCCGGACCTCGCGGGGGTCCGGATCGTCATGCTCACCACCTTCGAGGTCGACGAGTACGTCGTGCAGTCCCTGCGCGCGGGAGCCTCCGGGTTCCTGGGCAAGGGCGCGGAACCGGACGAGCTGCTCAACGCCATCCGGGTCGCCGCGGCCGGTGAGGCGCTGCTCTCCCCGGTCGCCACCAAGGGCCTCATCGCCACCTTCCTCGCCCAGGGCGGCAGCGGTGGCGAGGGCCTCGACGGAGCCGGGTACTCCCAGCGGCTCGCCGCGCTCACCGGGCGCGAGCGCGAGGTGCTCGTCCAGGTCGCGGGCGGGCACTCCAACGACCAGATCGCCGACCGGCTCGTGGTCAGCCCCCTCACCGTGAAGACCCATGTCAACCGGGCCATGGCGAAGCTGGGCGCGCGGGACCGGGCCCAATTGGTGGTCATTGCGTACGAATCGGGCCTGGTCCGTCCCCGGGTGGAGTGACGGGTGGAGACCCGGCTACTCCAGCTGCGGTATGCGCGGGATAAAAAGGCAACCCGGGGGCCGACGCTTTCGCTCACGGAACCGGCGATCGTATAGACGGGCGGACTGTGTCCCCCGCGATCGCCGGACCGGCGGTCGCCGAACAGCCACCCACCTGCCGCGTACGCCACAGAAGAGAGACCCACCCATGTCCTGGCTGTCCAGATTCAGCCTCGCACAGAGGGCGCTGATCGGGCTGATCTCGATCGTCGCGCTCGTATTCGGAGCGATTGCGATCCCGCAGCTCAAGCAGCAGCTGCTGCCCACCATCGAGCTCCCGATGGTGTCGGTGCTGGCCCCCTATCAGGGCGCGTCCCCCGATGTGGTCGAGAAGCAGGTCGTCGAACCTCTCGAGAACGCCATCAAGGCCGTCGACGGTGTCGAGGGAGTCACCTCGACCGCCAGCGAGGGCAACGCCGTCGTCATGGCGACCTTCGACTTCGGCGACGAGGGCACGAAGCAGCTCGTCGCCGACATCCAGCAGGCGGTGAACCGCGCCCGCATCCAGCTGCCCGAGGACGTGGACCCGCAGGTCATCGCCGGTTCGACGGACGACATCCCGACCGTCGTCCTCGCCGTCACCTCCGACAAGGACCAGCAGGCCCTCGCCGACCAGCTGGACCGTACGGTCGTTCCGGCGCTCGAGGACATCGACGGCGTCGGCCAGGTCGCGGTCGACGGCGTCCAGGAGCTCCAGGTCTCCGTCGTCCCCGACGACAAGAAGCTCGCCGCCGCCGGCCTGAACGCCGCGTCGCTGGCCGAGGCGCTCAAGGCCGGCGGCGCCACGGTCCCGGCCGGCTCCTTCTCCGAGGCGGGCAAGAGCCGCACCATCCAGGTGGGCGGCTCCTTCACCTCGCTCCGGCAGATCGAGGACCTCAAGGTCTCCGCGGCGAACCCGGCCACCGGGAAGTCCGGGAAGCCGGTCCGCGTCGGTGACATCGCCACGGTGAAGCAGGAGCCCGCCGCCGCGGTCTCCATCACCCGCACGAACGGCGAGCCGAGCCTCGCCGTCATGGCGACGATGGACAAGGACGGCAGCGCCGTCGCCATCTCGGACGCGGTCCAGGACAAGCTCCCCGACCTGCGCAAGGACCTCGGCGCGGGCGCCGAGCTGACCGTCGTCTCCGACCAGGGACCCGCCGTCTCCAAGGCGATCTCCGGTCTGACCACCGAAGGCGCGCTCGGTCTGCTCTTCGCGGTCGTCGTGATCCTGGTGTTCCTCGCGTCGATCCGTTCGACCCTGGTCACCGCGGTCTCCATCCCGCTCTCCGTGGTCCTCGCGCTGATCGTGCTCTGGACCCGTGACCTGTCGCTGAACATGCTCACCCTCGGCGCGCTGACCATCGCGATCGGCCGCGTCGTCGACGACTCGATCGTCGTGCTGGAGAACATCAAGCGCCACCTCGGCTACGGCGAGGAGCGCCAGGCGGCGATCATCACCGCGGTCAAGGAGGTGGCCGGCGCGGTCACCTCGTCCACACTCACCACCGTCGCGGTCTTCCTGCCCATCGGTCTGGTCGGCGGCATGGTCGGCCAGCTCTTCGGTTCGTTCTCCCTCACGGTCACGGCGGCCCTGCTGGCCTCCCTGCTGGTCTCGCTGACCGTGGTCCCGGTCCTCTCGTTCTGGTTCCTGCGGGCCCCCAAGGGCACCGCGGCCGACCCGGACGAGGCGCGCCGCAAGGCCGAGGAGAAGGAAGCCGCGAGCCGGCTCCAGCGGATCTACGTCCCGGTGCTGCGCTTCGCGACCCGGCGCCGTATCACCAGCATCGTCCTCGCGTTCGTGGTCCTGTTCGGCACGTTCGGCATGGCCCCGCTGCTGAAGACGAACTTCTTCGACCAGGGCGAGCAGGAGGTCCTCTCCGTCAAGCAGGAGCTGACCCCCGGCACGAGCCTGGCCGCCGCCGACGAGGCCGCGCGGAAGGTCGAGAAGGTCCTCGCCGCGGACAAGGGCGTGGAGGACTACCAGGTCACCGTCGGCTCGTCCGGCTTCATGGCGGCCTTCGGGGGCGGTACCGGGGCCAACCAGGCCTCCTACCAGGTCACCCTCAAGGACTCGGCGGACTTCGACGCCACCCAGGACCGGATCGACGAGGCCCTCGGCAAGCTCGACGGCATCGGCGACACCACGATCGCCGCCGGCGACGGCTTCGCCAGCCAGGACCTCAGCGTCGTGGTCAAGGCCGCCGACGCGGACGTCCTGAAGAAGGCGTCCGCAGCGGTGCAGGGCGAGGTCGCGAAGCTCAAGGACGTCACCGACGTCCAGAGCGACCTGGCGCAGAGCGTGCCGCGCATCTCGGTCAAGGCCAACGACAAGGCGGCCGACGCCGGGTTCAACGAGGCCACGCTCGGCGCGGCGGTCGCCGGCGCGGTGCGGGGCACCCCCTCCGGCTCGGCGATCATGGACGACACCGAGCGTGACGTCCTGGTGAAGCCGGCCTCGCCGGCCACCACGACGGCCGAGCTGAAGGCGCTTCAGCTGGGCCCGGTGAAGCTCGGTCAGATCGCCGACGTGAAGCTGGTCCCCGGCCCGGTCTCGATGACCCGGATCGATGGTCAGCGCGCGGCGACGATCACCGCCAAGCCGACCGGCGACAACACGGGCGCGGTCACCGCCTCGCTCCAGACGAAGATCGACGCCCTGGACCTCCCGGACGGCGCCACCGCGACCATCGGCGGTGTCTCCGAGGACCAGAACGACGCCTTCATGAAGCTGGGCCTGGCCATGTTGGCGGCGATCGCGATCGTCTTCATGCTGCTGGTCGCCACCTTCAGGTCGCTCGTCCAGCCGCTGATCCTGCTGGTCTCCATCCCCTTCGCGGCGACCGGCGCCATCGGCCTCCTGGTCCTCACCGGTACCCCGATGGGCGTCCCGGCGATGATCGGCATGCTGATGCTGATCGGCATCGTGGTGACCAACGCGATCGTTCTGATCGACCTGATCAACCAGTACAGGTCGCAGGGCATGGGCGTCGTCGAAGCCGTGATCGAGGGCGGGCGCCACCGCCTCCGCCCGATCCTGATGACGGCACTGGCGACGATCTTCGCCCTGCTCCCGATGGCGCTCGGCGTCACCGGTGAGGGCGGCTTCATCTCCCAGCCGCTGGCGGTCGTGGTGATCGGCGGTCTGATCACCTCCACGCTGCTGACCCTGCTCCTGGTGCCGACGCTCTACGCGATGGTCGAGCTCCGCAAGGAGCGCCGCGCGAAGAAGAAGGCGGCCAAGCGCGACGCGCGGTCCGGCGCCGCGGACCCGGGGACGGCGGAGGAAGTCACCGCCGAGGCCCCGGAGCCCGCGAAGGCCTGACAGAGGGGGAAGCCCCGACAGCCGGAAGGGCCCCGGCGCCGTCCACAGGGACGGCGCCGGGGCCCTTCTCGTACGCGCGGACGGTCCGGGCGGAGGCAGGCGGCGCGCTACGGCAGTGCCAGCATCCGCTCCAGCGCCAGCTTCGCGTACTTCTCCGTCTCCGGGTCGACCTGGATCCGGTTGACGAGGTTCCCCTCCGCCAGCGACTCCAGCGTCCACACCAGGTGCGGCAGGTCGATCCGGTTCATCGTCGAGCAGAAGCAGACCGTCTTGTCGAGGAAGACGATCTCCTTGTCCTCAGCGGCGAAACGGTTCGCCAGCCGGCGCACCAGGTTCAGCTCCGTGCCGATCGCCCACTTCGAGCCGGCCGGAGCCGCCTCCAGAGCCTTGATGATGTACTCCGTCGAGCCCACCTGGTCCGCGGCCGTTACGACCTCGTGCTTGCACTCCGGGTGCACCAGCACGTTGACGCCGGGGATCCGCGCCCGTACGTCCTCGACGGACTCCACCGAGAAGCGCCCGTGCACCGAGCAGTGCCCGCGCCACAGGATCATCTTCGCGTCGCGCAGCTGCTCGGCGGTGAGGCCGCCGTTCGGCTTGTGCGGGTTGTAGAGGACGCAGTCCTCCAGGCTCATGCCCATGTCCCGCACGGCCGTGTTCCGGCCCAGGTGCTGGTCCGGGAGGAAGAGCACCTTCTCGCCCTGCTCGAAGGCCCACTCCAGGGCCCTCTTCGCGTTGGACGAGGTGCAGATCGTGCCACCGTGCCTGCCGGTGAAGGCCTTGATGTCGGCGGAGGAGTTCATGTACGAGACCGGCACGACCTGGTCGGCGACCCCCGCCTCCGTCAGCACGTCCCAGCACTCGGCGACCTGCTCCGCGGTGGCCATGTCGGCCATGGAGCAGCCGGCGGCCAGGTCCGGCAGGACGACCTTCTGCTCGTCACCGGTCAGGATGTCCGCGGACTCCGCCATGAAGTGCACACCGCAGAAGACGATGTACTCCGCCTCCGGCCGTGCCGCCGCGTCCCGGGCGAGCTTGAACGAGTCGCCGGTGACGTCCGCGAACTGGATGACCTCGTCGCGCTGGTAGTGGTGGCCGAGCACGAAGACCTTGTCCCCGAGCTTCTCCTTGGCCGCACGGGCCCGCTCCACCAGGTCCGGGTCGGACGGCGAGGGCAGGTCACCGGGGCATTCGACCCCGCGCTCGCTCCGCGGGTCGGCCTCGCGGCCGAGCAGCAGCAGGGCGAGGGGTGTCGGCTGGACATCCAGGGGCTGGGCGGTGGTCACGACACGCACCCTTTCTTTTCCGCGAAAAGCCTTTTCGTCGAATTGACGTTATCTATCATAACCGCTTCACGTCAGCTTGACGATGCCGATAGCGTCGATGTGACGCATCCCCTCACGCGGGTGGTGTGCGAGCATGAAGGGAACAGACAAGCGCCTGGCCCGGAATGAATCCGCGGCCCCGATGGTTGGACCCGTCGGCAAGCAGTCCGTACAACCCGGGAGAGAAGCAGATGTCCGTATCGGACGAGACCACCACCGTGAGCGACGGCATCCTCCTGTCCGACGCCGCCGCAGACAAGGTCAGGACCCTGCTCGAGCAGGAGGGCCGCGATGACCTCGCGCTGCGCGTCGCCGTACAGCCCGGAGGCTGCTCGGGCCTGCGGTACCAGCTCTTCTTCGACGAGCGCTCGCTCGACGGCGACGTCGTGAAGGACTTCGGTGGCGTCAAGGTCGTCACCGACCGGATGAGCGCCCCGTACCTGGGCGGTGCCTCCGTGGACTTCGTGGACACCATCGAGAAGCAGGGCTTCACGATCGACAACCCGAACGCCACGGGCTCCTGCGCCTGCGGTGACTCCTTCAGCTAGACCTGAGACGTACGACGGCGGGGGGGGGGGGGGGGGGGGGGGGGGGGGGGGCCCCCCCCCCGCCCCCCCCCCCCCCCCGCCGCCCCGGCGGGGGGGGGCCCCCCGGGGGGGGCGGCCCCCCCCGCCGCCGTCATGTCCGCCCACGGCCCGTCAGGCGCGCGGTACGGCCTCGCCCGACCCCGCGGCGACCACCTTCCGGCCGTCCAGCGGGGCGTCGAGCGTCACCGTGCGGGTCAGCTCCTCGGCGACCAGGATGCAGACCTTTTCCGGATCCGGCGTGGACGCGGTGACCGCGACCCGCACCGTCGTGCCGTCCTCCGAGGCGCGCGCCGCGTACGTGCTGCACACGCCGCCCCAGAAGGTCACCTCCAGCGTCCGTCCGTCCGCGCTGTACGAGGTGATCTCCGTGTCCGAGGCGTCCGGGTCCTTCGTGGGCTCCGGTGAGGGCGAGGCGCTCTCCCGCGTCAGGTGCTCCGGTTCCACCGCGACCTGGGCGACCGTGTTCGCGGGGCCGCCCCCTTCGGGCCGCACGGAGAAGAGCCAGGAAGGCACGAGGATCTGCTTGCCGTCCGCGTACCGCGCCGCGAGCCCGAACTCGGCCTTCTCGACCGTCGCCGTGGTGGCCGGCGGAGTCCCGCCCGACGCGCCGCAGTCGGGCTCCGGCGCGAGATCGTCCTCCAGGGGCACGGAGGTCGCGCAGCCGCCGACACCGCCCTTCGGGGCCCGCGGGCTCTCCGACTCCGCGTTCAGCTGCTTCAGTGCATCGTCCGCGCCGGTCACCGGGTAGCTGTCCCCCTTCTCCAGCCCCTTCAGATGCCCGCTGCCGCCGACGATCTCGCCCCCGGCGCCCACCTGGATCCCGGTCGACCACCCGTACGTCGGCAGCCCGCCCACCACGGGGTCCGCGTTCACCACGCGTACGGATCCCATCAGCTGATCGGCGTCGAGAGCCGCGCCGTCCTGCCCCGCGGCCTTCAGGACCGGAACGGCCGCCGCCTTCGCCGCCTTCGCGCTCACCGGCGAGCCGCTGTCCGTGCCCGGTGACGCGTCCTTCGCGCAGACCGTGGGCGACTCGCACGCGTCCGGGCCGCCGGAGCCGTACCGGGCGAAGGTCCAGGTCCCCGGCGCCTGCTTGTTCACCCGGAGGTACGGGCCGGACCCGTCACCCTCGCTGCCCACCTTCCAGGCCGTGCCGTCCGCGCGCGGGCTGCCCTCCACCCCCAGTGCCTTCGCGAGCCGTGCCACCTCCGCCGCGGTCACCGTGCCCTTCGCTCGGTGCACGGCGGCCTCGTCCGGGCCCTCGGGGAGCTTCCCCGAGGCGCGGTAGACGGTCCCGCCGCCGTGCGGATCCGGCTCACCCGGTGCGATGCCCTCCGGGGGCGCCGTCGGCCCGCTGCCGGCCGGCGCGTCGAGGGAGAGCGGAGGGGGCGAGCCGGTACCGGGCCGGAGGCCACCGGCCGTTTCGCCCGAGGTGTTCGACGCCCAGTACGCGCCGCCGCCCCCGGCCAGCAGCACCGCCGCGGCCACCGAGGCCACGACGATCGGCCGACGCCGCCGGGTGTCGGTCACGTCCTTCTCGGGTCGCTCGCTGCTCACCGGATCGCTCCTTCGACTGCATGGCCGCCACTGGCTCGTCGCCGGTCCCCTGGTGGGGACGACGACGGTGGGACGGAGCGGAGGAGCGGACGGTTCCCGGCTGCGGGGGGCCGCCCGGCTCAGTCCCCGTAGTCGGACATGGAGTCGACCATCCGGGCCGAGGACGGAGGAACCGTGACCCCGTGGATACGGGCCGGCTCCACCGGCTTCGCGGCGGCCTTCTCGGGTACGACCCAGTGCGGCGCCATCCGCGCGCAGTCGCCGCGCAGCTCGGCCAGGCTCATCTCGGACTCACGGGGAACGATCGTGTTCGACATATCCGCACCGTAGGCACAGGAGCACCCAGGTAGAAAGAGCTACTATCGGGTAGTTTTGACCATTCGGGCACGGTGGCGCCACCGGGTAGCGTGAACTGTCATGCCGTCCCGGAGGGGCGCTCACCCGCTCCCTCCGCCTTCCGCAGGAGCAGCCACCCCGTGCGCATCGCAGTCACCGGCTCCATCGCCACAGACCACCTCATGACCTTCCCCGGCCGATTCGCCGACCAGCTGGTCGCGGATCAGCTGCACACGGTCTCGCTCTCGTTCCTGGTAGACAACCTCGACGTACGCCGGGGGGGAGTCGGCGCCAACATCGCGTTCGGCATGGGCGTGCTCGGCACGGAGCCGATCCTCGTCGGCGCCGTCGGGGCCGACTTCGACGACTACCGCGCCTGGCTCGACCGGCACGGCGTCGACACCGGATCGGTCCGGGTCTCCGAGGTCCTGCACACGGCGCGCTTCGTCTGCACGACGGACGCCGACCACAACCAGATCGGCTCCTTCTACACCGGGGCCATGAGCGAGGCCCGGCTGATCGAGCTCAAGAGCGTCGCCGACCGCGTCGGCGGCCTCGACCTCGTGTCGATCGGTGCCGACGACCCCGAGGCGATGCTCCGCCACACGGAGGAGTGCCGCTCCAGGGGCATCCCGTTCGCCGCGGACTTCTCGCAGCAGATCGCCAGGATGGGCGGCGAGGAGATCCGGATCCTCCTCGACGGTGCGACGTACCTCTTCTCCAACGAGTACGAGAAGGGGCTCATCGAGACCAAGACCGGCTGGAGCGACGAGGAGATCCTGTCCAAGGTCGGCCACCGCGTCACCACCCTCGGCGCCCGGGGCGTCCGGATCGAGCGGACCGGTCAGGACCCCGTCGAGGTCGGCTGCGCGGAGGAGGAGCGCAAGGCCGACCCCACCGGCGTCGGCGACGCCTTCCGCGCCGGTTTCCTCTCCGGTCTCGCCTGGGGCGTGAGCCTGGAGCGCGCCGCCCAGGTCGGCTGCATGCTCGCGACCCTGGTCATCGAGACGGTCGGCACCCAGGAGTACACCCTGCGTCGCAGCTCCTTCATGGACCGCTTCACCAAGGCGTACGGCGACGAGGCGGCCTCCGAGGTCCGTAAGCACCTCTCCTAGCGGAGGCCGGGAAGCGCCTCTCCCGGGCAGGGGAGGCGGCGACGGCGCGGGCCCGTACGCGAGCGGTACGGACTCACAGGAGCCGGCGGACCACATAGGCCGAGCCGCGGTCCGCCGGCTCCTCTCCCACGTACTCCTGTTCACGCATCGCGCACCAGGCCGGGATGTCGAGGCGGGCGGCCTCGTCGTCGGAGAGCACCGTCACCGTGCCGCCCACGGGTACCTCTTCGATCACCTTTGCGAGTTCGATCACCGGGATCGGGCAGCGCCTGCCGAGCGCGTCGACGGTGAGCGACGTCCGTACCGCGGGGGAGGGGGACGTCGGAGCGGGTGCGCCGAGCCTCTCCCGCACCTCGGCGACCACACCCGGCAGTACGCGGAGGAAGCCGTCGACCTCCTCCTCCGTCGTCCCGGCGGGGAGCGAGAGGCGCACGTTGCCCTCCGTGAGCACCCCCATGGCCTTGAGGACATGGCTGGGCGTCAGGGTGCTGCTCGTGCAGGAGGAGCCGGACGAGACGGAGAAGCCGGCCCGGTCCAGCTCGTGGAGCAGGGTCTCTCCGTCGACATAGAGACAGGAGAAGGTCACCAGGTGCGGAAGGCGCCGTGCCGGATCGCCGACCACTTCCACATCCGGCACCAGCGTCCCCACCGCGGCCCGGACACGGTCCACCAGGGCGCGCAGCCGCGCGGCCTCCGCCCCGGCCTCCGCACGCACCGCGCGCAGGGAGGCCGCGGCCGCCACGATCGCCGGGATGTTCTCGAAACCGGCGGCCCGGCCCGACTCCCGCTCGTCGGCCGGGCCCTGAGGAGCGAACCGGACCCCCTTGCGCACGGCGAGGAGTCCGACCCCGGCAGGCCCGCCCCACTTGTGGGCGCTCGCGGCCAGCAGCGACCAGCGGCCGGGAACCCGCCCCCAGCCGAGCGACTGCGCGGCGTCCACCAGCAGGGGCACCCCGGCCTCGGCGCAGACCTCGGCGGTCTCCGCCACCGGCTGCTCGGTGCCGACCTCGTGGTTGGCGGACTGCAGGCAGGCCAGCGCGGTGTCCGGACGGAGGGCCCGGCCGTACGCCGCGGGGTCCACGGCCCCCGTCCGGTCCACCGGCACCTCGGTGAAGGTCCCGCCCTCCGCTTCGAGGGCGGCGGCCGCGTGGAGCACCGAGGAGTGCTCGACCGCGGAGAGCGCCATATGGCGGCCGACACGCCGACGCCCGGACAGCGCTCCTGCCACCGCCGAGTGCACCGCCCGTGTGCCCGAAGTGGTGAAGACGAGCTCGTCCGGGCGGCAGCCGACCGCCTCCGCCGCGGTCTCCCTGGCCGCGTCGAGCAGCAGTGCGGCCCTCCGCCCCTCGCGGTAGAGGCGGGCGGGATCGGCCCAGCCCTCGTCCAGGGAGGCAAGCAGCGCCTGGCGGGCGACGGGGTGCAGGGGGGCGGAGGAAGCCGCGTCGAAGTAGGGCACACCGTCACGCTAGCCCGCAGGGGGCGCGACCAGGTGACCGGCCGTCGCGGTGACGGGGCGAAGGGGCGTCAGATGGCGGCCGGAGGCTCGCATTCCATCCCTTCGGGGTGTCGTGCGGCGCGTTGGGCACCCTCCCCGCGCGACCCCAAATAGCGTCCAGTAGGGTTTGGTCCGCATAAACATCCAAACCCCTGCCCGCGTCAGGGCCGGCGACCGACCAAGTGAGACGGCCGCGCCGACCGTGCGGGCGAGACTCTCGGGAAGGCGCTACGTGAGTCCCAACGGCTCCGACCGCTCGTCGCGGCGCCCGATGCGGCGGAAGCTGCCGCAGGTGCTGACTGCGGCCCTGGTCCTGGCGACGGCCTCCGGTTGTTCGTACAACTGGGAGGATTTCCCCCGCCTCGGTATGCCCACCCCGGTAACGGAAGAGGCCCCTCGGATCCTCTCCCTCTGGCAGGGCTCGTGGGCGGCAGCGCTCGCCACGGGCGTCCTTGTCTGGGGGCTGATCATCTGGAGCGTCATCTTCCACCGGCGAAGCAGGACCAAGGTGGAGGTACCCCAGCAGACCAGGTACAACATGCCCATCGAGGCGTTGTACACAGTGGTCCCCCTCATCATCGTCTCGGTTTTCTTCTACTTCACCGCGCGCGATGAATCGAAGCTCCTCGAGCTCAGCCCGAAGCCGGCCCACACCATCAACGTGGTCGGCTACCAGTGGAGCTGGGGCTTCAACTACATCGAGAAGGTGGAGGGCCAGCCCTCCGCCGGCAACGAGATCCCCAAGGAGCTCGACGCCATCCCCGACAAGTTCCGTGAGGACTTCCCCGAGGGCGCCGGTGGCGTCTACGACGTGGGCATCCCCGGGACGCGCAACCCGCAGAACGGCAACCCGGGTCCGACCCTGTGGCTGCCGAAGGGCGAGAAGGTCCGCTTCGTACTGACTTCGCGCGACGTCATCCACTCCTTCTGGGTGGTGCCGTTCCTCATGAAGCAGGACGTCATTCCGGGCCACACCAACTCCTTCGAGGTCACGCCGAAGAAGGAGGGCACCTACATGGGTAAGTGCGCCGAGCTCTGCGGCGTCGACCACTCCCGGATGCTCTTCAACGTCAAGATCGTCTCTCCCGAGCGTTACCAGCAGCACCTCAAGGAGCTGGCGGAGAAGGGTCAGACGGGCTACGTGCCGGCAGGCATCGAGCAGACGGACCCGGCCAGGAATGCGGAGACGAACAAACTGTGAGCATCCTCAACGAATCCCAGGGTGCCGCGGCAGCAGACGACTCGTTCGAGGACGAGCTGCCGGTGCGGCGCAAGCAGCCGGGGAGTGTCGTCGTCAAGTGGCTGACCACCACTGACCACAAGACGATCGGCACGATGTACCTGGTCACATCGTTCGCGTTCTTCTGCATCGGTGGCCTCCTGGCGCTCTTCATGCGCGCCGAGCTGGCCCGTCCGGGTACGCAGATCATGTCGAACGAACAGTTCAACCAGGCGTTCACGATGCACGGCACGATCATGCTGCTGATGTTCGCGACGCCGCTGTTCGCAGGATTCGCGAACTGGATCATGCCGCTGCAGATCGGCGCGCCCGACGTGGCGTTCCCGCGGCTGAACATGTTCGCGTACTGGCTGTACCTCTTCGGCTCGATCATCGCGGTGGCCGGGTTCCTCACCCCGCAGGGTGCGGCCGACTTCGGCTGGTTCGCCTACTCCCCGCTGTCGGACGCGGTCCGCTCGCCGGGCGTCGGTGCCGACATGTGGATCATGGGTCTGGCCTTCTCCGGCTTCGGCACGATCCTCGGCTCGGTCAACTTCATCACCACGATCATCTGCATGCGCGCCCCCGGCATGACGATGTTCCGCATGCCGATCTTCACCTGGAACGTCCTGCTGACCGGTGTCCTGGTCCTGCTGGCCTTCCCGGTCCTGGCCGCCGCGCTCTTCGCGCTCGAGGCCGACCGTCAATTCGGCGCACATGTATTCGACGCGGCCAATGGCGGCGCATTGCTCTGGCAACACCTCTTCTGGTTCTTCGGCCATCCAGAGGTGTACATCATCGCGCTACCATTCTTCGGAATCATTTCCGAGATCATTCCGGTGTTCAGCCGCAAGCCCATGTTCGGCTACATCGGCCTCATCGCGGCGACGATTTCCATCGCCGGCCTTTCGGTGACGGTCTGGGCGCACCACATGTACGTCACCGGCGGCGTGCTCCTGCCGTTCTTCTCCTTCATGACCTTCCTCATCGCGGTCCCGACCGGTGTGAAGTTCTTCAACTGGATCGGCACGATGTGGAAGGGCTCGCTGTCCTTCGAGACACCGATGCTCTGGTCCGTCGGCTTCCTGATCACCTTCGCCTTCGGTGGTCTGACCGGCGTGATCCTGGCCTCGCCGCCGCTGGACTTCCACGTCTCCGACTCGTACTTCGTCGTCGCGCACTTCCACTACGTCGTCTTCGGCACCGTGGTCTTCGCGATGTTCGCCGGATTCCACTTCTGGTGGCCGAAGTTCACCGGCAAGATGCTGGACGAGCGGCTCGGGAAGGTGACCTTCTGGACGCTGTTCATCGGCTTCCACGGCACCTTCCTCGTGCAGCACTGGCTGGGTGCGGAGGGCATGCCGCGGCGTTACGCGGACTACCTCGCGGCCGACGGCTTCACCGCCCTGAACACGATCTCGACGATCTCCTCGTTCGTGCTCGGACTGTCGATGCTTCCCTTCATGTACAACGTCTGGAAGACCGCCAAGTACGGCAAGAAGATCGAGGTCGACGACCCCTGGGGCTACGGCCGTTCGCTCGAATGGGCGACGTCCTGCCCGCCCCCGCGCCACAACTTCCTCAGCCTGCCGCGGATCCGTTCCGAATCCCCGGCGTTCGACCTGCACCACCCGGAGATCGCGGCGCTCGAGCAGCTGGATCACCTGTCCGAGGGTGAGAAGGTCCTCGTGGGCGGCAAGGAGGACGGCAAGTGAAGATCCAGGGCAAGCTCTTCATCTGGCTGAGCGTCTTCATGCTGGCCATGGCCGTCACGTACGGCGTCTGGTCCAAGGAGCCGGTCGGCACCACCGCGCTCGTCCTGGCCTTCGGGCTGACCATCATGATCGGCTTCTACCTGGCCTTCACGGCCAACAGGGTCGACGCGATGGCTCAGGACAACAAGGAGGCCGATGTCGCGGACGAAGCCGGTGACGTGGGCTTCTTCTCCCCGCACAGCTGGCAGCCGCTCTCGCTGGCCATCGGTGGCGCCTTCCTCTTCATGTCCGTCGTCTTCGGCTGGTGGCTGGCCTACTTCTCGGCCCCGCTGCTCCTGATCGGCCTCTTCGGCTGGGTCTTCGAGTACTACCGGGGCGAGAACCGCACCCAGTAGGACACGCCCGCACAGGACGTGCAGCACCCGTACGGGGGCCCGGAACGCTCAGTGATGAGCGGGCCGGGCCCCCGTTTGCAGTCACTGAACGCGCTGGATCGGATGAATCTTCTTAGCGTGGGTTCATGAACCACACGCCGCGCATCCGCACCGTAGTGAGCTGCACCCTGCTGGTCGTGACCTTGGTCGCTGGTGCGACCGCCTGTGGCGAGACCGATGGTGATCCGCTGTCGCTGAAGCCCCACGACGCGGCCGACCTCGTCTCCTTCAACGGCCCGTCCAAGGACGAGAAGGCCGACCCCGACAAGCCCCTCGAAGTCACCGTCAAGGACGACGACGCGAAGATCACGGACGTGACGGCCGTCGACACCGAGGGCCGCCATCTGGCGGGCGAGCTCGACGCCGACGGCAAGCGGTGGCACTCCACCACCTCGCTCGCCGCCGGCACCCGGTACACCGTCAAGGTCTCCACCGAGAACGGCGACGGGGCCCCCGGCAGCCGTACGTACGCGTTCGGCACGACCTCGGCCAAGAAGTTCCTGAAGGTCACCTTCGGCCCGCAGAAGGGCACCTACGGGGTCGGACAGCCCCTCACAGCGGAACTCAGCGCTCCGGTCACCGGCCGGGCGGCCCGAGCCACCGTGGAGCGTGGGCTGCAGGTCCGGTCCGCCCCCGCCGTCACGGGCTCCTGGCACTGGGTCGACGCCAAGACCCTGCACTACCGGCCCAAGGAGTACTGGCCGGCCGACGCCAGCATCGACGTCCGCAGCAACCTCAAGGGCATCAAGGTCACCAACGCCCTCTACGGCGCCGTCACGAAACCCCTGAAGCTCACCACCGGTGACCGCATAGAAGCGATCACCGACGCCTCCGACCACTCCATGACCGTTCTGCGCAACGGTGAAGTGATCAACACCATTCCCGTCACCACGGGCAAGCCCGGCTTCGACACGCGCAACGGCGTCAAGGTGGTGCTGGCCAAGGAACAGTTCGTACGCATGCGCGGCGAGAGCATCGGCATCGCCGCCGGCTCCTCGGAGTCCTACGACCTGCCCGTCTACTGGGCGACACGCGTCACCTGGAGCGGTGAGTACGTCCACGCGGCGCCCTGGTCGACGGGTTCACAGGGCAACGCCAACGTCAGCCACGGCTGCACGGGCATGAGCACCGCCGACGCCCAGTGGTTCTTCGAGACCGTGCGCGAGGGCGACATCGTCAAGGTCGTCGGGAGCGACGGCGAGACGATGACCCCGTTCGACAACGGCTTCGGTGACTGGAACCTGGAGTGGGACGCCTGGCTGAAGGGCAGCGCGCTGCACGGCGGCGGCACCCCGGACTCGGGTACCGACGTCGAGACGGCGCGGCTGCGCCCCCAGGTCTGACGCGCAGGGAGTGCGCCACGCCCGGGAAGGACACCGCGGAGGGGATCGGGGCCCCTCCGTCCCGGGCCCCCGCTCAGGCTCCCACGGACAGCCTGTGGCGCAGCAGGGCGGCCAGGGCGTCCGCGAAGTCGACGGGGTCGACGGGGTGCGTCACAGCGGCGTCCGCGCGGCTCCACGTGGCCAGCCAGGCGTCCTGCGGACGTCCGATCAGCAGCAGGACCGGCGGGCAGTCGAAGATCTCGTCCTTGATCTGCCGGCAGACGCCCATGCCGCCCGCGGGGGCCGTCTCACCGTCCAGCACGCAGACGTCGACACCGCCCCGGTCCAGTGCGCTCAGCACGGCGGGCAGGGTGGCGCACTCCAGGAACTCCACCGGCGGCACGTCCGCCGCGGGCCTGCGCCCGGCTGCCAGCCTCACCTGTGCGCGGGTGTTGGCGTCGTCGCTGTAGACCAGGACCGTGGCGGTCGGCTGCATTGTTCCTCCGTGACGTCTGTGTCTTCGGGGCTCTCCGGGCATGAACCGATGGGCGGATCGTACTCCGGTGGACTGCCTGTCAGCACCGGTAAAGACAGCGATTCGATGGGCCGTTCGGTGAGGACACACAGCGCTGACACACCGAACGGCACCCCCCGGAGTGAGGGCGGGATAAGCGACCGACATAATGTCGGTCGTGGCGACAGCAACGACAGTAGAAACCGGGCACGCGCACCCGTCGGTCAATCGGCCGAACCTCACCAGCGTCGGAACCATCATCTGGTTGAGTTCCGAGCTGATGTTCTTCGCGGCCCTCTTCGCGATGTACTTCACCCTGCGATCGGTGATGGGACCCGAACACTGGAAGGAGATGGCTCACCATCTGAACTTCCCGTTCTCGGCGACGAACACCACGATCCTGGTGCTTTCCTCTCTCACCTGCCAGCTCGGCGTTTTCGCCGCGGAGCGGGGCGATGTGAAGAAGCTCCGCACCTGGTTCATCATCACGTTCGTGATGGGTGCGATCTTCATCGGAGGCCAGGTCCTCGAGTACACCGAGCTGGTCAAGGAGGCGGGTCTCTCCCTGTCCTCCGACCCGTACGGTTCGGTGTTCTACCTGACGACCGGCTTCCACGGTCTGCATGTGACAGGCGGTCTCATCGCCTTCCTGCTCGTCCTGGGCAGGACATACGCGGCCTCGAGATTCACCCACGAGCAGGCCACCGCGGCCATCGTCGTGTCCTATTACTGGCACTTCGTCGATGTCGTCTGGATCGGCCTGTTCGCCACGATCTACATGATCAAGTAGCCGGGCTCGCACCCGCCCATCATCGACGCAGAAGATCCTGACACCGGGGTAATCCGTGAAAAAGCTCTCCGCACGACGACGCCATCCGCTGGCGGCGGTCGTCGTACTACTCCTCGCGCTGGCGGCCACCGGGGGGCTGTACGCCGCGTTCGCGCCTGCGGGTAAGGCGCAGGCCGACGAAACCGCCCAGTCCCTCGCCATCGACGAGGGCAAGAAGCTCTACTCCGTGGGCTGTGCAAGCTGCCACGGATCCGGCGGTCAGGGCACCACCGACGGGCCGTCCCTCGTGGGCGTCGGCTCCGCCGCCGTCGACTTCCAGGTCGGTACCGGACGCATGCCGGCTCAGCAGCCGGGTGCCCAGGTCCCGAAGAAGAAGGTCATCTACAACCAGGCCGAGATCGACCAGCTCGCCGCCTACGTCTCGTCCCTGGGCGCCGGTCCGATCACGCCCACCAAGAGCCAGGTCGACCCCTCGGGCGCCGACGTGGCCAAGGGCGGCGACCTGTTCCGCACGAACTGCGCGCAGTGCCACAACTTCACCGGTGAGGGCGGTGCCCTGACGAAGGGCAAGTACGCCCCGAGCCTCGAAGGCGTGAGCCCGAAGCACATCTACGAGGCCATGCAGACCGGCCCGCAGAGCATGCCCTCCTTCCCGGACAGCACCATGCCGGAGCAGGAGAAGAAAGACATCATCGCGTACATCAAGACCGTCAACGGTGATGAGTCCGAGACCCCCGGCGGGCTCTCGCTCGGTGGCCTCGGCCCCGTCAGTGAAGGTCTCTTCGGCTGGATCTTCGGCCTGGGCGGCCTGGTCGCCATCGCCGTATGGGTCGCGGCCCACACCGCTAAGGCCAAGAAGTCATGAGTAGCCAACAGATTCCAGAAGAGAACCTGCCGGTAGAGCAGGGCACCGCGCACGGCGCGGTAGAGGGTGCGGGCGACCCGTTCGCCGACCCCGGGCTGCCGGCCCACAGGCCGCGCATCCAGGACATCGACGAACGTGCCGCGAACCGCTCCGAGCGAGCCGTCGCGTTCATGTTCACGCTGTCGATGCTGGCGACGATCGGCTTCATCGCCTGTTACGTCATCTTCCCGGTCGACAAGATCGTCTACATCTGGCCGTTCGGCCATGTGAGCGCGCTCAACTTCTCCCTGGGTCTGACCCTGGGGCTGGCGCTCTTCTTCATCGGCGCGGGCGCCGTCCACTGGGCGCGCACCCTGATGTCCGACGTGGAGGTGGCCGACGACCGGCACGCCATCGAGGCGACCCCCGAGGTCAAGGCCAAGGTCATGGCCGACTTCGCGGCCGGTGCCGCGGAGTCCGCGATCGGGCGGCGCAAGCTGATCCGTAACACCATGTTCGGCGCGCTGGCCCTGGTGCCGCTCTCCGGTGTGGTGCTGCTGCGCGACCTCGGTCCGCTGCCGGAGAAGAAGCTCCGCTCGACCCTGTGGGCCAAGGGCAAGCAGCTCGTCAACATGAACACCATGGAGCCGCTGCGTCCCGAGGACGTCGTCGTCGGTTCGCTGACCTTCGCCATGCCCGAGGGCCTGGAGGAGGACGCGCACGACTTCCAGACGCAGATCGCCAAGGCCGCCCTGATGATCATCCGCATCGAGCCGGACAACATCAAGGACAAGCGCGAGCGCGAGTGGGCCCACGAGGGAATCGTGGCCTTCTCCAAGATCTGCACCCACGTCGGCTGCCCGATCAGCCTGTACGAGCAGCAGACGCATCACGTGCTCTGCCCGTGCCACCAGTCCACCTTCGACCTCTCCGACGGCGCCCGCGTCATCTTCGGTCCGGCCGGTCACGCCCTTCCGCAGCTGCGGATCGGCGTGAACAGCGAGGGCAACCTCGAGGCGCTCGGTGACTTCGAAGAGCCCGTCGGTCCTGCCTTCTGGGAGCGCGGATGAGTACTGCGACGGAAACACAGCGCAAGGCGCCCGCCGGTGAGCGGGTGGCCGACTGGGCGGACGGCCGGCTCGGCATCTACGGCCTGGCCAAGGCCAACATGCGCAAGATCTTCCCGGACCACTGGTCCTTCATGCTCGGTGAGATCTGCCTCTACAGCTTCATCATCATCATCCTCACGGGTGTGTACCTGACGCTGTTCTTCCACCCGAGCATGAACGAGGTCGTGTACCACGGCTCCTACGAGCCGATGCAGGGCATCCGGATGTCCGAGGCCTACGCCTCGACCCTGGACATCAGCTTCGACGTCCGCGGTGGTCTGCTCGTCCGGCAGATCCACCACTGGGCAGCGGTGATCTTCCTCGCCGGCATGTTCGTGCACATGTTCCGGGTGTTCTTCACCGGCGCGTACCGCAAGCCGCGTGAGATCAACTGGCTGTTCGGCTTCCTGCTCTTCGTCCTCGGCATGTTCACCGGGTTCACCGGCTACTCGCTCCCGGACGACCTGCTCTCGGGCACGGGTGTGCGCTTCACGCAGGGCGCCATCCTGTCGATGCCGATCGTGGGCACGTACATCTCGATGTTCCTGTTCGGCGGGGAGTTCCCCGGCGGAGACATCATCGCCAGGTTCTACTCGATCCACATCCTGCTGCTGCCGGGCATCATGCTCGGGCTCGTGGTCGGCCACCTCATCCTGGTCTTCTTCCACAAGCACACGCAGTTCGCGGGTCCCGGACGCACGAACAAGAACGTCGTCGGCATGCCGCTGCTGCCGGTCTACATGGCCAAGGCCGGGGGCTTCTTCTTCCTGGTCTTCGGTTTCATCGCGATCATCGCGGCGATCGCCACGATCAACCCGATCTGGGCGCTCGGCCCCTACCGTCCCGACCAGGTGTCCACGGGCGCCCAGCCGGACTGGTACATGGGCTTCGCGGAAGGCTTCGTCCGTGTGATGCCGGGCTGGGAGATCAACCTCTGGGGCCACACACTGGTCCTGGGCGTGCTCATCCCACTGGTCCTGTTCGGGCTGATCCTCGGGGCGCTGGCGCTCTACCCGTTCATCGAGTCGTGGATCACCGGGGACAAGCGCGAGCACCACATCCTGGACCGTCCGCGCAACGCTCCGACCCGCACCGGTCTGGGTGTCGCCTGGGTGACGATCTACTTCGTCATGCTGATCGGCGGCGGCAACGACATCTGGGCGACCCACTTCGACCTGTCGCTCAACGCGATCAGCTGGTTCGTACGGATCGCCTTCTTCGTCGGCCCGGTCCTGGCGTTCGTCGCCACCCGGCGGATCTGCCTCGGCCTCCAGCGCCGCGACAAGGAGAAGGTGCTGCACGGGCGCGAGTCCGGCACCATCAAGCGCCTGCCGCACGGTGAGTTCGTGGAGATCCACGAGCCGCTCGGCCCGGGGCAGCTCCACACGCTCACGGCGCACGAGCAGTACAAGCCGGTCGAGATCGGCCCGACGGTCGACGAGAACGGTGTCGAGTGCAAGCCGTCGGCGCTCCAGAAGCTGCGGGCCAGGCTCAGTCGGAGCTACTACGGCGAGGACAACCAGATCGCCAAGCCCACCGCCGAGGAGTACAAGGAGATCACCAGCGGCCACGGCCACCACTGATCGCCTCAGCTGAACGCCACAGCAGGAGCCCCGTCCATCCGATGGACGGGGCTCTTCGCTGCCCCCGGGGCTGGATAGGGTGGAGGCATCCTTGTACCGGCTGTGGACCCCAGGAGCGGACCATGAACGTTGTGACCCCGGACGGCGGCGACAGCGTGGCGGTCCCTACCTGGCCCGGCGTGCTGACCCCCCTCCTGCGCGGTGAGGACCTGAGCGAGGACGACACCGCCTGGGCCATGGACCGCATCATGAGCGGCGAGGCCTCGGACGTGCAGATCGCCGGCTTCGCGATCGCGCTGCGCGCCAAGGGCGAGACCGTCGAGGAGGTCAGCGGGCTGGTCCGTGCCATGTACGAGCACGCCCACACCATCCACGTGCCCGGCCGCACGGTCGACATCGTGGGGACCGGTGGCGACATGGCCAAGACGGTCAACATCTCCACCATGTCCGCGATCGTCGTCGCGGGGACGGGCGCGAAGGTCGTCAAGCACGGCAACCGGGCCTCCTCCTCGGCGAGCGGGGCCTCCGACGTCCTGGAGAAGCTCGGCGTCAATCTCGACCTGACGCCGCAGCGCGTCGTGACGGTGGCCGAGGAAGCGGGCATCACCTTCTGCTTCGCCGTGAAGTTCCACCCGGCCCTGCGGTACGCGGCGAGGGCCCGTAAGGAGCTCGGCACGCAGACCACCTTCAACATCCTGGGCCCGCTCACCAACCCGGCCCGGGTGCGCTCCCAGGCCGTCGGGGTCGCCGACGCGAGGATGGCGCCCATCGTGGCGGGCGTGCTGGCGGCCCGGGGGAATTCGGCGCTCGTCTTCCGGGGCGACGACGGACTGGACGAGCTGACCACCACGGCGACCTCGCGGGTCTGGACCGTCCGCGAGGGCGTCGTCCGCGAGGAGGCGTTCGACCCGCGCGACGTCGGCCTGGACCTGGTCCCCGTCGAGGCGCTGCGCGGCGCCGACGCCTCGTACAACGCGGATGTGGCCCGGCGGCTGATCGGCGGGGAGACCGGCCCCGTACGCGACGCGGTGCTGCTCAACTCCGCCGCGGCGCTGGTCGCCCTGGACCCGGGCGAGGGCCCGCTGAACGAGCGGATCGCGGCCGGCATGGCACGGGCAGCCGAGTCGATCGACTCGGGCGCTGCCCAGAGGGCGCTGGAGCGCTGGGTGGCGGCCAGCAACGCCTGAGGACCACGGGTGTGAGCAAGGGCGTGGTCCGCATCGCGGACCGCGCCCTTGCGCGTGGGCACGGGTATGGCAAGATGCTGCGCAGGTCATGAGTGACAGCGACTACGGCCCCGGCCCGCTGTCCGGCAACCCTCCGTCCGTGGCGGGGTGCCCCGGGTGAAGACCAGGCCGCAGGCAGCGAGGTCTGCGGCAAGCGCGGGCCCCTCGGCATCGACGTATGCCACCCCTTGGGGTCCTGGTCCCAGGGAGACTCTTGTGAGCAAGCGAATGCGATAGGGCTCGACGCCCTTCTTCGCGCACCCCTCTTTCTTCATTCCCGCGCTGCCGCGTCCTGCTCGGATCGCCGGCGCGAGGATCTCGCCTGCCTCTCACGGGAGTTCGTCATGTCTGTCTCCACCCTTGCCGCCGACCAGTCCGTTTGTGCGCCTCTGCCGGTTCTGGGATCGGATGTCACCGTTCCGCTGGTGACGGGCGGAGATGTCACCTACGCCGCCCTGGACTACGCGGCCAGCGCCCCGGCCCTCCAGAGGGTGTGGGACGACGTCGCCGCCTACGCCCCGTACTACGGCAGCGTGCACCGCGGTGCCGGCTACCTCTCGCAGCTCTCCACCGACCTGTTCGAGAGCAGCCGGGTGACCGTGGCCGAGTTCCTCGGCTGCAGGGCCGACGACCAGGTGGTCTTCACCCGCTCCACGACCGACTCCCTCAACCTGCTGGCCGCCGCGCTGCCCGCCGGCTGCCAGGTGTTCGTCTTCGAGACCGAGCACCACGCCTCCCTGCTGCCGTGGCGGGACGCCCGGGTGACCTACCTCGACGCTCCGCGCACCCCGGAGCAGGCGGTCGCCACGCTGGAGCGGGCGCTGGCCGGCCGTGACCCCCACGTGCCCGCGCTGGTCTGTGTCACGGGCGCGTCCAACGTCACCGGTGAGCTGTGGCCGGTGAGGGAGCTGGCCGCCGCCGCCCACGCCCACGGTGCGAGGATCGTGCTCGACGCGGCGCAGCTGGCGCCCCACCACCCGGTGGACATCGCCGGACTGGACGTCGACTGGGTCGCCTTCTCCGGCCACAAGCTGTACGCCCCCTTCGGCTCGGGCGTCCTCGCGGGCCGGGCCGACTGGCTGGTGGACGCGGAGCCCTACCTCGCGGGCGGAGGCGCCTCCCGCAAGGTCGCCCGGCGCACCGACGGCGGTGTGGACGTCGAGTGGCACACCACCGCGGCACGCCATGAGGCCGGATCGCCCAACGTCATCGGCGTCTACTCCATCGCCGCCGCCTGCAAGGCCCTGACCGAGGCGGGCTTCGACTCGCTCGTCGCACGGGAGCAGCGGCTGGTGAGCCGCGTCCGGGAGGGCCTGGCCGGCGTCCCCGAGGTCAAGGTGCTCTCCCTCTTCGGTGACGACGCCCCGAGGGTCGGCGTCATCTCCTTCGTGGTCGAGGGATGGAACAGCTCGCACTTCGCCGCGGCGCTCTCCGCCGAGTACGGCATCGGCGTGCGCGACGGACTGTTCTGCGCCCACCCGCTGGTGCGGACCCTGCTGGGCAGCGAGCCGCAGGACCCGGGCGAGTGCGGCGCCCCGGAGGCCGCGCCGGGGGAGAGGTCCCTCAACGCCATCCGGGTGAGCTTCGGCGCCGGTACGCCGGACGAGCACATCGAGCGGTTCGTCGGGGCCGTCCGGGAGCTGGTGAGCAAGGGCGCCCGCTGGACCTACCGCACCGAGGAGGGCCGCTGCGTGCCCGACCGGGGCGCCGCACAGGTCTGACCGGTCCGGATACGGCTCCGGCCGGGGACGGGAGGCGTCACCTCCCGTCCCCGGCCGGAGCCGTACGCGCAGCCGGTCTAGGCGTCGAGGCCGATGGCGAAGGCCGCCTCGAGGTCGTGCTGCGAGTAGGTGCGGAACGCCACGTGGGTGTCGGTGGCCTCCACGCCCTGGATCTTGCTGATCCGGCCCGGGATGACATCGGCCAGATCGTCGTGCCGGGCCACCCGGACCATGGCGATCAGGTCGTACGTACCGGTGACCGAGAAGACCTCGCTGACGCTGTCCAGCGCGGCGACAGCCTCGGCGATCTCGGGAATCCGGTCGACACTGGTTTTGATGAGCACGATCGCGGTGATCACGGCTGGCTTTCTCCCTCGGTGGCCGTGGCTGGAGACTTCACTCTAGTCCCACCCCGGAAGCGCACCCAGGCGTAGAGGAACCCGGCCACGAACCCCGCGACGTGCGCGAGGTACGCCACGCCCGGGCCGCTGCCCGCGCTCCGCGCCGCCAGCCACTGCAGGGCGAACCAGAACACGAGCACGATCCAGGCGGGGAAGCGCAGCGGGAGGAAGAAGAGGAAGGGGAAGAGGCTGGTGACGCGTGCCCGGGGGAAGAGGTAGAGGAAGGCGCCGAGCACCGCCGAGATCGCCCCCGACGCGCCGACCAGCGTCTGGTCGGAATCAGCGTGCGCCACCGCGTAGGCCACCAGGGCGAAGTAGCCGCAGGCGAGGTAGAAGAAGGTGAACTCGGCGCGGCCCATACGCTCCTCGGTCATCGCGCCGAACACGTACAGGAAGAGCAGGTTGCCCAGCAGGTGCAGCCAGCTGCCGTGCACGAACAACGCGGTCAGCGGTGTCAGCGCGGCGTGGGCCGAGCCGTCCAGCAGCTCGCTGGGGATCACGCCCCACCGCTCGAAGTACCCGGCCTGGGCGGCCAGGAGCGCGTCGGCGCTGCCGTGGGCGGGGTTGAACCCGGAGAGCGGGCTGATCAGGAACACCGCGCAGCACAGCGCGACGATCCCGTACGTGACCGGGGCGCCGCCCGCCACGGCCGCCGCCCCGAGCTCCCGGGCCCGCTCCCGCCAGTGGACGTCCCCTCGATCGATCACGTACAGAGCATGACGCACCCGGTGAGAACGGGACAGACCGCCTCGCCGTGTCGATAGGTATGCGCGAGGCCGTAGGGTTGCGGCAGGACATCCGCAGTTCGACGGCGCACCGCGAGATCGAAGACCTGGGCACGCACGAGACACCCGACGAAAGAGGACGCAACGATGACGACGGTTCCCCAGCCGACGGACGGGACCCGCTGGCGCTGCACGCTCTGCGGCAACCTCACCCGTTTCGATGTGACGCGCTCCTCGAAGGTCGTGGAGTACGTGCATCTCGACCTGGCCGGGGAGTCGAGTGTCGAGGAGCGTGAGGTGGTCAGTGAGACCATCGAGTCGGTGCGCTGCCGTTGGTGCAACGCGGTGGACCAGATCGAGCTGGTCGACAGGCCGGGTGCCGACTCCTGACGGGGCCGTGCGGACAGACATATTGGGGTGATGGATGGTGGAGCAGCCGACAGGCGGCGCCGGGCCGGCCGACGCGGCCGACGGCACCGCGGAGTCGCTCGACCGTCCGCTGCCCGAGGGCGTGCGGCGCAAGGTCGTGGCGCTGGTCTCCGATGCCTTCGGCGGCCTGACCGTCGGCGAACTGCCCTCCCAGCTACGGCAGTACGCCCGCTTCACCCCGAGCAGGCGCGCCAAGTTCGCGGGCAACGCGATGGCCGCCGCGCTGGAGAGCGATCCCGCGTTCCGGCGGCGCATCGGCGAACGCATCGGCCAGACCCAGCCTGAGCTGACCGAGGCGCTCACCTCCGGTGCTCCCCCCGCCGCGGCCGACCCGGTCGACGTGGCGGCCGCCGCCTACGTGCTGCGCCCCGCCGGATGGGCCAAGCTCGTGTCGGCGGCGGGCGAGGAGGTCCAGCGGGCGCACGCCGAACGGGCCGACGAGGAGACCAGGCGCGAGCTGGAGCGGCTGCGCGAAGAGCTCGACCACGCGCGCGGGCAGACCAGGGCCGACACCGAGAGGCTGCGTTCGGAGCTGGAGGCCTCCCGCAAGGAGACCGACTCCCTGCACCGCAAGCTGCGCAGCGCGCTCAGCGAGGTGAAGCGCGGGGAGGCCGCTCTGCGCAAGGCCGGGTCCGAGGCCGACGCCGTGCGGGCCGAGGCGGCGGCCCAGGTCTCCGCCGCCGAGAGCGAGTCCCGCCGGCTCAAGGCGCGGCTGGCGGAGGCCGAGGCCTCCGTCGAGGCGGGACGCCGGGCCGCCAGGGAGGGCAGGTCGGTCGAGGACATGCGGCTGCGGCTGCTCCTGGACACCGTGCTCGACGCGGCTCAGGGCCTGCGCCGTGAACTGGCCCTGCCTCCCTCGTCGATCCGCCCGGCGGACGGTGTCGAGGCGGTGGAACCCGGCCGGATGTCGCCGAAGGACATCGCGGCCAGGGCCCTTTCGGAGACCGATCCGGCGCTCCTCGACCAGCTCCTCGCCCTGCCGCAGGCGCATCTGATCGTCGACGGCTACAACGTCACGAAGACCGGCTATCCGCAGATGCCGCTGGAGAAGCAGCGGTTGCGCCTCCTGGGCGGTCTCTCGGTCCTCGCGGCCCAGACCGGCGCCGAGATGACCTGTGTCTTCGACGGCGCCGAACTGGCCGTTCCGGTGCTGCTGGCGCCGCCCCGCGGAGTCCGCGTGCTGTTCAGCAAGGCCGGGGTTACCGCGGACGAACTGATCCGCCAACTGGCCCGTGCCGAACCGCCGGGCAGACCGGTCGTCGTGGTCTCCACGGACCGTGAGGTCGCCGACGGGGTGGCGAAGGCGGGGGCGAGGCCGGTCGCGTCCGCCTTGCTCCTGAAGCGGCTTTCGCGCGTCTGAGGCGTCTTGTGAGACATGGGCGGCTTGCCGGAATTCGGGGAACGTACCGTCAACTCTCCGCTACGCGCAGTGTGATGAAAGTAAAGAAGTGCCTGGTGTGACGAGATTTTGCTCGTGAGGATTTGAACTGATCACAAGATGGTCACTAGGGTCAGGCCTCGAACCTTCGCACGGTTGATTGCCCATCCGGGGTGACAGCGAAGGAACCGCCGAGTCCGTGACGTGCACGGAGCCGGGGATTCGTATCTGTCCCCCACAGCCCGGTAGGCGGCTCGAGGAAGAAGGAGCTCGCCTTCGTGGCGTCCCACCGTCGTCCCAAGCAGCCGAGCCGCACCCGTGTGACCGTGCTCACCGCGACCGCAGCCGCAGCCGTGGCCCTGACCTCCCAGGCAGCCCACGCCGACCCCAAGCCGACCAAGAGCGAGGTCAAGGCGAAGGTCGACAAGCTCTACCACGAGGCCGAGGTCGCCACCGAGAAGGCGAACGGCGCCAAGGAGCAGCAGGACGAGCTCAAGAAGCAGGCCGACGCACTCCAGGACAAGGTCGCGCGCGGCCAGGACGAGCTCAACTCCCTGCGCGGCGAGCTCGGTTCGCTGGCCACCGCGCAGTACCGCTCCGGCGGCCTCGACCCGTCGGTCCAGCTGCTGCTCTCCTCGGACCCGGACAGCTTCCTCGACCAGGCCTCCGCGCTCGACCAGCTGACGGCCAAGCAGGCCGAGTCGCTGCAGAAGATCCAGGCGAAGCAGCGGACCCTGGCGCAGCAGCGCACCGAGGCGCAGGCCAAGCTCGCCGACCTCGCCGACGTCCGCGAGACCCTGAACGAGAACAAGAAGAAGTACCAGGGCAAGCTCGCCGACGCCCAGAAGCTGCTGAACACCCTCACCGCCGCCGAGCGGGCCAAGATGGCCGAGGAGGAGCAGCGCGCCAGCCGCGCGGCCGGTGACCGGGTCGACCTCGGCAACGAGGTCCCCGCGTCCGCACGCGGCGCCGCGGCCCTCCAGGCCGCCTCCACGCAGCAGGGCAAGCCCTACGTCTCCGGCGGCACCGGCCCCAACTCGTTCGACTGCTCGGGTCTGACCCAGTGGGCGTACGCCCAGGCCGGCGTCCAGCTCACCCGCACCACGTACACCCAGATCAACGACGGCCCCCGCATCGGCCGCAGCGCCCTAAAGCCGGGCGACCTGGTCTTCTTCAACAACACCTCGCACGTGGGCCTGTACGCGGGGAACAACCAGATCCTGCACGCGCCGAAGCCCGGTGCCGTGGTCCGTTACGAGTCGATGGACTACATGGGCACCTTCCAGTTCGGCGTGCGCCCCTGACGCCCGAACGGGCGAATCACGGCACCCCGCGACGACACCCCGCCCCGCCGGAGACCACAGGTCTCCGGCGGGGCGCCGTCGTTTCCGGCCCGTCCGCCTCCCGGCGTGCCCTTTGGCCGCCGCGTAGTCGTCCGGTTACTGTCTGCGCTGCCGTGCAGCTCCCGGTCGTCGGCCCGCCCGCCCCGGGCGGCAGGGGCTGCGCACGTCTGCGTACAGCGGAAGGGAGTGCGGCTTCCTGTGGTGTCGCATCGCCGCCCCACCCGGCCCGGCCTCAACCGTGGCGTCCGGGCCACCGTCCTGTCCGCCGCCGCGGCCACCGCGGCGGCCACCCTCAACGCCGCGCCCGCGGGCGCCGTCCCGGAGGACACCCACGAGACGGCCAGGGCCGCGGTCGACCGGCTGTACGCGGAGGCCGAGCGCGCCACCGAGCAGTACAACGCGGCCCGGGAGAACCTCGGCCGGCAGCGTGACCGGATCGCCGGGGCGCAGGACGCGGCGGCCCGCGCGCAGGAGGACATCAACCGGATGCGGGCGTCCCTCGGATCGATGGCCGGCGCGCAGTACCGCTCCGGAGGCATCGACCCCTCGGTCGCCCTGCTGCTCTCCTCGGACCCGGACACCTTCCTGGACCGGGCCGCCGCCCTGGACCGCGTCGGCGAGCGCAGGGCCGTGACGCTGCACAAGCTCCACCGGGCCCAGCACAGGATCGCCCAGATCCGTGCCGAGGCCACCGGGGCCCTGGCCGCCGCGGAACGCGACCGGGCTTCCGTGGCACGCCACAAGCGCACCGTGGAGGGCAGACTGGCCCGGGCCCGGCAGCTGCTGCAGGCGCTGCCCGCCGCCGACCGCGAGTCGCTCGGCCGTGCGTCGCGCTCAGGCCCGGACACGGCGCTCGGAGCCGAGGCCCCCGGCTCCGCGCGCGGTCTGGCGGCGCTCGTGGCGGCCCGGGGGGCTCTGGGCCGCCCGTACGTGTGGGGCGCCAACGGGCCCTCGGGGTTCGACTGCTCCGGCCTGATGCAGTGGGCGTACGCGCAGGCGGGGGTCGGTCTGCCCCGCACCTCGCAGGCCCAGCGGTACGCGGGCCGCATGGTGCCGCTCTCGCAGGCGAGGCCCGGAGACCTGGTCGCCTACCGCGCGGACGCCGGCCACATCGGGATGTACGCGGGGAACGGCCGGGTCATCCACGCCCCGTACCCCGGCGCCCCGGTGCGCTACGACCCCGTCGGCATGATGCCCGTCTCCTCGGTCACCCGCGTCTGACCGTACGATCGGCGGGATGGCTGTTCGGACGCAGGACGCGAGGCGGGAGCGCACCCGCAGGCGGGGCACGGCAGGCGCCGTGCTCGCCGCCCTGCTGCTCGCGCCCGCGTGCTCCGGCCCCCGGGACACCGCCACCGGGATCACCGCCCAGGAGGTCGGGGCCACCCTGGACCGCCGGGCGGCGGCGGTCATGGAGCACGACACCGCCGCCTACCTGGCCGCGCTCGACCCCGGGGCCGCCTCCTTCCGTGCGGCGCAGCGCACCGAGCTGCACAACCTCTCCGACGTACCGCTGGAGTCATGGGCGTACGAGGTGAAGGGCGTGACCGGTGGAGGGGCGGGCCGGGTCACCGCCGAGGTCGAGCTGCGCTACCGGATCGAGGGCTACGACGAGGCGCCCGTGTCCTCCTCGCGCACGGTGGAGCTGGTCCGCCGCGGCGAGGGCCGCACCTGGTACATAGCCGCCGACCGGTCCGCCGACGGCGCCCCGGGCCAGCTCTGGCAGCAGGGGGACGTCGAGGTCGTACGGGGCACGCACAGCCTGGTCCTCGGGGTCGGGCGGAGGACGGCGGAGCTGCGCCGCATCGCCGCCACCGCGGACCGGGCCGTCCCGGCCGTCACCGGCTCCTGGCCGGAACCCTGGGCGGAACGGGTCGTGGTGCTCGTCCCGGGGTCCGTGGAGGACATGGCGGGGCTCCTCGCCTCACCCGCTGCCAGCTACCGGGGCATAGCAGCCGTCACCACGGGTGAGGTCGGCGGCGGCGGCCGGGCCCCGGCGGACCGGGTGATCGTCAATCCGCAGGCGTACGGCATGCTCGGCGACTTCGGGCAGCGGGTCGTCCTCACCCACGAGACCACCCATGTGGCGACCCGCGCGCACACGTCCGCGGCCACCCCGGTCTGGCTCTCCGAAGGCCTCGCGGACCGGACCGCCTACCGCCAGGAGAGCCGCACCGCCCCGGAGATCGCCCCGGAGCTCGCCGAGGCGGTCCGGCGCGGTGACCTTCCCGCGCGGCTGCCGGATGACGAGGACTTCGGCTTCGGCGGGGACGCCGCGAAGCTCGCGCGGGCCTACGAGAGCAGCTGGCTGGCCTGCGAGCTGATCGCCCGGGACTGGGGCGAGGAGAGGCTGATCGCCTTCTACAAGGCCGTGGGGAGCCGTTCGGAGCGGGACGGGGCCGTGGAGCAGGCCATGCACACGGTGCTCGGCACCACGCCCGCGGACTTCACGGCGCGCTGGCGGGAGTATCTGCGCGACCGGCTGGCCTGATCTCCGCCCCCCGCCCCTCGCGCGCCCCCGGCACGGTCTCCCGCCACAGCCGCCGGCCCGCGCTCACCGCCGCCACGACCAGCAGGCCGTTGCGTACGGCCATGAGCGCCACGCCCTCGGCGTCACTGGCCACCACGTGCGCGAAGCCGAGCGGGAACTCCAGCAGCGTGACGGCGGTGGCCACCAGCACCAGGCACGCGGGCGGCGCCATCCGGCTGCCCCGGAACACCAGGCACACCGCGCCGACACCGAGCGGCCACACCATGTACTGCGGGCTGATGACACGGCTGGTCACGGTGAACAGCAGCACCGCGGTGAACGCCGCGTCCGCCGGGGTGTGAACGGAGAACGTCCGGGCCCGCAGCCGCCAGACCAGCAGCCAGCCGAAGGCCAGCACGCTCAGCGCCAGGGCCAGCGTGCTCACCAGCGCCACGTGCGGTCCGGCGAACTCCATCGAGCCGTAGCGGAGCTCCACCCGGCCCTCCCAGCCGAACTGCCGGGCCACGTGGAAGACCAGGGCCCCCAGCGACTCGATCTCCAGCCCGCGGTCCCGCTGGAACGTGAGGAAGGCGAAAGCGCCGGGCAGTGCCACCGCCGACACCAGGGCCAGCGCGGCCGCGGTCACGGCCGCGGCCGACCAGGACCGGCGCGTGTCCCTGCCCGGGGCGGTGCCCACCAGCAGCAGCGCCGGCCACACCTTCAGCAGGGTGCCGAAGGCGGCCAGCGCCCCCAGCACCCTCGGGTGCCGCACACCCGCCAGCAGCGCCGCCACCGCCACGGCCGTCACCATCAGGTCGTAGCGGGCGTACACGGTCGGCCCCAGCAGCGGCACACCCGCCACCCACAGCCACGCGCCCGCGGCACGCGCGCCCGGACGGCTCCCCGCGTACAGCAGCAGCCCGAACACCAGGGCGTCGCAGAGCAGGACGAGGACGAAGAAGGCGGAGGCGTACTCCAGGAAGGGCAGCAGATCCGGCGAGAGCACGGCGAGCGCGGCGGCGGGCGGGTACTGCCAGGTGACGTCGTCCAGCGGGTACGAGCCGTCGCGCAGCACCTCGTACCAGCCCCGGTAGATCGCGGAGACGTCGCTCGTGACATCGGGGCCCGGCACCGTGAACACCTTGAAGACGCAGAGCAGCAGCACCGCCCGGGTGAGGCCCCACACGGCGAGGGACGGAGCCCGGCCTCCCCGGCCACTCGTACCTGTCATGACCGCCATGATGCAGGCCCCGCCCGTACGGGAGCCGTCAGGCAGGGCCGTCGGGCCGCCCGGTACTGTCGGCGGCGATGGACAAGACGCTGATCGTGACGAACGACTTCCCGCCGCGCCCCGGCGGCATCCAGGCATTCCTGCACAACATGGCGCTGCGCATGGACCCCGAGCGGCTCGTCGTCTACGCCTCCACCTGGAAGCGCGGCGCGGAGGGCGCCGAGGCCACCGCCGCCTTCGACGCCGAGCAGCCCTTCACCGTCGTACGCGACCGTACGACGATGCTGCTGCCCACCCCGCGGGTCACCCGGCAGGCCGCCGGGCTGCTGCGTGAACACGGCTGCGCCTCCGTGTGGTTCGGCGCGGCCGCACCCCTCGGGCTGATGGCGCCGGCGCTGCGCAGGGCCGGCGCCCGGCGGATCGTGGCCACCACGCACGGCCACGAGGCGGGCTGGGCCCAGCTGCCCGCGTCCCGGCAGTTGCTGCGCCGCATCGGCGAGGGGACCGACACCCTCACCTACCTCGGCGAGTACACCCGGTCCAGGATCGCCGCCGCGCTCACACCGGAGGCCGCGGGCCGCATGGCGCAGCTGCCGCCCGGGGTCGACGAGAAGACCTTCCGCCCGGACTCCGGCGGCGACCGGATCAGGGCACGGCTCGGACTGACGGACCGGCCCGTCGTCGTGTGCGTGTCACGGCTCGTCCCGCGCAAGGGCCAGGACACCCTGATCCTCGCCATGCCCGCGATCCTGGCGCGGGTGCCGGACGCCGTCCTGCTGATCGTCGGCGGCGGCCCGTACGCCGGGCAGCTGAAGAAGCTGGCCGCCGAGACCGGCGTCCAGGACTCCGTGCGCTTCACCGGGCCGGTGCCCTGGGAGGAGCTCCCCGCTCACTACGGGGCGGGCGACGTGTTCGCCATGCCCTGCCGCACCCGGCGCGGCGGGCTCGACGTCGAGGGCCTCGGCATCGTCTACCTGGAGGCGTCCGCGACCGGACTCCCCGTCGTGGCGGGCGACTCCGGCGGTGCCCCGGACGCCGTGCTCGACGGCGAGACCGGGTGGGTGGTCCGGGGCGGCTCCGCCGAGGAGTCCGCCGACCGGATCGTCACCCTCCTCGGGGACCCGGAGCTGCGCCGGCGCATGGGGGAGCGGGGCCGCGCGTGGGTCGAGGAGAAGTGGCGCTGGGACCTTCTCGCGGGAAAGCTCGAAGCGCTGCTCTGAGCGCGCGCGGACCGCGGACGCGACGAGGGCCCGCACCATGACCGGTGCGGGCCCTGCGTCGTGCGTGTCCGGCGTCGTAGGCGTCCGGGCTCAGCCGCGGTAGATCGACTCGACCTCGTCGGCGAAGTCCTTCGCCACGACGTTGCGCTTCAGCTTCAGCGAGGGGGTGATGTGGCCCGCCTCCTCGGTGAACTGCGCCGCCAGGACACGGAACTTGCGCACGGACTCGGCCTTGGAGACCGCGGCGTTCCCGTCGTCCACCGCCCGCTGCACCTCGGCCAGCAGCTCGGGGTCCTCACGCAGCGAGACCGCCGTCGAACCGGCCGGCTTGCCGTTCTCCTCGGCCCAGCGGGAGAGGAACTCCTCGTCGAGGGTGAGGAGCGCGCCGACGAACGGCCGTCCGTCACCGACCACCATGCACTCGGCGACCAGGGCGTGCGCGCGGATCCGGTCCTCGATCACCGCCGGAGCGACGTTCTTCCCGCCCGCCGTGACGATGATCTCCTTCTTGCGGCCCGTGATCGCGAGATAGCCGTCCTCGTCGAGCGTGCCGATGTCTCCCGTGTGGAACCAGCCGTCGGCCAGTGCCTCGGCGGTCGCCGACTCGTTGCCCCAGTACCCGGTGAACAGGTGCTCGCCGTGCAGCAGCACCTCGCCGTCGTCGGCGATGCGCACGACCGAACCCGGCAGCGGCTGGCCGACCGTACCGATCTTCTGGCGGTCCCACGGGTTGAAGGCCGTGGCGGCGCAGGTCTCGGTGAGGCCGTAGCCCTCCAGGACCGTGAAGCCGATGCCGCGGAAGAAGTGGCCGAGCCGCTCGCCCAGCGGCGCGCCGCCCGAGATGGCGTACTCGCCGCGACCGCCGAGCACGGCCCGCAGCTTGCTGAACACCAGCTTGTCGAAGACCTTGTGCTTGACCCTCAGGCCCACCGAGGGCCCTTCCGGAGTGCCCAGCGCGCGGCTGTAGGCGATCGCCGTGTCGGCGGCCCGGTCGAAGATCCCGCCCTTGCCGTCGGCCTGCGCCTTGGCGCGCGCCGAGTTGTAGACCTTCTCGAACACGCGGGGCACACCGAGGATGAGCGTCGGCCGGAAGGAGGCCAGCTCGTCGGTGAGGTTCTTGATGTCCGGCACGCAGCCGAGCTTGATCGGAGCCATCACCGAGGCGACCTCGACCAGCCGGCCGAAGACGTGCGCGGCGGGGAGGAAGAGCAGGACGGAGCACTCGCCGGTGCGGAAGAGGGGCTTGAGCCGCTCCACGATGTTGCCGCACTCCGCGAAGAAGCTGCGGTGCGTCAGCACACAGCCCTTGGGGCGGCCGGTGGTGCCCGAGGTGTAGACGATCGTCGCCGGGTCGTCGGCCTTGGCGCTCACCATGCGCAGGTCCAGGGTCTCGTCGGAGACTCCGGCACCCGCCGCGACGAGCTCGCCGACAGCACCGCGGTCGATCTGCCAGACGTGCCGCAGACCGGGAAGCCGGTCTCGCACGGCGGCGACGGAGTCCGCGTGGGTGTCGCTCTCCACGACCACCGCGACCGCACCCGAGTCGCCGAGTATCCACTGGACCTGCTCGGGCGAACTGGTCTCGTACACCGGAACGGTGACGGCGCCCGCGCTCCAGATGGCGAAGTCGAGCAGGACCCACTCGAAGCGGGTCCGCGACATGAGCGCCACCCGGTCACCGGGCCGGATGCCCGACGCGATCAGGCCTCTGGCCGTGTCTCTGACCTCAGCGAGGAACCGGGTCGCCGTGACGTCCGTCCAGACACCGGCGACCTTCCGGCTCATCACCGCGACATCGGGATGCTGAGCGGCGTTGCGGCGGATGAGATCCGTCAGGTTGCCGTCCGTAGGGACCTCGTACAGGGCCGGAAGGCTGAACTCGCGCAAGACTGCTGCTCCTCATCGGGCTCCGGTTCCACGGCTCTGTGCGACGCACCGGATCGGTCCAAGACTGGCAGATGCTCAGTGGGGTGAGCACGACTGGACTGGCGGGACGTTACCCACCGGTACTCGATTCCGGAAAGGGGTTTCCGGCCAGATGTCTCATGCATCACACATATCGGTGGTCCTTCGGCGCACATTAGTCCACCCGTGTCCCGATCCGGAAGTAATCGCAGGTCCGGCGGCCTCTACCCAGAGCAGCGACCGGAGACCTAGGGTGATCTCCATGCGAGCCGGCACACCGCACAATCAGCACACGACCCCCACTCCGCGGACACGCGTGCACGTGGTCAGTGACGTGCACGGCAACGTGGAGGCACTGGCACGCGCCGGGGACGGCGCGGACGCCCTGATCTGCCTGGGGGACCTCGTCCTCTTCCTCGACTACGCCGACCACTCGCGCGGCATCTTCCCCGACCTGTTCGGCGTCGCCAACGCCGACCGGATCGTCGAGCTGCGCACCGCGCGCCGCTTCGAGGAGGCGCGCGCCTTCGGCCGCCAGCTGTGGGCGGGCCTGGACCGCAACGCGGCGATCCTGTCCGCCGTACGCAAGCAGTACGCCGAGATGTTCGCCGTGATGCCCACCCCGACGTACGCCACCTACGGCAACGTCGATGTCCCCACGCTCTGGCCCGAGTACGCCAATTCGGGTACCACGGTGCTCGACGGCGAGCGGATCGAGATCGGCGGCCGGGTGTTCGGCTTCGTCGGGGGCGGGCTCAGGACCCCCATGAACACCCCGTACGAGATCAGCGACGAGGAGTACGCCGCCAAGGTCGAGGCGCTCGGCCCCGTGGACGTCCTCTGCTCCCACATCCCGCCGGACGTCCCGGAGCTGACGTACGACACCGTGGCCCGGCGCTTCGAACGCGGCAGCCGCGCCATCCTCAACGCCATCCACCGCACCCGGCCCCGCTACGCGATTTTCGGCCATGTGCACCAGCCGCTGGTCCGCCGGATGCGGGTCGGCGTCACCGAGTGCGTCAACGTCGGACACTTCGCCTCCACCGGCCGTCCCTGGGCCCTGGAGTGGTGAGCGACACGGCCGGGGCCCGCGGGCCGGGGCGCGGACGGGAGGGCCGCGGTCACGCGATAGCCTGCACACGGCAGGCCTCTGCCGAACGCGACCGGTACACCGCACTGGAGGGCCACGGCGATGGCTGAACACACCAGCTCGAGCATCACGATCGAGGCGGCACCGGCCGACGTCATGGGAGTGATCGCCGACTTCGCGCGCTATCCGGAATGGACCGGCGAGGTGAAGGAGGCCGAGATCCTGGCCACCGACGACCAGGGCCGTGCCGAGCAGGTCCGCCTGGTCCTGGACGCCGGAGCGATCAAGGACGACCACGTCCTCGCCTACACCTGGAACAGCCCGTACGAGGTCGGCTGGACCCTCGTCAAGTCCCAGATGCTGCGCGCCCTCGACGGCAGTTACGCGCTGGCGCCGCTGGGCGACGGCGACCGCACCGAGGTCACCTACCGGCTCGCCGTCGACGTGAAGATCCCGCTCCTCGGCATGATCAAGCGCAAGGCCGAGAAGGTCATCATCGACCGCGCCCTCGCCGGGCTGAAGAAGCGCGTCGAGTCCGTCCCGAAGGCCTGATCCCGTGCGTACGGTCCTCGTCACCGGCCCCGGCGGCGCGGGCCGTACCACCATCGCGGCGGCGACCGCGCTCGCCTCGGCCCGCGGCGGCCGGCGCACCCTCCTGGTCTCCGCCGACGCGGTGCCCGCCTTCCCCGCGGGCGCCGGGCCCACCGAGGCCGCCGAGCGGCTCGACTTCGCCCGCATCGACTCCGCCGCGCACTTCCGCGAGGAGCTCATCGAGCTCCAGAGCCGGGCGTCCGGGGTGCTCGACCTGCTCGGCGCCAACCGGCTCGACCGCGAGGAGCTCACCGAGCTGCCGGGCAGCGCGCAGCTCGCCGTCCTGCACACCCTGCGCCGGGTCGCCGAGGGCGACTGGTCCGAGGCCGGCTACGAGGTCCTCGTGGTCGATCTGCCCCCGCTCGCCGACGCCCTCGCGCTGCTCGCGCTGCCCGGACAGCTGCGCCGCTACCTCCGCCGTCTCCTGCCCCGGGAACGCCAGGCCGCCCGCGCGCTGCGCCCGGTGCTCGCCCAGCTCGCGGGCGTCCCCATGCCGGCGCAGTGGCTGTACGAGGCCGCCGCCCGCAAGGACGCCGAACTGGCCGCCGTCCAGGTGCTGATCGAGGACGACGCGACCACCGTGCGGCTCGTCGCGGAGCCCGGGCAGGCCGCGGGGGAGGCACTGGGCGCGGCCCGCACGGGACTCGCCCTGCACGGACTGCGCGTCGACGCCGTCGTGGCCGCCAAGGTCCTGCCCCGCCACTCCGGCGACCCCTGGTTCGCGGATCTCGCCGCCGGCCAGGAGAAGTGCCTGGACCACTGGCACCAGGAGTGGGCGCCCGGGACCCCCGTACGCGAGACCGCCCACCTCGGCCGCGAGCCGCGCACCCTCGACGACCTGGCTCTGCTCGCCGAGGCGTGCGCCCCGGACGACAGGGAACCGGGACACGCCGGGGGCCCCTGGTGGACCGAGGACGCCGGCGACGGCGTCATCGCCTGGTGCCTGCCCCTGCCCGGTGCGGTCAAGGAGGACCTCGGTCTCGTACGGCGCGGCGACGAACTGCTCCTCACCGCGGGGCCGTTCCACCGGACCGTGCGCCTGGAGTCCGCGCTGCGCCGCTGCACCGTCTCCGGAGCCGCGCTGACCGACGGCGTCCTGCGTGTCCGGTTCACACCTGACCCCGCGCTCTGGCCCCGGACACAATGAACGGCGTACCACCGTTCGGGTAACGTCGGTAGTACGTGGCTCGCACGGCCACGCAGGCAACCGCGTCGCAGGAGTCCGCCATGAGTGAAGCCACCGATCGTCCCGTCGACGACGACGCGTGGGCGGAGGCCTGCGCCGAGGACCTCGAAGCCGAGAAGGCCCGCCGGCGGGCCCAGTACGGACAGCAGCCGGGTTCCGCCGCCGATGAGCTGCGCAAGCTGATCGACGCCGTGGCCGACAAGGTGACCTCCCTGCAGTCGCCCCTGCTCGGCATGGCCACCCAGGGCACCGTCCAGCAGGTGATCCGGCAGGCCAAGTCCGCCGTCGAACCCGTCATCGAGCGCAACCCGGAACTCTTCGATCATCTCGCCGCCGCGGGAAGCGAGCTCCTGGCCGCCTACCGCTCCGCCGTCGAGGGCCAGGAGGGCCGCTGGACCCGGGGTACCGAGGGCGCCGGTGGCGCCTCCGGCGGCACCGGAAGCACCCCCGGTGCCGGGAAGAAGGCGGCCGAGGACCCCTCGGACCCGCGTGACGAAGGCACCGGCGGCAGCGAACACATCGACCTGGACTGACCCTGGGCAGGAAATACCCGTCCCCGGCTCGGGTACGGTTGGCCGTAGCGGGGCTCGACCGAAACTGAGGGATTCATGGGACTCACCATCGGCGTCGATATCGGCGGCACGAAGATCGCGGCTGGAGTGGTCGACGAAGAGGGCCGGATCCTCTCGACGTTCAAGGTATCGACCCCGCCGACGGCAGAAGGCATCGTGGACGCGATCAGCGCCGCCGTGGCCGGGGCGAGCGAGGGACACGACGTCGAGGCCGTAGGCATCGGCGCGGCCGGATACGTCGACGACAAGCGCGCCACCGTGCTGTTCGCCCCGAACATCAACTGGCGCCACGAGCCGCTCAAGGACAAGGTCGAGCAGCGCGTCGGCCTGCCCGTCGTCGTCGAGAACGACGCCAACGCGGCGGCCTGGGGCGAATACCGCTTCGGCGCCGGCCAGGGGCACGACGACGTCATCTGCATCACGCTCGGCACCGGGCTGGGCGGCGGCATCATCATCGGCAACAAGCTCCGCCGCGGTCGCTTCGGTGTGGCGGCGGAATTCGGTCACATCCGGGTCGTCCCGGACGGACTGCTCTGCGGCTGCGGCAGCCAGGGCTGCTGGGAGCAGTACGCCTCCGGGCGCGCGCTCGTCCGGTACGCGAAGCAGCGTGCCAACGCCACCCCGGAGAACGCCACGATCCTGCTGAGCCTCGGCGACGGCACGGTCGAGGGCATCGAGGGCAAGCACATCAGCGAGGCCGCCCGCCAGGGCTGCCCCGTGGCCGTCGACTCCTTCCGTGAGCTGGCCCGCTGGGCCGGCGCCGGACTGGCCGACCTCGCGTCGCTCTTCGACCCGTCCGCCTTCATCGTCGGTGGCGGTGTCTCGGACGAGGGCGAGCTGGTCCTCGACCCGATCCGCAAGTCGTTCCGGCGCTGGCTGATCGGCGGCGAGTGGCGCCCGCACGCCCAGGTCCTGGCGGCCCAACTGGGCGGCAAGGCGGGCCTGGTAGGTGCGGCGGACCTGGCACGCCAGGGCTGACCCCACCCCAGCACGTCCGACGCCCGTCGCGCCCTCCGGGGTGCGGCGGGCGTCCGTCGTATCGTGCCTCCCATGGTCACGACGCCGATGCCCCTGCCCGACTCCCGTACCGAGCCGGACGGTTCAGCCGTCATCCGGGTGCTCAGCTACAACGTCCGCTCGCTGCGCGACGACACCGAGGCGCTGGCCCGTGTCATCCGCGCCTGCGCACCCGACCTGGTGTGCGTCCAGGAGGCCCCGCGCTTCTTCCGCTGGCGGAAGGCGGCGGCCAGGCTCGCGGCCATGACCGACCTGGTGATCCTCAGCGGTGGTGCCACGGCGGCCGGGCCGCTGCTGCTCTGCTCACTGCGCGCCACCGTGGAGCGCACCGAGGACGTCCTGCTGCCGCTCACCCCCGGTCTGCACAGGCGCGGCCTGGCGACAGCGGTCGTACGGTTCGCCGGGGCCAGGCTCGGTGTCGTGAGCTGCCATCTGAGCCTGCAGCGTGAGGAGCGGCAGGCCCAGGCGGGCATGCTGCTGGAGCGGGTCGAGGCCATGGGCGTCCCGCACGCCGTCGTGGCCGGCGACCTCAACGACGTACCGGAGGGACTCGCCTTCCGGCGGCTGGCCGGGAGCCTTCAGGACTGCCGGACCGTACGCCCGTGGGGCGGCGAGCTCACCTTCCCGCCCGGCGCACCGCGCAAGCGCATCGACGCGGTGTTCGCGACGGACGGCGTCGAGGTCCTCGGCTGCGGAGTCCCGGCCGGCCTGCCCGGCGTCACCGGAGCGGATCTGCGGGCGGCCACGGACCATCTGCCCGTGCTGGCCGCCCTCAGGGTGCCGGCGACGGGTTGAGCAGCCGCGGGGCCGGGGGAGAGGCGGGCGCCCCCGCTCTCCCGCCCACCGGGCCCCGCCCGCCGTACCGCCCCGGGGTCCGCTCGTACGGGTCAGACGACCGCGCCGCGCCCCGGATCGTCGTCCTCTTCGTCGTCGTGGGGCATACGGGCCACCAGGGTGGCGAAGCCGCCCAGGAAGCCGCCGATGGAGAGCGTGGTGAGCCACCACGTCATCTCCCACTGCATCAGCACCGCGATCAGCATCAGCACCGGGCCGCCGACGACCGCGAGCCAGGCGAACTTCGCCGTCACGTCGGCCTCGGGAAGCGGCGGCGGCTCCGGGGGGACGAAGTGCCCCTCCTCGCTGTCGTCCGGATCGTCGATGTCGTCGTCCCCGGGCTCTTCCAGGTCGTAGTCACGCGGACCCGCGACCCCGGGGGCGAAGACGACCGACCCGCCGAGCGGCTTCTTCTCCGCCGGCCCCCCGGGCGCCTTCCCGCTCACCCCCTTGTCCGCGTCCTCGCCCGCGCCGGACTCCGGCTCGGGGCCGAGGACGTTCACCTGGTCGTCCTCCAGCAGGACCAGGTCCTCGATCGACTTGAACGGCTTGGCGCCCGGAGGGTCCGGCGGCTCCTCGCCGTACCCCGCGACGATCGCCTCCCAGGCCGCGGCCTCGTCGAACGGCCCGGCCCCCTCCGTGCCCTCGGGCACGGCCCTTCCCTCCGTGGGGCGCGGTTCGCGCTCCTCGTCACTGCCCGCGCGCTCCGCGTCGTGCTCAGCCACCGGACGTGCTCCCCTTCTTGCCAGCGTCGAGTGCGAGGCGGTCGATGAACCGGAAGCCCTCGTCGAAGATCCGCTCCGCGTCGTGGTCCAACGTCGCCACGTGGTAGCTCTGTTCCAGGAGGATCTCCTGGACGTCCCGGGACGAGACCCGGCTGAGGATCCGCGCCGAGTCCGCCGGCGGCACGACATGGTCCTGCGGGCTGTGCAGCAGCACGATCGGCTGGGTCACCTGGGGCAGATCGGCGTCGACCAGCCGGAAGAACGCCCGCACGGAGTGCGCGGCATGCAGCGGCACCCGGTCGTAACCGACCTCTTCGGAGCCCTCCAGCGCGATGTCGCTGGTCAGCCCCTTCGTCGTCCGCACCAGGTGCCGGGCGACCGGCAGGGCGTACGCCGAGAGGCCGTGCACCTTGTTGGCCGGGTTCACCAGCACCAGGCCGGCGATCTCGTCACCGTGCTTCGCGGCGAGGCGCAGTGCCAGGGCCCCGCCCATGGAGAGGCCGAAGACGAAGACCTGCTCGCAGCGGGCGCGCAGGGCCCTCAGCTCCCGGTCCACCTCCGCGTACCAGTCCTGCCAGCCCGTGACGGCCATGTCCTCCCAGCGCGTGCCGTGCCCGGGCAGCAGCGGCAGCGAGACGGTCAGTCCCCGCTCCGCGAGCCGGTCGGCCCAGGGGCGCAGCGACTGCGGCGAACCCGTGAATCCGTGACAGAGGAGGACGCCGACCTCTCCGCCCTCGTGGCGGAACGGCTCGGCTCCAGGCAGGACCGGCACCGGGGTCTCCTGTTCATGAAGCGGGGCGGGGTGCGGGGGGCGTGCAAAAGGATTACTTCACCGTACGCGACCGGACCGACACCGACCAGGGCCGTCACCGCCCGAGCGGCCGTCACCTGCGGGTGCGGCCGCGGGGGAGTCCGCTCCGAGGGGGCGGGGGCGGTGGCGGCACCACGGGTTAAGGTCTCATCGACGGCACACAGGAGGCACCCGAGTTGATCTACGGCGCAATGAAGTTCTCCATCGGCGGCTCCCTGAAGCTGGCCTTCAGACCGTGGGTGGAGGGTCTGGAGAACATCCCCGCACACGGGCCCGCGATCCTCGCGAGCAACCACCTGTCGTTCTCCGACTCCTTCTTCCTGCCGGCGGTCCTCGACCGCAAGGTGACCTTCATCGCCAAGGCGGAGTACTTCACCGCGCCCGGGGTGAAGGGCAAGCTCACCGCCGCCTTCTTCAAGGGTGTGGGGCAGCTCCCGGTCGACCGGTCCGGAGGACGTGGCGCCGGGGAGGCGGCCATCAGGGCGGGCATCCAGGTGATCGAGAGCGGCGGACTCTTCGGTATCTACCCGGAGGGCACCCGGTCACCCGACGGACGGCTCTACCGGGGCAAGCCCGGCGGCCTCGCCCGGGTGGCGCTCGCCACAGGTGCCCCCGTCATCCCCGTGGCGATGATCGACACGGAGAAGATCCAGCCCCCCGGCCAGGTGGTGCCCAAGCTGATGCGGCCCGGCATCCGGATCGGCAGGCCGCTGGACTTCAGCCGTTACCAGGGCATGGACGGGGACCGCTTCATCCTGCGCTCGGTGACCGACGAGGTCATGTACGAGATCATGAAGCTCTCCGGCCAGGAGTACGTGGACATCTACGCGACGGCGGCCAAGCGGCAGATCGCCGAGGAGGCGAAGAAGAAGGGAACGGAGCGGTCCGGCGCGTAGGAGCGCCACCGGCCGACCGGAGCGGGCAGCATGACAGGGGCGGGTACCGGGGGAGGGCACATGGCTGGGCGTGAACGGGTCGTACGGATGTCGGTCGAGCAGCCGCTGTGGCGGGCACTGACCGCGTACCGCGTGCTGACCCTCGTGTACGCGGCACTGCTCGCGGGCTTCGGCCGCGAGCAGTACGAGCGTCCCTGGGTGGCCGTCGCCTTCCTGGTGTTCCTCGCCCTCTGGACGGCCGTCACCCTCCCCAGGGTGGCCAACGCCGCGAGCTGCACCAAGCGCTTCCTCGGGCTGGATCTCGTCGTCGCCCTGACCGGGATCCTGCTGACCCCGCTCGCCGACTTCGACGCCCAGCACTCGGACGGCCCGACCCTTCCTTCGATCTGGACCGCCGGCTCCGTCCTCGCGTTCGCGCTCAAGGGCGGCTGGCGCTGGGCGGCCTTCGCCTCCACCCTCGTCGCCGCCGCCAACATCGTCGAGCGCGGCGAGCCCAGCGAGGACACCTTCCACAACGTGCTGCTGGTGTGGGTCGCCTCCATCGCCATCGGCTACGTGGTCGAGGTGGCACGCGCCAGTGAACGCACCCTGGCCCGCGCACTGGAGATCGAGGCCGCCACCAGGGAGCGCGAGCGGCTGGCCCGCGACATCCACGACAGCGTCCTGCAGGTCCTGGCCATGGTCCAGCGCCGCGGCACGGCGCTGGGCGGTGAGGCGGCGGAGCTCGGCCGGATGGCCGGGGAGCAGGAGGTCGCCCTGCGGACCCTGGTCTCCAGCGGGCTGGTGCCGACGACGAGGGTCTCCGAGGACAGCGCCGAGGGCGCGGTGGTCCGCGTGGTGGAGGCCGAGGGTCCGCAGAGCGCGGAATCCGACCTGCGCACGCTGCTCGCCCCGCACGCGAGCTCCCGGGTCACCTTCGCGGAGCCCGGGGCCCCGGTGCTGCTCGCCGCCGGTGCCGCGCGTGAGCTTGCCGCCGCGGTCAGCGCCGCGCTGGACAACGTACGGGGCCACGCGGGGCCGGACGCCCAGGCGTGGATCCTGGTCGAGGACGAACCGGACGAGGTGATCGTCACGGTCCGGGACGACGGCCCGGGCATCCCGGAGGGCAGGCTCGACCAGGCGGCGGGGGAGGGCCGGCTCGGCGTCGCCCTGTCGATCCGCGGGCGGCTGCGCGACCTGGGCGGCACAGCAGAGCTGATCTCGGTGCCCGGTCAGGGCACCGAGGTCGAGTTGAAGGTTCCGAAGGTTTCACGGGGGAAGGCGGGAACGGCCCGATGAGTACACCGAACACACAGGCGTCCGAGGAGCGGGCCATCAAGGTGATGGTGGTCGACGACCATCCGATGTGGCGCGACGCCGTCGCCCGCGACCTGGCCGAGTCCGGCTTCGACGTGGTCGCGACCGCCGGTGACGGCCCCGGTGCCGTGCGCCGGGCCAGGGCCGCCGCACCCGAGGTCCTCGTGCTCGACCTGAATCTGCCGGGGATGCCCGGTGTCCAGGTCTGCAAGGAACTCGTCGGCACCCTCCCCGGGCTGCGCGTCCTGGTGCTCTCCGCCAGCGGGGAACACGCCGACGTCCTGGAGGCGGTGAAGTCGGGCGCCACCGGCTATCTGCTCAAGTCCGCCAGCACCCAGGAGCTGACCGACGCCGTGCGCGCCACCGCGGCCGGGGACCCGGTCTTCACTCCGGGCCTGGCCGGACTGGTCCTCGGCGAATACCGCCGGCTCGCCTCCGACCCCGCCCCCGCTGCCACCGACCGGCCGAAGGTCCCGCAGCTCACCGACCGCGAGACGGAGGTCCTGCGGCTGGTCGCCAAGGGACTGTCGTACAAGCAGATCGCCGAGCGCCTGGTCATCTCCCACCGCACCGTCCAGAACCATGTGCAGAACACCCTGGGCAAGCTCCAGCTGCACAACCGGGTGGAGCTCGTGCGGTACGCCATCGAGGCCGGCCTCGACGACGTGTGACCCGCAACCGCCGCGCACCACAGCGGAATCGACCGTCCCGCGGACGGCACGCCGTCGACGCGGTGCACGAGGGCGTCTCAGGCGTGATGATCGCTCCGAGGGGCACGGACGTCGTCCGGGTGCCGATCGCGGAGGCGACGGCCCGCCTGAAGACCGTCGACCCGGCCCTCCGCGCGGAAGCGGGGGTCTTCTCCGGCTGATCCACGGCCGAGCGGCGCCCCGGGGGTGCGGGCCGTATATTCGCGAGGACCCTGTGTCCGCGAGGACCCTGTGTTCGCGAGGACCGGCCCCACCCCCTTCACCCGGGAGACGTCGTGGAAATCCTGGCATTCGGCGTGCAGTCCGACGAGAAGCCGCTGATCGAGAAGGCCTTCGCCGGCCTCCACGACGTCCGCTGCCTGGACGTCTTCCTCACCAAGGACACCGCCCCGATCGCCGCGGGCTACGAGATCATCTCCACCAGCGTCAACGCCGACCTCGGCGGTGAGGTCCTGCAGACCCTCGCCGCGGGCGGCACGCAGATGATCGCCCAGCGCTCCACCGGCTTCAACAACATCGATCTCGACGTCGCCGAACGGCTCGCCCTGCGCGTCGCCAGGGTCTCCTCCTACTCACCCCACTCGGTCGCCGAGTTCGCCTGGACCCTTGCCATGGCCGTCAACCGCCGGATCGTCCGCGCGGTGAGCCGCACCCGGGACTTCGACTTCCGGCTCGACGGGCTCCTCGGCCGTGACATGCACGGCCGCACCGCCGGTGTGGTCGGCACCGGGAAGATCGGCGAGGCCTTCACCCGGATCGCCCACGGCTTCGGCATGGACCTGCTCGGCTGGGACGTCGCCGAGAACCCGGCCTGCACCGCCCTCGGCATGACGTACGTGGACAAGGAGCGGCTCTTCGCGGAGGCGGACCTGATCAGCCTCCACGTGCCCCTGCTGCCGGCCACCCAGCACATCATCGGGGCCGACGCCCTCTCCTTGATGAAGGACGACGCGATCCTGGTCAACTCCAGCCGGGGCGGCCTCATCGACAGCCGCGCACTCGTCACCGAACTGCGGGCCGGCCGCTTCACCGGTGTAGGGCTGGACGTCTACGAGGCGGAGGCGGGGCTCTTCTACGTCGACAAGTCCGTGGAGGGCATCGACGACGACACGCTCGCCCGGCTCGTCACCTTCCCCAACGTCATCGTGACCTCCCATCAGGCCTACTACACGCGTGACGCCGTGGGGCAGATCATCGAGGCCACCGTGCGGAACGTCACCGACCACCTGGCCGGCCGCCGCAGCGAGAACGTCCTGGTCCCGGCCCTCCCGCCGCGTTAGGGGCCGGGCACCGTCGGGCCCGGCCCCGGCGTGCCCCCTCAGGGACACGCCGCGTACGCCGCGTCGCGCCGCTGCCGGCGGGCGCCCTGCCGTGTCATGCCCCAGGCCGCCCCGGTCTCCGGGCGCGTCATGCCCCAGGCCGCCCCCGGTCTCCGGCCCTCTCAGCCGGCCACCGGCAGTGCCGCCAGCAGCCCGGTCACGATCGTCGCGCCGCGCAGCGTCAGAACCGACTCCGGGTGGAACTGCACCGAAGCGAAGTCCCTGCCCCGCAGCGCGTGCAGCTCACCGGTGGCGGCGTCCCGGCTCACCTCGATGCCGTGCGCGCCCAGCTCTGCCTCGGCGGCCTCGTCGCAGCGCGCGGTGAAACTGTTGTAGAAGCCCACGGTCTCCGGCCTGCCGAACAGGTCGACGCGGGTCTGGGCCCCCTGGTAGGGCACCTCCTTCCGCACGATCTCCAGGCCGAGCTCCGCCGCGATCAGCTCGTGGCCGAGGCAGACGCCGAGCAGCCCGTGGCGGTGGTCCCGCACGAGCTCGGCGGTCAGCTCCCTCAGCAGCCGCATCTTCGGATCGGCGGTGTCTCCGGGATCGCCGGGGCCGGGCCCCAGGACGACGGGCCCCTCATGGGCCCGCACCGTCTCCCGCAGCCCGGGCTCGTCGTACCGGCGCACCGAGACCGTGAGGCCCGAGGAGCGCAGCAGGTGCGCCAGCATCGCCGTGAAGGTGTCCTCGGCATCCACCACCAGCGCGTGACCGGACAGGTCGTCCGTCCGCTCCTGCATCCGCAGCCAGAAGGGGGCGAGCCCGCCGCGCCGGTCGTCCAGCGCCCCCTGGACCCGGGGATCGGAGGCCAGCCGCGGACGGCCCGACTCGGACCCGGGCCGCCCCGGGCGGACGCCCAGCGCCGCGAGTACGCCGGCCGCCTTGGCGTGGGTCTCGGCGACCTCCCCCGCCGGGTCGGAGTGGCGTACGAGCGTGGCCCCCACCGGCACGCGCAGCCGGCCGGCCGCGGAGATGTCGGCGGTGCGGATCAGGATCGGCGAGTCCAGCGTCTGGGCCCCGCCGGGCTCCCGGCCCACCAGTGCCAGGGCGCCCGCGTAGTAGCCGCGGCCCTCCGGCTCGTACCGCTCGATCACCCGGCAGGCGTTCTGCACGGGGGAGCCGGTGACCGTCGCCGCGAACATCGTCTCCTTCAGGACCTCGCGCACGTCCAGCGAGGAGCGCCCGCGCAGCTCGTACTCCGTGTGCGCGAGGTGGGCCATCTCCTTCAGCCGGGGGCCGACCACCACACCGCCCATGTCGCCGACGGTGCACATCATCTTGAGTTCCTCGTCGACCACCATGGAGAGCTCCTCGGTCTCCTTGCGGTCACCGAGGAAGGCCAGCAGGCCCTCGGCCGTCGGGCCCTCGTCCGGGTAGCGGTAGGTCCCGCTGATCGGGTTCATCACCACCGTCCCGCCGGACATCCGCACGTGGACCTCAGGGCTGGCGCCGACCAGGGTCCGCTCCCCGGTGTGCACGACGAACGTCCAGTACGCCCCGCGCTCACCCGCCAGCAGCCGCCGGAACAGGGCCAGCGCGTCCGCCCGGCCGAAGCCGGGGATCTCGCCGCCGAAGGTCCGCCGGATCACGAAGTTCGCGCCCTCGCCCTGCCCGATCTCGTCCTCGACGACGCGCCGGACGATGTCCGCGTAGGCCTCGTCGGCGACGTCGAAGGCGCCGTCCACGACCTGTACGTCGTGGCCGGGCAGCCGCGTGAGAACCTCGCCCAGCGGCAGCTCGTGCGCCTGGTCGGCGACGAGCACGGCGAGCGGGGTGCCGTCGTCCCGCACGTCGAACCCGCGCTCGGCGATCTGCCGGAACGGCACCAGGGCGAGCGACGGGAGGTCGCGCACCGGGATGTCGGCCAGCCGGGCCACCTCCCGCACCTCGCCGGTCAGGAGCTCGACGGTGTCGTGGTCACGGCCGGGGGTGCGCCGGCGCAGCAGAGCGAAGGGCGGGGCATCGTCACGGAGCAGGGCTGACAAGAGGTCGACGGCACGGTCGGGCATGGGCGTTCCTTCCTGAGTGAGGAACGGCTCCCGGCACCGAAACGCAGAGAAGGCCGCCCCTCGGGCGGCCTTCGCGAAGTGTGTACGCGCGATGAATCAGCGGGCCGCCGGATGAGCGGTCCACCACCAGTTCTGGGTCGTCTGCGCGAACATGCCACGCACCATATCCGAAACGGTGGACAAACGAGCGCGCGTCTCATGTGGTGAGCGGGAGAATGGGACGCCCCCACGACCCCGTAGTGTTGTCAAGGTGACCGTGAACGCCAATACCTCCGTCGCCGGTGGCCACACCTGGCGAGACCTTCCCGCGGCGCAGCAGCCCGAGTACCCCGATGCCGAGGCTCTGCGCGACGTACTCGCGGACCTCGAGTCGTATCCCCCGCTCGTCTTCGCAGGCGAGTGCGACCAGCTGCGCGCCCGCCTGGGAGCCGTCGCCAAGGGCGAGGCGTTCCTGCTGCAGGGCGGTGACTGCGCCGAGGCCTTCGACGCCGTGTCCGCCGAGCACATCCGCGCCAAGCTGAAGACGCTGCTCCAGATGAGCGCCGTCCTGACGTACGCGGCCTCCGTGCCGGTCGTCAAGATCGGCCGCATCGCCGGGCAGTACTCGAAGCCGCGCTCCAAGCCGACCGAGACCCGCGACGGCGTCACCCTGCCGACCTACCGCGGCGACTCCGTCAACGGCTTCGACTTCACCGAGGCCTCCCGCGTCCCGGACCCCGAGCGGCTGAAGCGGATGTACCACGCGTCCGCCTCCACGCTGAACCTGGTCCGCGCCTTCACCACCGGCGGTTACGCCGACCTGCGACAGGTGCACGCCTGGAACCAGGACTTCGTGAAGTCCTCGCCGTCCGGTCAGCGCTACGAGGCGCTGGCCCGCGAGATCGACAACGCGCTGAACTTCATGAAGGCCTGCGGCACGGACCCGGCCGAGTTCAAGGCGGTCGAGTTCTACGCCTCGCACGAGGCGCTGCTGCTCGACTACGAGTCCTCGCTGACCCGCACAGACTCGCGCACCGGTCAGCTCTACGACACCTCCGGCCACATGGTCTGGGTCGGCGAGCGCACCCGCCAGATGGACGGGGCGCACATCGAGTTCGCCTCGAAGATCCGCAACCCCATCGGGATCAAGCTCGGCCCGACGACCACCGTCGACGAGGCGCTCGGTTACGTCGACCGTCTCGACCCCGAGCGCGAGCCCGGCCGGCTGACCTTCATCGTCCGCATGGGTGCCGACAAGGTCCGCGACAAGCTCCCCGAGCTCGTCGAGAAGGTCACCGCCTCCGGTGCGCAGGTGGTGTGGGTCACGGACCCGATGCACGGGAACACCTTCGAGGCCGCGTCCGGCCACAAGACGCGCCGTTTCGACGACGTCCTGGACGAGGTCAAGGGCTTCTTCGAGGTGCACAAGCAGCTCGGGACCCACCCCGGCGGCATCCACGTCGAGCTCACCGGTGACGACGTCACCGAGTGCGTCGGCGGTGGCCACGAGATCTTCGTCGACGATCTGCACCAGCGTTACGAGACCGCCTGCGACCCGCGCCTCAACCGCAGCCAGTCCCTCGACCTGGCCTTCCTGGTGGCGGAGATGTACCGCGACCAGTAGGGATCACCTTCGGTGAACGCCTGTGGGGCACGGATCGATGTGATCCGTGCCCCACAGGCGTATCCGGGGCTTTTGTGTGCGGGACGTCGCGGGTAAGGTTAGGTTAGCCTCACCGAAAAATCGGGACGGCGCAGCGAACGATCCCCCGGGAGGTGAACCGCGTGTACGTCTGCTCCTGCTTCGGCATCACGGAGGACCAGGTCAGGAAGCATGCGGACGGCGGAGCGTGCACGCCCCGCCAGATCGCCTCCGCCTGCAAGGCGGGTACCGACTGCGGTGGCTGCGTCCGCAGGATCCAGGCGCTGCTCGGCCGCGGTGAGTGCCCGCGCCGCGAGCTCGTCGAGGGACGTACGGAGGCGGCGGCCGCTCCGGCCGGTTCGCCCGTCGCCTTCGGCACCGCGCCGGACGTCAGGCTCTCCGACGCCGCCTGACGGGACCGCCCGGGACCGCCGCGGAACCGCGTCGGGGTTCAGCTCTCCGGCTGCTCGATCAACTGGGCGATGTAGAGCGGCTCACCGAGCTTCTCGACCAGCTCCAGCTGGGTGTCGAGATAGTCGATGTGGTGCTCCTCGTCCTCCAGGATGGATTCGAAGATGTTCGCCGACGTGATGTCGCCCTTGCCGCGCATCACCTCGATGCCCCGCCTGAGGCGGTCGATCGCCTCCACCTCGACCTGCCGGTCCGCCTGGAACATCTCGGTGACCGTCTGGCCGACGCGCACGTGGAAGAGCCGCTGGTAGTTGGGCAGCCCGTCCAGGAACAGGATCCGGTCGGTGAGGAGCTCCGCGTGCTTCATCTCGTCGAACGACTCCGCCCGGGTGTACTTCGCGAGCTTCGTCCAGCCGAAGTTCTCCTGCATCTTCGCGTGCAGGAAGTACTGATTGATGGCAGTCAATTCGGCGGTCAGCTGTTCGTTCAGGAACTCGAGGACCTCGGGGTCGCCCTGCATCGCAGAGGCTCCTTCCAACCGGTGAACTGGGCATGTTTCCGGCGCATCCTCGCACCGCGCCACTCGGCCGTCCAGTAAGTGCACGCTTAGTGCGAGTTGCCCGGATCGACTCTCCCCTGGTCATGACCACCCCTGCCTGTCTGTCACCATGGAGGCATGGGTCAGCCGGAAAGCCGGGAACGCGGCACAGCAGAGCAGTCCGGGCTTCCACCGGGGCAGCGACTGCAGCGAGGTTGGCCGGTCACCCATTACGGCCCCGTGCCCAAGTTCAAACCGGACCGCTGGGAGTTCCGGGTCTTCGGGGCCACGGCCGACGGTGACAAGCACTGCTGGAATCACCAGGAATTCTCGGCACTCACCTTCTCGTCCGTCGTCGCGGACCTCCACTGCGTGACGAAATTCAGCATGCTCGGTGCCGAATGGGGCGGAATCCTGGCCCGCGAGATCGTGGAGCTGGCGCCGCCCGCGCCCCACGTCACCCATGTGATGGTCTGGGCCGAATACGGATTCAGCTCGAATCTGCGGCTGGCCGACTTCGCGTCGGACCGGACGTTGTTCGCCACCCACAAGGACGGCGAGCTGCTCACCGCCGAACACGGATTCCCGCTGCGCCTGGTCGTACCGCATCTGTATGCCTGGAAGGGGCCCAAGTGGGTCCGGGGCATCGAGTACATGACGGCCGACCGCCGGGGCTTCTGGGAGGAGCGCGGGTACCACAACATCGGTGACCCGTGGAGCGAGCAGCGCTACTCCTACCAGGAGGAGCCCGGGGACGGCCCCGAACTCTGACGCCCCCGGGTGGCCGTTCAGTGGTGGCGGTGCACCACCGCGTGCCCCTTGCCGCGGCTGATCATCCACTTGTTGACCGGTGTCGTGACGACGAAGGCCGCCGCCAGGGCGATGGCCAGGACGGTCCAGAAGACGCCGTCCGACAGGTGGGCGTCCATGGCCCCCGGCCAGAGCGCGATCACCCCGTTGTCGATGAGCTCCATCACGGCGATGGACACGGTGTCGGCGGCCAGCGCGATCCGCACGGCCGCGCGGAGGCCCACGCCGGCACCCAGTACGGAGCGCAGGGTCAGCGCGTAGCCGAAGAAGAACGCGAGGACGATCGCCAACGCCATCGTCTGCACGTTTCCCCAGCCGAGCGCGGTGCCGATCACCATGCCGAGGACCTCGCCGATCGCGCAGCCGGTGAGGCAGTGCAGGGTCGCGCGCGCCGCCATGGCCCAGGACGAACCTCCGCCGCCGTGCGTGCCGTGGTGTTCCTGCTGTGTGCCGTGCTGCATGAGAAGCCCCCGGAGCTCGGTCGCGGATACCTGACACCCTCGGGAACGAGATACCCCCTGGGGGTATTCCGTGCCCTGGCTCAGCGGGCGTCCCGGAGCCCCTTCAGCCGTGTCACGTCCGCGGCGTGGCCCTCCCTGCCGCCAGGTGTCTCGATGATCAGCGGCACGCCTTCGGTCGCCGGATGCGAGAACAGCTCACGGAACGGCTCGACACCGATGTGACCCGCGCCGATGTTCTCGTGCCGGTCCTTGTGAGCCCCCACCACATCCTTCGAGTCGTTGGCGTGGATCAGCTTCAACCGCCCCTCGCCGACCGTCTCCACCAGCAGATCCAGGGTCTGCCGCATCCCGACGGGGCCCGTCAGGTCGTGCCCCGCCGCGTAGATGTGGCAGGTGTCCAGGCAGATCCCCAGCTTGGGGTGGGAGTCCAGGGCCTCGAAGTACGGGCCGAAGTCCCAGGTCCGCGAGCAGAGCGAGGAGCCCTGGCCGGCGGTCGACTCCAGCAGCAGGTACGGATCGTCGTCACGCGTCAGCTCGTCCAGCAGCGGAAGCATGTGCGTACGCACCTGGGCGAGGGCCTCCTCGCGCGGGCGTCCGCCGGTCGCCGAGCCGGTGTGCACCACCACACCGAGGGCGCCGATCTCCCTCGCCCGGCGCAGCGAGTGGCGCAGCGACAGGACCGACCGCTCGACCGTGGCCTCGGTGTGCGAGCCGAAGTTGATCAGATACGGGGCATGGACGTACGCCGGGACCGACTCGGCCGCGCACTGCGAGCGGAACAGCTCGTCCTGTGCCGGATTGCCGGACGGCGTCGCCCAGCCGCGCGGATTGGCGACGAAGACCTGGACGGTCTCCGCCGCCAGCTCCCGTGCGTAGCCGAGGCCGGTCTTGGCCAGTCCACCGGCCACGGGAACGTGACCGCCTACAGGGTTGCGCATGTTCCGCCTGTCCTCGATGTGCCCGGGGCCTCTCGTCCGGATCATGCCGGGCTCGCGTGCCCCGCTCCGCGATCCGGCCTGATCCGAACGGAGAGACCCTAGAGCCCCTTGGTCCTGATGGTGATCGTGGAGCCCTCCGCGGCCGTCTCGCCGCCCTCGACCGACTGGCTCCCGACCGTGTCGCTGAACGAGAGGAAGGGGCGGTCGACCTTGACCTCGAACCCCGCGTCCTCCAGGGTGCCCCGGGCCTCGTCGACGTCCTTCCCCGTGACATCGGGGACCTGGAGCATGCGCGGCCCCTTGGAGACCGTCAGCTCCACCGTGTCGCCCTCGGCGGCCTCGGCACCGCTGCCGGGCGACTGCCGGGCGACCTCGCCCGCCGCCTCGGGGGAGTTGACCCGCTCCGTCAGCACCTCGGCGTCGAGGCCCGCCTCGTCCAGCGCCGTCCTGGCGTCCTCGACGGAGAGGCCCGTGACGTCGGGGACGTCGACGGGGCTGCCCTTGCTCACGACCAGGGCGACCGCCGAGTCCGGGTGGCGCTCGGTGCCGGCACGCGGATCCGTACGGACCACCTTGCCCCGGTCGGTCTCCTCGCTGAACTCCCGGGTCACCATCCCGGGCGCGAGTCCCGTCTCCTTGAGCGCGCGCCGGGCGTCCGCGAGGGCGAGGCCCTCGACATCGGGCACCTTCACGATCTCAGGGCCGCGCGAGATCACCAGCTTCACCGCGTCGTTGCCCCGGATCCGCTCACCGGAGCCGGGATCACTGCTGATCACCGTGCCTCGCTTCACCGTGTCGCTGTAGGCACGGTCGACGCCCTTGAGGTCGAGGCCCTCGTCCGAGAGCCGCCGCTCGGCCGCGCTCTGGGTCTGGCCCAGGAGCGAGGGGACCCGGGTGAACTGACCGGAGTTGATGTACCAGACGCCCGCGCCCGTCCCCAGCACCAGCAGGACGGCCACGATCACGGCGAGCATCCCGCGACGGCCCCGGCCGGAGAAGGACCGGCGGCGTCCGCGCCCCTGCTCCCCGGGCACCGACGGGGCCGGCATCTCCAGGCGGCTGGTGTGGTGCGCGGTGCCCTGGCCGGCCGGGATCACCCGGGGGATCACGCTCGTACGGTCCTCGGCGGCGTCGCGCGACTCCGCGATCGCCTGCGGGGGCACCGCGTCGAGCTGCTCCTCGGTGAGGTCCGCGCGTATCTCGCGGGACCGCGCGAGAAGCGCCACCGCGTCGGCGGGACGCAGATCGGGATCGCGTGCCGTGGCGACGGCCACCAGCTCGTCCAGCCCGCCGGCCAGGCCCGGAACGGCACCGGACGGTGCTGGGACGTCCTGGTTCAGGTGCTGGTAGATGACCTGTGCGGCGGTGTCCCCGGCATGGGGCTTGCCGCCGGTCAGCATCTCGTAGAGCACCACACCGCAGGCGTAGACGTCGGACCGGGTGTCGGCCGTCCCCTGCTCGATCTGCTCCGGGGCGAGGTACGAGACCGTGCCCAGGAGCGAGCCCGTGGTGTCCGTGGCGGTCCCCACGGCTCGTACGAGGCCGAAGTCCGCGACCTTCACGCGGCCGTCGTCCCCTATCAGGACGTTCTCCGGCTTCATGTCGCGGTGGACGAAGCCCGCGCGGTGGGCGGCCCCGAGGGCGGCCAGCACCGGTTCGAGGATGTCCAGGGCGGCGCGGGGCTGCAGCGCCCCGCGCTCGCGCAGGACGTCACGCAGGGTGCACCCGGCGACGTACTCCATCGCCAGGTAGACGTATGCGCCCTGGGCGCCCTGGTCGAAGACACCCACCACATTGGGGTGGGCCAGCCGCGCGACGGACTTGGCCTCGCGGATGAAGCGCTCGACGAACGCGGCGTCGGTCGCGAGCGCCGGGTGCATCACCTTGAGGGCGAGCACACGGTCGAGCCGGGTGTCCACGGCCCGGTAGACCGTGGCCATACCGCCGACGGCGATGCGCGCATCGATGCGATAGCGGCCGTCGAGCAGCTGCCCGACCAAGGGGTCCTGGAGGGTCGTGTCCACGGAGCGAGTCTACGAGCTGCCACGGACACCGCGGAGAGGTCACGGTCCCCGGGGGACTTTCCGGTGCGGAGCCGTGACAGGGGCATGCACGTGCTGTGACCGGGGGACGCCCCCCGGTGCCGGATCAGAAGGCCGGACGCTCCGGATCCAGCACCGCACGGCCCTCCACCGGGGACGACGCCTCCGCGAAATGGCGGCGCGGGATCCGTCCCGCCCGGTACGCGAGGCGCCCGCCGTCCACGGCGTGCCGCATCGCCGCCGCCATCAGCTCGGGTTCCTGTGCCCGGGTCACCGCCGAGGCGAGCATCACAGCGTCACAGCCCAGCTCCATCGCCAGCGCCGCGTCCGACGCGGTCCCGGCACCGGCGTCCAGGATCACGGGGACCTCCGCCCGCTCGGCGATCAACTGGAAGTTGTGGGGGTTGCGGATGCCGAGCCCCGACCCGATGGGGGAGCCCAGCGGCATGATCGCCGCACACCCCACGTCCTGGAGCCTGCGGGCCAGGACCGGGTCGTCGTTGGTGTACGGAAGGACCGTGAAGCCGTCGTCGACGAGGACCTCGGCCGCGTCCAGCAGCTCGATCGGATCGGGCAGCAGGGTCCGCTCGTCGGCCACCACCTCCAGCTTGATCCAGTCGGTGCCCAGCGCCTCCCTGGCCAGCCGGGCGGTCAGCACGGCCTCACCGGCGGTGAAACAGCCCGCGGTGTTCGGCAGGACCCGGATGGAGAGGCGCTCCAGGACGGAGAGCACCGAACCCCGCACGGTCGGGTCGAGCCGGCGCATCGCCACGGTCGTCAGCTCCGTGCCCGAGGCGATCAGCGAGCGCTCCAGCACGTCGAGGCTGGGCGCACCGCCGGTACCCATGATCAGCCGGGACGAGAACGTCGTGGAGCCGAGCGTGAAGAGATCGTCGGACATGGTCAGCCTCCCTGGACGGCGGTCAGGATCTCGACGCGGTCGCCGTCGCGGAGAGCGGTGGCGGACCACTGGCCGCGGGGGACGACGGCCTCGTTGACCGCGGCGGCGACCCCGGAGGGAGCCGCGGTCAGCTCCCCGACCAGGGCGCCCAGCGCGGTGCCGGCGGGGACGGCGCGCTGCTCCCCGTTGACGGAGACCCTCACGGGGCCGGCGGACGGCACGGACTGTGTCATGCGGGCTGCTCCTGGGAGGCGGGGGTGGTGGCTTCGGGGCCCGGGAGCCGCGAGGCCCCCGGGGAGGCGGCCGCCGGCGCGAAGCGGCGCGGTGCGAAGGGGCGGCCCAGTTCGGGCAGCTCGCCCGTGGTGAGCACGTGCGCCATCACGTCGCCGGTCACCGGGGTCAGCAGCACCCCGTTGCGGTGGTGGCCGGTGGCCAGGTGCAGGCCGTCCAGCGCGGTGGGGCCCAGCAGCGGCGCGTTGTCCGGTGAGGCGGGCCGCAGCCCGGCCCGGGTCTCGGTCAGCGGCAGCTCGGTGATCCCGGGCACCAGCTCGTGGGCGTCCCGCAGCAGCTCGTAGACCCCGCCCGCGGTGACGGTGGTGTCCCAGCCCTGCTCCTCGGTCGTCGCGCCGACCACCAGCTCGCCGTTGGCGCGCGGCACCAGGTAGACGTGGCTGCCGCGCACGACGGCCCGCACCGTCCTGCTGAGGAAGGGGGCGTACGCGGGCGGCACCGTCAGCCGCAGCACCTGCCCCTTGACCGGGCGTACGGGCGGGACGACCGCCTCGGGTATCCCCGCGAGCCGGCCGCTGAGGCTGCCTCCGGCCAGGACCACCTGGCCGGCGGCGAGATCCGTACCGTCCGCGAGAACGGCTCCCGTAGCACGGCCGCCCGTGACGGAGAGCCGTTCGACCCAGGCGCGGCGGAAGCGCACGCCCGACCGCTCGCACGCCGTGACCAGGGCCGAGGCGAGCCTCCTGGGATCCACCTGGTGGTCGCCGTCGACCCGGAGCCCGCCGCGTACGCCGGGGGCGAGCATCGGTTCCAGACGCCGGCACTCGCGGCCGGTGAGCCACTCCGACCGCAGCCCCGAACGCTGCTGCAGGGCGTGCAGTTCCCGCAGGTGGGCCCGGTCGTCGGAGTCCAGGGCGACGGACAGCGTGCCGCAGGCCCGGAAGGCGGTCTCCTGCCCGCTCGCCTCCTCCAGCTCGGCCACGAAGTCCGGATAGCGCGCCGCGGACGCCATGTTGAGGCCGAGCAGCATCTGCTCCCCGTAGTGGAGCTCGGTGACGGCGGCGAGCATCCCGGCCGCCACCCGGGCGGCCCCGCCGCCGGGTTCCGGGTCGGCCAGCGTCGTGCTCAGACCACGCTGTGCGGACCGCCAGGCGGTCACCAGCCCGATGATGCCGCCCCCGACGACCAGGACGTCGGAACTCTGTACGGAGATGCGCATGGGCGTCCAGCCCCTCCCTTCGCCGGCATGACCCGGATCAGGTTCGTACGGTCGGAGGCCGGCCAGCCTCCCTCTCAGCCCGGTGCGTCCGGACTCCCGCGAGTGTCTTACGGTGGCCAGCCTAGACCCCACCGGCCGATGCCAGTAAGGGAGCCGTACCCGTGGCCCGTTCGCTCGACGGACTCGTCCTCTCGCCGGTCGCCGACCAGGCCCCCGGCCAGGTCGGGACCCGGACCCGTTTCACGTACCACGAGCGGGAGGGCCGGATCTGGGCGGAGTACGCGGGCGGCGACATCGTCCGCGGGCATCTCGTCGGGACGCGGGACGCGGACACCCTGGACTTCCGCTACGTCCAGCTGAAGCAGGACGGAACGACCTCCTGCGGGCACTGCGGATCGACCGTCACCGACCTCCCTGACGGCCGCGTCCGCCTGGACGAGACATGGGAGTGGGAGTCCCAGGAGGGCAGCGGGACGAGCGTGGTCGAGGAACTCGCCGACTGACGTCACGTCAGGTGATTAGGGTGGACGGGTGAGCGAGCAGACAGAGGATCCGCCTGCGGGACACCCGCGCGGAGTCGTGATCGTGGGCGCGGGCATGGCCGGGGTGCAGACGGCCGTGGCCCTGCGCGAACAGGGCTTCACCGGCCCGGTGACGCTGATCGGCGCCGAACCGCACCAGCCGTACGACAGGCCGCCGCTGTCCAAGGCGGTCCTGCTCGGCAAGGCCGAGGACTCCGCCTTCGACGTCGACTTCGAGGAGCTGGGCATCACCCTGCGCCTGGGGCTGGACGTGGCCGGCCTGCGGGCCGGGGCGCACGAGCTCGACACGGCCGAGGGGCCCGTCGCCTACGACGTCCTGGTCCTCGCCACCGGGGCGGAGCCCGTCGCTCTGCCCGGCACCGAGGGCGTCCCCGGTGTGCACCTGCTGCGCACCCTCGACGACGCAGCGCGGCTGCGGCCCGTCCTGGAGCGGCGGCACGACGTGGTCGTCGTCGGCGCGGGGTGGATCGGCGCCGAGTTCGCCACGGCCGCCCGGGCGGCCGGCTGCGCGGTCACCGTCGTCGAGGCCGCCGACCGTCCTCTCGCGGGCACGATGCCCGCCGAGGTGGCCGCTCCGATGGCCGCCTGGTACGCCGAGAGCGGAGCCGAACTCCTCACCGGGGCCCGGGTGGAACGTGTCGAAGAGGGCTCCGTCCACCTGTCGGACGGCCGGACGGTCCCCGCCGGGGCGGTGGTCGTGGGGATCGGAGCGCGGCCCGCCACGGCGTGGCTCGCGGGTTCGGGCATCGCGCTCGGCCCGGACGGCTCGGTCACCGCGGACAGCTCGCTGCGCACCTCGCTGCCCGACGTCTACGCGGTGGGCGACTGCGCCTCCTTCCCCTCCGCCCGCTACGGGGAACGGCTGCTGGTCCACCACTGGGACAACGCCCTCCAGGGCCCCCGGGCGGTCGCCTCCGCCCTCACGGGCCGGGCGGCCGGGGCGTACGACCCGGTGCCCTACTTCTGGTCCGAGCAGTTCGGGCGCTTCGTGCAGTACGCGGGCCATCACGCCGGTGCCGACACCCTCCTGTGGCGGGGCGCTCCGGCGGACCCCTCCTGGACTGTCTGCTGGCTGCGGCAGGGGGTCCTGGTGGCGGTGCTGGCGGTGAGCCGGCCGCGCGATCTGGCACAGGGACGCAAGCTCGTCGAGGCGGGCGCGCGGATCGATCCGGCACGGGCCGCCGACTCCTCCGTACCGCTGAAATCGACGGTGCTCCAGGGGTAGGCGCGGCCTCGTACGCCCGGCCCGGCTACCGACTGTCGGTCCGGGATGGCACGCTTGTCCCTGTGACCGAGATTGACGCAAAGATCGATGCTCTCGTCCCTGCCTGGCTCCACCTTCCCGACATCGCGGAAATGCTCGATGTCGAGGTGACGCGCGTACGGCAGCTGGTCAAGGAAGGCCAGCTGATCGCCGTACGACGTGGTGAGAACCGGGCGCTCCAGGTGCCTGCCGCCTTCATCGACGGCGACAAGGTGGTCAAGGGCCTCGTAGGGACCCTGACGCTCCTGAGGGACGACGGCTACAACGACGAAGAGATGCTGGACTGGCTCTTCACTCCCGACCCGACCCTGCCCGGCACCCCCGCGCAGGCCCTGAGCGAGAATCGCGGTACGGAGGTGAAGCGCCGGGCCCAGGCGCTCGCCGTCTGACCGGAGAGCCGTGAGTGGGGTGGGGGGGCGCGGGGGCCGCGGCCCCCCCCCCCCCCCGCCCCGGGGGGGGGGCCCCCCCCCGGCCCGGCGGGTCGTCGGCCCACCCCGCTCAAACGACGCACCCCCCGGGGGCACCACAGGGGC